>JAUNCA010000015.1 GCA_030526775.1 Coriobacteriia bacterium | reverse complement strand
CACGAAAGCGCTCGATTTCGAGAAGGGCGACTTCACGGCACTCAACGAGCTGTCCGACATCTCCATTTACGACTGGTGCCACCAGAATGGTTACCCCGACCTGTGCACGTACGTGCTCGACCCGCTGGTCGGCAACATGGTAACCGCGAACTCGCATATGGTGTCCATGGGCCATGTCATCATGCTGTTCTCGCTCATGACGGGCATGTGCTCGATGGACGGTGGCATGGGTATTATCTCCGAGGCGTTGTTCGCCCAGGTGGAAGACCGCGTGCATTTCCACCAGAAGGTCGAGGAGGTCGTCATCGAGGACGGCAAAGTCCGCGGTTTGAAGATTGACGGCGAGCTTGTGGAAGCCGACCACGTTATCGTCGGCCTCGACGCCATCCGCACGCTCGCGCTTGTGCCAGGGCTTTCCGACGCGCAGAAGCAAGCGCTGGCCTCGTGCAATTACAGCAAAGTCGTGTACTACCAGTTCGGCCTTGAAAAGCCCATCGAGGCTCTGCGCCATTCTGCGGCATTCTTCGCGGCAAACGAGGACAACTGGCTTGCCGGCGTTTCCCAGGCCAACGAGGAAAAGGGCTACCCGATTATCCTGTCGCAATCGCGTATCGAGCATTTCGATGAGCTCATGGCCATGACCGAGGAAGAGCGCACTGCGAAGATGATTTCCGAGACGCGCAAGGTGCTGCCCGAATTCCCCGAGAAGCCGAAGATCGTGAAGAACTACGTGTGGGATCTGGCCGTTAATCTCGAGGGCCCCGGCCAGTTTAAGGCCGTGAACGATCTGAAGGCCAACCATCTGAACGATATCGAGGGCTTGCACCTGGCGGGCGATTATCAGTTCCTCATCGCCTCGACCGAGGGGTCGATGGACGCGGGTCGCCGTCGCGCCGAAGACATTTTGGCTGGTCTGGGTATTCCCGCGCCGAAGCTCCAACGCCCCGCACCGGAGCCCGAGGAGAAGCAGGAATCGAGCAAGACCCCGCTCTATGTTGGCATTGGCGCCGCTGTCGTTGCGACGCTTGCCTTTGCGGCTACCCGCCGAAAGAAGTAGCATGCTGAAGGAGGGGCGCTTTGAGCCGAGACAAGGCGCCCCACCAAAGCAACGGAAGGGGAACCGATGCGCTCAGAGCTCGAAAACACGCTGCTGGCTTTGCTGGCGATTCATCCGCATGCGAGCGGTTACGAGCTGCATCAAGTTGTCGAGGCTTCCACGGGGCATATGCTTACCGCATCGTTCAGCCAGATTTATCCGGCGCTCAAGAAGCTGCACGATGCGGAGCTGGTGGAATACGACCTCGAACCCATCAAGAACCGTCCAGGTAAGAAACGCTATGCCCTTACGGAAACAGGGGAAACGGCGTTGCAGGAATGGCTCGCGTCCCCGATCGATTATTCCCGCAACCTCAACCAGCTCGACTTGCGTATTCCTTTCATCCCGCTCATGCCAAAAGAGGCTGCGCTCGAATTGCTGGATGCGGCTATTGCAGAGGTCGAGACCGAGCTCGCGGACCCCCGCGGCACCGGACGCGATCCCCAATCATACGGCTTCGTTGACGAGCAAGCAGTCGACATGGAGAAGCTCAGCTACGTATGGGAAGCCGCAGCCCAGCGCTTCCGCGATAGCCGCATCGCGCGCCTAACATGGCTGCGCGATTTCCGCGCAGGAATCGAACAGCGCTTCATTTCATAAAAGGGGACTGTCCCTTTTTATGACGCGACAGTCTCCCCGTAGCCGTTTGTCAGGTTGGGGCGCTGGAGATCCTTCGGCTCCGCGCTTCGCGCTCCGCTCAGGATGACGTGGTTGTTGTTTGCCGGGTTTTCTTATAATGGGCGAAGGACGTTTTGAGGAGTTGGCGATGAATCAAACCGAGCGGGAAGATCGTGTCGCGCGTGCGTTGGAGATGCATGCGGCGGGCTACAATTGCGCGCAATGCGTGGCATGCGCATGCGCCGATGTAGTGGACCTGGACGAGGAGCAAGCGTTCCGTCTGGCCGAGGGCTTTGGCGGCGGCATGGGCGGGTTCAGCGAGACCTGCGGGGCCATTTCCGGTGGCGTGTTGCTGTTCGGTCAGGTGAACAGCGGTGGATCTGCCGCCAAACCACGCACGAAGGGCTCCACTTATAAGCTCTCGAAACAGCTGGCGCAACGTTTCCGCGAGGCAAACGGCTCCACGCTCTGCCCCGACCTGAAAGGTTTGAACGGCGGTCCGGTCCTGCGTACTTGCGATGGGTGCATCGAAGACGGTGTGCGCCTGACGTTGGATATCCTGGAAGCGCGGCAGTAGGCTGGGCTAGCTCAGGTATTTGCCAAGGAAAGTGTCAATTCCCCCGACGAGCTCGGGGTCGGCGACATTCGCCCGCGGGATGTCGACCGTTGCGCGATAAGCCACAACTTCTGGAGCTGTCGGGTCGTCCCCGCATTCGGTAACGATCTCGTTCATCTCGGTCATGTGCTCGTTGAAGTATTCTTGGCTTTCCTTCGAGAAGAAATAGGTGTTGTGCCCGTCGCGTCCTTCTTCGGTGAGCGTTATCACCGAGACGTTATTCGGGGCGCCTTCCGCAGATTCCAGGAATTGATACGCGATGCTTACCTCTTCATACGGAACCGTTGCGTCGCCCATGCCATGAACGACCAACGTCGGCACGCCTGAATCGCGAATTGCCTGCGAAGCCGAAACGTCCGCGTCTGCTCCGAAATCAAGCGTTGTGGCGAGCCAGAACAGCGGTGCCTGCGTCGCGGCAATCGGCCCCATGGCATCCACGGCACTGTGGTTGATAATCTTCATCGGCGTGTCGAATCCCGACATGGTTACGCACGCCGCGATATCATCGGTACGCCCGAGCGCAGCCGCCACGCCGTATCCACCCCAGCTGTGTCCGACTAGCGCGATTTTCAAACCATCGGCCATGCCCGATTCCCGCGCGAAACGCACGGCCGCCGCCACGTCGATGGGACTTTGGGACATGCCGAGCGTGCTGTCGCCATCACTTTCTCCGCAGCCGATGGCATCGTAGGCAAACACGCGCCAGCCCTTGTCGACGAACGCGGTTATGAAGCACAGGTAATCCTGGTGCTGGCTGAAAATGCCGTGCCGGAAGACGATGAGCCCCCGCGTGTTTTCCGGGCCATAGACGTGACCGCGGAGCGTGTAGCCGTTCAGTTCGAATTCGACGTCCGTGCGGGGGTATTTGGCGGCGTCGTAGTCCTCGTATGTGGGCAGGACGCTTGCCACCCGCGCGGGGAAACGCTCATACGTTTGCCCGAGCACCCAACGGTCGAAGGCGAACGACAGCGCACCGAGTACCAGCACTATTACCAGCAGGATAATCCCGATGCGTTTCGCCTTCGTCATGCTATCGCCTTAGGCTACGAGCCACTTGTATTTTTCCACGCTGTACAGCGGGACAAGCGGGATGAGGATGGGCACGGTCTTCACGTAACGCTGGTACTCGGGGTCGGCGCCGTAGTTCTTGTTTTGGCGTATTTCCAGGCGCCGGGCGCCGCTGAACATGACGAAGACGATGCCGAGGTATCCGATGATGACCAAAGCCCACTGGGTTCCGACCACCGCACCGATGCCGCTGAGCACCACGCCCGTCCAGAAGACGAGTTCGCCCAGGTAATTGGGGCAGCGCACGATGCGGTACAGCCCCGTGTCCACCCAGCGCCGCGGGTTGATCTTCTTGGCTCGATTCTTCTGCAGGTCGGCCGCCGATTCCAGCAAGAGGCCGCATGCCATCACGATAAGCCCGACAACAAGCCAGATGTTGTTCTCCGCGTTGTTCTGGAGGCGGTACATCACGCTGAGCACCTGGAGGAGGTACAGGGCGGCGCACGTGACCCAGATGGCAATCTTCACGCCGAAAGCCACGTCTTCTTTTATCTCGCCCTTCATGTGCGCGGCATAGCTGCCGCTCTTGAGTTCACGGTAGGCGAGATAGCCGCCGAGGCGGCATCCATACACGATGAACAGGAGGCATGCGATAACGGTGAGGGGGTTTTGCGGGAACATGATGAGCATGGCGATGCCCTCGGCGGCGATGGAGAAACCGTACCCGATCGAGATGAACCAGACGTATTTCTTGAACCCGATTGAGCTGACGACCAACGCCACGCAGAACAGAATGAGTAGCGATGTTGTGAAAACCATCAGTACCTCCTGGCGTTCCGGTAAACCACCCTGGTGATTATATAACGCGATACCTATTGTGTGGCGATGCCCCGGCTTTGTTTCCCCGCTTCTCAGGCGGTTTGCCTGCGAACATGGCAGTATTATTGCAGTGAGACATCCTGCTGCACCCAAGTCGAAGGAGAACGCCATGAAGATCGTCGTGCTGGACGGCTACACCGAGAACCCAGGCGATTTGAGCTGGGATCCGCTGGGGGAGTTGGGCGAGCTCACCGTTTACGATCGCACTTCCTACGTGGAATCACCGCTCATCGTCGAACGGCTGCAGGGAGCCTCGGTGGCCGTAACTAACAAGACGCCCATTTCGCATGCAACGATCGATGCGTGCCCGGACCTGCGGTTTATAGCGGTGCTGGCGACGGGCTACAACGTGGTGGATTGCGATTATGCGCGGCAAAAGGGCATCCTGGTGGCGAACGTACCCGCGTATGGCACGCAAATCGTCGGGCAATATGCCGTAGGCCTGTTGCTGGAGATATGCTCGCACTACGGGCATCACGATAGAACAGTGAAAGCCGGCCGGTGGCAGGATAACGAGGACTGGTGCTATTGGGACTACCCGCTCATCGAGCTCAGCGGCAAGACGGCTGGCATCATCGGCCTTGGGCGTATCGGGCAGGCCACCGCGCGCATTCTGCGAGCGATGGATATGAACGTGGTGGCATACGACACGAACCAAAGCGAAGCGGGGGCTGCGCTCGCGGAATACGTGGAGCTTGATGAACTATTCGCCCGCTCGGACGTTATCTTCCTGCATTGCCCGCTGTTCCCCAGTACCGAAGGCATCATCAACCGGCAGAGCATTGCCAAGATGAAGGACGGCGTCATCATCATCAACAATAGCCGCGGGCCGTTGGTGGTGGAACAGGATCTGGCGGACACCCTGAATTCCGGGAAGGTGTATGCCGCCGGGTTGGACGTGGTATCCACCGAGCCCATACGGCCCGATAACCCGCTGCTTTCCGCGCGTAACTGCATCATCACCCCGCACATTTCGTGGGCAGCGCAGGCTGCCCGGCAGCGCATTCTGGACGTGACGGTGGAAAACGTTCGGGCGTTTATGGCGGGGCAGCCCGTGAACGTGGTGAACGGGTAGCGGGCAAGCCCGAAAGCTTGCGGACTGTTACACCTCGACCCAGGCAGTCACCGGGCTGCTGTCGGTGCCGATCATGCGCAGCGGAATGGCTGCGGCAGCGAGTAGCGGCTTGTCGGCAGGCACGTCTTGAAGGTCCGCATCCTCGATGACGGTGATGAAGTGTTCGGTGTAACCGCCGAGCATCCAGCGATGTGCCTCGATGCCAGCGCCCGTCTTGTCGGACGCATTGCCGAGCGACTGGGTGTCAAAGCCGACGATCTTCAGCGTGCCGCCGAAGGTTTTCACGAGGTACTCGCATCCAGCTGGGCTGATGGCCGGGCTTTCCATCTGGTATTTCTTGGGGTCGGTGTCGCGGAACCGCTGGAATCCGGTACGGATGAGCAGGAAGTCGGCCTGTGCAATTTGCTCGGCGTAGGGCTCGAAGTCTTCGGGGTCGAGCGTCTCGCAGCTGCCCTTGGGAATGTCCAGTAGCAGGGGCTTGTCCGAGAAGAACCAATCGAACGGCAACTCGGCCATTTTCGGGCCGTTGTTGTTGAAGTGGAACGGTGCATCCATATGCGTGCCGTAATGCTCGTGCATGCGGAAGATGCACGAGTTATTGACGTCGCCCTTTGCCATCGAGCGCACA
This sequence comes from Coriobacteriia bacterium, assembly GCA_030526775.1. GTDB lineage: Bacteria > Actinomycetota > Coriobacteriia > Coriobacteriales > Eggerthellaceae > UMGS1519. The sequence continues at coordinate 15,994 of JAUNCA010000015.1, read as the reverse complement.
TGTTCGATTTCGAAGATCTCGTTGCCGGGCCAACCGGGCGCATCGCTGCGGATGGGGTAGGAAATCGGAATCCTCATGTCGCTCTCCTTCGATGTGGCACAATGGTCTCGAACGGTTTCATTCTAAACGACGGGGGAGCACATGGCATTAGAAATACGTGTTATACCAGGTGAATTCAGTGTTTGCCAAGTTGAGGAACTTGGGCGCGATGCGCTTGCCGAGCCGTTCTGCTTTGTCGGCAAAACCGATGAGGAGCTTTCGCTCGTATGCCCGATTGATGCTGTGCCCGAATGGACGCTTTCGCGCGACGATGGCTGGCGCATGTTCGGCATTGTGGGCACCTTGGACTTCTCCCTTATCGGCGTGCTCGCCAACATATCGCGTGCGCTTGCCGACGCCGGAGTAGGGCTGTTCGCCGTCTCCACGTACAACACCGACTACATCCTCGTCAAAAAAGAAAACCTGCTGCGCGCCCTAGAAGCACTGCGCGCAGCAGGCTACGAAATTTCATAAAAAGGGACAGTCCCCTTTTATGCAATTTAGAAGCTGGTCCAGCCTCCGTCGACGTTAAGTTGGGCGCCGTTTACGTAGTGCGCCTCGTCGCTGATGAGGTAGAGGATGGCATTGGCGATGTCCTCAGGCCATCCGGTGATGTTGTTGCCGTTCCAATCGACGCCAAGCGCCACCGCGCCGCGCACGTTGTAAATTTCGTTGCCTTCGGCGTCCATCACGTCGCGGTCCGGCCATTTCTCCATGGCGTTACCCAGGATGTCCGTCACGCAGGCGCCGGGGTTCACGACGTTTGTGCGCACGTTGCGGAAGCGGTAGGTGTGCGCGAGGTTGCGCGCGAGGCCTAATACCGCATGCTTGGACGTGATGTAGGCTGCGCCGGCCGAAGAACCCACCTGGCCGCCGACGGAACCCACGATGACGATGTTCGCCGGCAGTCCCTCGTGATCCCACAGAAGCGGCAGGCAATCGCGGCACATGCGGAAACACGAATTCACGTTGACATCCATCACGTAGTCGTACAATTCGTCGTCCGTCTTGTGCGCGGGGCACATCAGGTCGAGCACACCTGCAATATACAGCAGGGAATCGAGCGTGCCGTACTTTTCGCGCACGGTCTGGATAGCGCGCTCGCGTACGGCGGCATCGCACACATCGCCGCCGATGAAGTCGATCTCGCCGGGTCCGCCCTCGAGCTCCTCGTCTTCGACGAGCTCTTCCCAGGCCTCTTCGTTCAAGTCGAGCACCACGAGCTTCGCGCCCTGGCGATACAGCTCGCATACCGTTGCTGCACCCATGCCGCAGGCACCGCCCACGACCAGTATTACCTTGCCTTCATTCGTGCTCATGCTCTACCTCCTAGCACCACTTGGCCTCGACCAGCGTGGCGGGCGAATCGTTCGGACCGATGGTGACGCGCGTGCCAAGCGGGCACTTCTTTGCGTCGACAATTGCGAAACCGATGTTCTTGTCCACTGTGTAGCCGTAAATCATCTGCCGGCAAATGCCCACGGGAATGCCGCGCTTGCGCACGATTTCGTTCTGGGCGATATCCTCGTAGCTTTCGCGCTCAATCTCCACGCCCACGAATGCACGCTTGGCTCCGGCTTCCTGGGCGGCGGCGAGTGCTTCTTTCCCGAAGAACTCCTTGTCCATGTGCACGGACCAACCAAGGTTTGCCTCGAAGGGGGTGAGACCCTTGTAGTCCTGGCGAAGCGCCATGCCCTTTTCCATGGGCAGCGAGCGCACGTACACTTCAAGCGTCTTCAAACGGGGTGCGCCATGCTTGCCTGCAGCTTCATCAATCGCCGCCGCGATGGCGGGTGAATCCTCGCGTGCGCAGTACACTTCATATCCCAGCTCGCCCGTGAAACCGCCGCGATCGACCACGACGGGTACGCCGGCTGCCTGCGTCTCGAGCAGCTGGAAGCGTTTCAGCTCGTCGACGGGGTTTGCCACCAGGTCGTTCATCACTTGCGCGGAATTCGGGCCCTGCACCGCGTACATGTCCCAGCTCTGCGTGATGTCGCAATACGCTACATCGTAGTCGCCTTTGTGCGCGTCGAACCAGCGCACCATGTGCGGCCCGTATAAGGTGGAAAGCCACCACGTGCCCGCATCCTTGTGGAATACCACGAGGTCATCGATGATCCCGCCGTCCTCGTCGAGCATCGTTGTGTACTTGCCGCGTCCCACAGCCGTGCCGGCAATCGTATTTACCAGCATCCAGTCGAGGAAACGCTCGGCATCGGGACCAGTTACCTCCACCAAGTCGTGAGTCCAGCGGTACCAAGCTGCATTTTCGCGCACTGCCTTGGCCTCGGCGCGTGCGACTTCGTCTTCCTTGAACAGCATGTGCCTCACCTTTCCTTACAACGCGCGGTCGTCAATCTTGCGGCCAACGGTGATGACGAAATCGTCGTCATCCTCTTCAATCCAAACGGACCATTCGGGCGATACCAGCGTGTGGCATGCGCCATTCCACTGAGCCTCGTAACCAAGTGTGATCTCGTCGAGCGGGGCCATCTCGAAGCGGCCCGTGAACGTTTCCTGGTCCACGCGGATTTCGACGCCCTCGCCATCGAATGCTTCCCACTCGAAGGGCACGAGCTGGCAACCCAGCATCGCCCCGATGTACGCGCCCATGACGCGCGGGTCGTTATCGCCGATGCTGCGGGGGATGTCCAGCCAATTGCGCAGCCCCTCGCGGGCAAACGGGTCGATGAAGGAATTCTTGCCGGCGGTGGCGAAGACAATCTTCAAGATGCGTTCGAATTCGTCATCGTCTTCGGCCATGTCGCGGATGGCGATGAGCGGGAAGCTGATAGACCACACCCAGCCCATCTGCGCTACCCAGTTGTACTGCCACTCAAGCGAGTTTTCCTCTCCAAACGCGTTCGTGTACTGGCCGTTGCGCAAGCCTTGGCCGTGCTGCACGCGACGCTCGGGCGGTGTGTCGTGAACCGGATTATGGGCGGCTCCGCGATGATCGAGCCAGCCCTGCTTTTCCAGCCCGAAGGTATCTCGGCGCTCTGCAACGACGCGGCAATGCGGGTTGCCGCAACCGCGTGCCTCGCACATGTTCAGCTGCACGTCGTTGGTTATCTCGCCGTGCTCTCCGCCTGCAGCGATGTCGAAGTTCGCGGTGAACATGCCCGTCGTCATGTTGCACATCTCGGATCCGACGATGTCCCACGGGCAGGTGTCGAGCTCCTTTTCCACCCGATCTTCCGTGAACTGGATGACGCGTCCGGCCATGTCCTCCGCCTCGTCGCCATAGTCGCCCCAAATGGCGCCAATCCACGCTGCCCGCTTCACGAGCTCGGGGATGTTCCACTCGTCGTAGAAAGCGTCGAGATACTGGAACAGCTGGTCTTCGCCGCCTGCGCATGCGGCGCAGTTCATCATGTTGGCGATTTCGGTAATCTGCGTGGTGCGGTCTTCCCAGTCGTCGTTCAGGATGCGCATCACCTGGAAGATGTTGGCCGAGAAAGCCGCGATGGTGCGCAGGCAATACGAGTAGGCCTCTTTCTCGGGGATGATCTTGCCGAATGCCGTCTGAACGCCCCGATGCGTGTCGACGTGCTGGAGCAATGCCATGGCGTCTCCTTTCGCTGATGGTTCTCCCATTCTTCATAGCTAAACCCAGTGTGGCCCTTAGCCGTGTTCGGAGGTAGACCGCAACAAGCCGGGAGAAATTCCAAGCAACCCCGCAATTCAGCGGGGTAAAACTTCGAGGAAAAGACGCGATTACCTGCCGATTAATCGATACCCCTTCAAACCGATTCCCTTCACCCCTACAATATGCGTGATGGTTTAAGCATAAGGAGGGCAGATGAAGCTCAGCGTTGAATTGGTGTTCGATAACTTGCCCGAGCGGATGCACCCGCAACTGCTGAACGCGGGCAATGGATTGCTTTCCCTCGATAGGCCTCGCCTCTACGAGGGATCGGATGCGGCTTTTGCGGGGAATCACCTCTATCTGGTGAAGGCCGACCGCTTGCCCGCGCGTGCCCACGCAGACCGCACCGCTGCCATTGTGTGTATTGGCGACAGTCCGCGCCTTGCCCGCTACGCATCGCGTTGCGCGGTGATTCGCCTCGACGAAGACGCCGATTTCTATGCCACATTCAACGAAATCCAGGCGGTTTTCGACAAGTACGACGCCTGGGAAGATCGGCTCGACAGCATTGCAGCCGAAGATGCCGATATCTCACGGATGCTTACCGAGAGCGAGTCGGTGCTCGACAATGCGCTCTACGCCATCGATGCCGACTTCAAGATCCTTGGTGCGTCGAACCTTGCGAGCCAGCTTGGCGACACGGGAGGATTCCGGTCCGAAGATGGCACGAGCCTCCGGTTGTCTTCCTTTGACACGTTTTTGCAGAACAACGAGCTCCGCTTAGAGGAAGAGGAACCCCTTCGCATCGAGATTTCAGGAGAATCGACGCTCAACTACAACCTTCATTCGGGAGGGGAATACCGAGGCTGCGTGACCGTGCATTATCGGCAGCGCCCCTACCGCCCGAGTGACGAGCCGGTGCTGAAGCACCTGGGGAGCCTGCTGCTTCGCGCCATTGAGCGCTTGTCTTCTGGTAGCTCCGATTCGCATGGGGCGCTTCGCCACGCCTTGTGCGATTTGGTGGAGGGCATACCACTCGACGCGTTTGGCAAGGAGAGCGTGCGTGCGGCGCAAGGCGTGCGCCGGTTCGCGTGTATGCGGCTGAAATTGCCGAATCGCCTGGCGAATTTGCCGCTGGGGTATGTTCGCAGCATGCTCGAGAGCGCGTTCCCAAAAAGCATTGCCTTCGAGCACCATCGAAACTCCGTGGTGACTTTCATCGACTTGGGCGAACTCGACAAGGACAAGGCTTATGACCAGGCTATATGCGAACTCGCCGATTCGTTTACCAGCTCGATGGGATGTCGAGCGGGCCTTTCCGACCCCATCGTGGACCTCATGCAAGCCCGCCTGTATTACCTGCAGGCAAACATTGCTTTGGAGAACGGCATGCTCTATGCGCCGTTTGAGGGCATGCACCGCTTCCAGGACTATGCGCTCGAAGATATGGTTATAAATTCTCTTGGCGAACTACCGCTCGAGCTGCTCTATCCGCCGGGTTTGCTGCTCCTTATCGAGCACGATGCGGACTCGACGACAAGTTACGTCGAGACGCTTCGAAGCTACCTGGAAAACAACCAGAACGTAACGAAAACAGCCGCTGAGCTCTACGTGCATCGCAGCACCTTGATGGAGCGCTTAACCCGTATCAAGCGCGATTTGGGGCTCGACTTCGAAGACCCTGACGTGCAGTTGCGTTTGCGTTTGCTGCTGAAGGCGGAAGCGTTGCGCGAGCGGGTACGTTCGGGTGGGGCATTGGGACCCCATGCCTAAAGAAAACGGGCGGGATAACCCCGCCCGTTTGTGGGTTAGCGAAAAGAAGCGCCGCTAGTCTTCGATTGCCTTCAGGCGCTCGTCGATTGCCTCCAGGTTGTCGGCGAGTTCCTTGGCTTGCGGGAAGCTGGCCAGCTTGCGCAGCGTTAGGCCCATGACCATCTTCATCTGGGGGTCGGTGGTGAATCCGGGGGAATACTCGCTGATGATGGCTGCAGCTTGCGGGTTCTTCGCGAGCTTCTTGCACTTGTCGTCGACGGAATAGGCCATGGTGTCCTCCTTGGGTTGCGTCGTTGCGGTGTGTTACTGCGATGCCATTATCTTGCCAAGTAACGCCTGCGGTGCCTATCCTGCAAGATGGGCGCAGAATCGTACGTAAGCCCTTCAAATTGCGGGGTGGTTGCATTCCTGAACGCCTTTGCCTTCTCGGACGTCCTGGGGTAGAGTGGATGTGCGCGGAAAAGAGGGGAAGCGTCTGCGAGGTAGATACAGTGAACCCATTCGTCCTGCTCGGGGTCTCGGTGGTGTTTCAGGTGTTGGGTGACACCTGCATGAAGCTGTCGAACGGTTTTCAGAAAAAGATTCCCATCATCGGCCTGGTTCTGGGCTATGTCGTTTCGTTTTACGCGCTTTCGGCGTGCTTGTATGCCATACCGTTGGGCGTTGCCTATGCTATCTGGTCGAGCGCGGCGGTGGTGCTTACCGCCATCGTAGGCCGCATCGTCTGGGGCGAGCTTTTTAACGTGAAGAAGTCCATCGGCATCGTGCTCATCGTGTTGGGCGTCGTCGCGCTGCGGCTGGGGGTGGCGTGATGGGTACCGCGAAGACCTGGTTCATGCTGTTTGCGGCCATTGCCTGCGAGGTGTGCGGTACGACATCGCTTAAGTTATCGCAAGCCTTCACCGTGCTCGGGCCATCCATCGTGGTGGTCGTTGCCTATGTTGCATCGTTCTACCTGTTGGCCCTCGTGCTGAAAGACATGTCACTTGGTCTTGCCTACGGCGTCTGGGGCGGCGTGGGCACTTTGGCTACGGCCTTGGTGGGCACCGTGGTGTTCGGCGATCCGTTTACCGCGATAATGGCACTTGGCCTGGTGCTGGTTATCGCAGGCATCGCCCTTATGAGCAAGGGCACCGAGGAAGCTGAAGCAAAGGTGCTTTCGTCTGATTAAACGAAGCCTGCGCAGTGCTGAAAAACCTCGCTTCCACATGGTCTTTTTCACCTGATATCACAAGGGTATGAGCGCTTATGTGATAAGGTTTTTCTATATACGTCCAATAGCATACGCGTTGTGCGATGGAGGCGGCTATGGAGAGACGGGCTTTTGTAAAGGGCGCATTCGGGCTTGCTGTGATGGCTGCTGGAACGGGCTTGGGGTTCGGCGCATATAGCTTGTATGCGGGAGACGCGGCGCGTGGCACGAAGGTGCTCACGACGGCTGCAAGCATGGCGCCTGCGGTGGCCGAAGGGCCGCTGATGCAGGCGGGCATTGCGTTGTACGAGCAAGCCGACGGCGTCTTGGCGGGCTGGCTCGATGACACGCAGCTCTTCACGGTGGATCAAACTGGTGCAGCGCTCATCAGCCTTGCGGATGGCACGCGTTCAATCGATGGTATCGCTGCAGAGGTGGCCGCGCTTATAGGCGCCCCCGTGGATGTGGCCGAGGTCGCGTCGTTCTTCGTGACGCTCGGGCAATCTGGTTTCCTGCAGAACACCGTTGTCGTGAACCTGTACGAGACTCAGGCGTAATACCGCATGGCCGAGGCCGGGAACATGTCGACGGCACCCGGGATGAAGCCCGAGCTGTTTGTCCTACGCGACGAGCGCGGGCCGATTCTGTATGCCCCGCTTGCCCAACTGATGGCCCGCGCGAACGAGCCCGCCATCGCAGCGGCGCTTGCGTATGCGAACAACCCGGCATCGCTTGCGGGCATGACGGAAGACGAGCAAACGGTCGTGCGTGCATTTGAGGAGGGCGGGTTCTTCGCGCTGCACGAAGCACCCGTGCACGAGCAGGTATTCCGTCCCACGCAGGTCACGCTGTTCCCCACGAACAATTGCAACCTGCGGTGCAGCTATTGCTATGCCTTCGGCGGCGAGGGTGGCGCGAGCGGCGAGCCCATCACCACGATGGATGCCGAAGTGGCGAAGCGGGCGGTGGACTTCATTGCGAATAACGCCAAGGAGCGGCGGGAGGCAGGCGAATTCATCCCCTGCTTCAACGTGTCGTTCCATGGCAATGGTGAGCCGTTCTGCGCGTTCGACCTTATCCGCGACATCGTGTGGTATGCGCAGGACCTATCCGAACGCCTCGATATCCCCGTGTATTTCAACGCCGCTTCGAACGGCGTGCTCTCCGAAGAGCAGCTGGACTTCCTGGTGGCGAATTTCAACTCCGTGAACATCTCTTTCGATGGCCTGCCCGAATTCCAGGATGCAAACCGTCCCGTTGCCGGTGGCGGCGGCTCGTTCAAGCATGTTGACCGCACGTTGCGCCGCTTGTCCGAGGCGAAGCTGGATTTCGGTATCCGCACGACCGTGACGGCTGCCATGGTGGACCGCATGCCCGAGATGGCTGCATTCGTGGCCGAGGCCTACCCGGGTATCGCGCAGCTGCACCTCGAACCGGTGTGGGAATGCGGGCGCTGCCGGACCACCGACGATGCGATGCCCGATTCCGCCACGTTCACGCAGCGCTACCTCGAGGCGCTGGAGGCTGCCACGGCGCGCGGCATGCGCATCGTGTTCTCGGGCGCGCGCCAGGATATGCTGGTCGATAGCTTCTGCAAGGTGTCGAGCGGCAGCTTCACCGTAACCGCAACCGGCGACGTCACGTCGTGCTACGAGGTGAGCTACAAGAGCGACCCGCGCTCCGAGCGCTTCTTCTACGGGCGCTTCGACCGTGAACTCGGCGAATTTGTGTTCGACCAGGCGAAGCTCGACGAGCTTTCCCGTTTGAACGTGCGCACGTTCGCGTTCTGCAACGATTGCTTCTGTCGCTGGCATTGCGCCGGCGACTGCGCGGCGAAGGTGCTTGACGGCATCGCGCCCGAGGAACATCGCGGCAGCACGCGTTGCGAGATAACCCGCGCACTTACCTTAAACCAGATACAGCGTAAGCTTGAATGGAAACCCCCGGAAGATGGGAGTGAGGAAGATGCCTGATAGCAGCTATAACGATCGTGCCTTGGAGGGCAGCAACGGCGTATTGCCGAAGCCGCAGATTTGGATCATGGTGGATGGCAAGAACGTATGGAAGCCGAGCATGGAGAGCTACTTTGTCGAACCCGACATTACTGGAGGCGGCAAAGAATATGTCGGTACGGTTGCGGGCAGCTACTGCAGTTGCAACACCGTGTCGGTGTGCGTGTGCCTTGCCGTATGCACCTGCGAATCGGTATGCAGTTGCGTGAGCCACACCACGTCGCATAGCGGCGGCAGCTACACGTACTGCTCGTGCGTACCTGTCCACTAGGCTGCAAGGAGGACACCATGACTACTCGCACCCGTAGTTTCGCGCTCGTTGCCATTGTTTTGGCCGCGCTGTTCGCCTTGGGGTTGTGCGCATGCGGCGGGTCTTCGGGCGGGGATGCGTTCACCGGATATACCGCACGCGATGCGAGCTCGCTTGAGCAGATTAAGGACGCAGCGATTGAGCTGGGGAAGCAACGGAAAGAAGCACCCGGCGATCATGAAGAGTCCACTATAAACTCGCTTGCGCGTGAAGCCTTTGACGCGGCGAACGAGTTGTACAAGAACGAGAAGTGGGCCGAGGCGACGAAGGCCTACGAGGCGATCATTGCGGATTACCCGACGCACTTTGGCGCAAACGTGAACCTCACGCTCTCGATGGTGCAGGAGGAGAAGGGCGACGAAGCGCTGAAGCAAGCCCTTGCCTGCGTATACCTGTTCCCCGGATCCGATGGCGTGTTGTTGAACGCGCAGGTGGCGGCAGCCGATGCCCAGTTCAGCTTCGAGGATCTCGAAACCACGATGTCGGAAATCACGTGGGAAGCCGAATACGACAAGGACATCGATACCACCCTGAAGATCGGGTCGTTGAAGGATGCCTATCAGTACAACAGCCTGTGGATGCGCATCGAGACAGACCTAGCCGATTCTACGCGTGCGGGCATGAACGATGTCGAGCTTCATAACGCGTATAGCAGCCTGAGCACCGAGCTTGGCGGGCTTCTCGAAGCTGGCATGGCCAATGCCGAGGATGGCGAACAGCTCAAGGTATATCTCGAAGCAGTGGGCCAGCAACTGGGTGTCTTAGCGCAATAGCGCCTGGAAGCTTTCGAAGTATGGCATCGGTGCTGCTCATTCGCCCGTTGTGCGCGGGTGACGACCCGGAGTTCGCAGAACCCTTGGGCATCGAGCGCATTGCGGGATGCTTGCATGTGGCTGGGCACGATGTACGCATGTTCGACCGGCGGTTGTATCGCGAGGAACGGCGTGCAGGTTTTGCCGACGCCGATGCGCCGACGTTTTTCGATGAGCTTCACGCGGTCTATGACGGAGGCGATGGTCCCGATATCGTCGGACTTTCGCTGATGACCTCCGATGATGTGCCCGATGCGCGACGTATTGTGAGCCGATTACGATCTTGGTGGCCGCAGACGACATTCACTGTTGGCGGGGTGTACGTAACCTGTGCGTCTGATGCCGCAGGGCGCGCGTTTCCCGCGGGCGTTCTCGTGCAAACGGGAGAGGGCGAGGAGCCGATGCTCGCGCTTGCCCGGCAGCTGGATGCGGGGTGCGGGAATCTTGATGTGACTCCCGCGATGTGCGCAGCGGCGGCTTCAACACCTGATGAATGGCCGCTTCCATATCGTCCGCACCTCGTGCGATATGCCCGCTTGCATTGCGCGGTGAACATGCAGACCTCGCGCGGGTGCCCTGGTTCGTGCGTGTTTTGCGCGACCCCGGGGTTGCCCGAGCAATTGCGCCGCTGGCAGCCGCGCAACGTGCGGCTGGTGGTTGACGAGATGCAATGCGAGGCAGAGCGTCTTGCCCAGACGGGACTGCCTGCCGTCTTCAACTTCGTCGACGACGACTTTGGCCCGCTATCGCGGTTGGAAGAACTGGCAGATGAGGTTGAAGCGCGTGAGCTTCACGTCTCCTTCGCGTGTGAAATGCGCCTGGCTTCACTTGCCGGGCAGCCGGATCTTGTAAGTCGGCTTGCCCGTTTGCATGCTGCGGGGCTTTCGCGGGTGTTCGTGGGGGTGGAGTCGCTCAATCGGGAGGCTTTGCGGGAATGGCACAAGCCCGTGGACTTGGGCGCCCTGCCTGCGGTACTTGCGGCGTTTCGCGCGGCGGGTATTACGCTGCAGCCGGGGTATATCTTGTGGCATGCGAAGCAGACGATTGCGGGCGCATTGCGCGAGGTGCGGCAGCTTTGGGAGCTGGGCATATATAACCACAAGGCCGCATTGAGCCGCCTGATCGTGTTCCCGGGTTGCGCGCTTGCCGAATCGGGATGCGACACCGCAGCGTATGAAGCCATGGCGCCCGCAGTCGAGGCCTTCTATCGGCGGTTCCGCGATGCTACCATCGAGCTTGCGGATGCGTGGACCGAAGCGGCCATTGCCGAGCCTTATGCTGCGGCTGAATGCCAGCTGACAGGCGAAGGGGAGCGGCTCGCGCCGATCCGCGCAGCGCTTGCAGCCGCAGATGCGCGTTCGTACGAACTATTCACGCAGATGGCGGAAGAGGAGTTGCGGTGAGGGCCTGATGAAGTACGTGGTTCCCGTGAATGCGCCCGACGAAGTTGGCGCCCTTGTAGCAGCAGGGGCGAGCGAGCTGTATTGCGGTTTCATGGACGCATGGTGGGTTGAACGCTATGGCGACCACGACAGCGCGAGCCGGCGCCAAGGGGCGGCGAACCTCACGTCGCTGCACGACCTCGCGCGCACTGCCGACGCGTGTGCCAAGCGGGGCATTCCGCTGTACCTGGCGCTGAATGCGCGGTATACGGAGCCCCAGCTCGACCACCTCGTGGAGCTTTGCGCCACCTTCGAGCGTATGGGGGGAACGGGTATTATCGCAAGCGACCTGGGGTTGTTCTGGCGCTTGAAGGACGCGACGCGTTTAGAGCGCACGGTGTCGTTGCTTGCCGTCGTGCAGAATGTTCCCACCTTGCAGGCGTATGCGCGGCTGGGGGTGAATCGTGTCGTGCTGCCGCGGTTCATGCGGCCTGCCGAGGCTGCACAGCTCCTTGCCGCCGTTCCCGGCATGCAGGGCGAGTCGATGGCGTTCTTCGACAAGTGCCCTTGGGTTGACGGCTATTGCCGACATCGCCATGGCGTCTCGTACCTGCCGCGGCAAGCTGCGGCGAATGATGCCGCGCCCGACCTGTTCACATTCGACACCACCTATACCGCACATGCGTGCATGGGCGCGGATTGCACGTACGCAAGCCCTTATCCGTGCGCAGCGTGCTACCTGCCGCAGTTCGAGGAAGCCGGTGTCGCCTACGCGAAACTTGGGGGCCGCGGGCGCCCGCTGGAAGAGCGGCTGCGCGCCTTGCGGTTCTTACGGCAAGCGGAAGGCCATTCGCAAGAAGAGGTGGCGCGGCGCTACCGCGAAACCTTCGGGTGCACGTGCTCGTGCTACTACGGTGAGGCCACGCAGAGTCGCTATGCCATCGAGCCCATCGTCCGCGCGGCTGATGACTCGGCGTACAGCTTCGTGGGAAGCGAGACCGCGTTCGAGCCATTCTGGTCTGCGGTTCGGGATCTTTGCCAGAAGAGTGGGGCTGCAACCGGTTCGGAAACGACGCTTCTCGTTCCCCCGCTATCGGAGGAATCGCTGCAGGGGTTTCGCGCGCTGTTACCCGCTTTGGCCGAGCGGCATCCGGCAGGATTGCGCATCGTGGTGAATGACCTGGGCACATTCATCGTACTCTCACGGGAGCAGCAGCGACAGGGCTTCCCGTTCACGATTATCGTGGGTACGCTGCTTGCCCGAACCGACCACCCCGCCGAAGTCTCCCACTTCCTTTCACCAGAGGAAAACCCACCGCGACCGGTGTGGGGTCCGAGGGGAGAGCCGCGCACGCTGCGCTACCGCCGTCCACCCGAACCGCTTATCGAGCATTGGAACCGCCCCTCTCTCGGTGAGCCTTCGGCCCAAGCCGCGCTTTCGTTCTTATCGGCAGCGGATTAGGCGGGTTTCGGTCGCTATTGCTTGCACGGGGAGGTCGTGCTCGTCCAAGAATGGTACGGAATCAGAGAGCTGGCATTCGCGGCAAAGTCCGAGGGAGCTTCCGGGGAAGTTTGCCAGGAACATGTCGTAGAACCCGCCGCCGTAACCCATGCGGAAACCGCGCGCATCGAACGTAAGCCCTGGGACGAGCGCAATTGCATCAGGTTGGTTGGGGTCTATCTGCGTGCTGGGGTCGTCGACTGGTTCATCCACGCCGAACTTGCTGCGCACCAGGCCATCGAAGGTTTTCACCACATGCCACGCCATGCGGCGTCCGGGCATGCAGCGGGGAAGAGCGACCGTCTTGCCGTCTGCCCAGGCGATGCGAATGATCTCGTGTGTGTCCACTTCCGCGCCAAAGCTCAGGTATGCGAGTACGACCTTCGCTTGCTGGTATTCGGGCGATGAGAGCACCTGCGTTGCGATGCCGGCATCAATCCGGCCTCGCTCAGTTTGCCCGAGCGATTTGCGCAGCTCCATGAAGTGCTTTCTCGTGTCGGCTTTGCCCAGTGTCACACCGCATTCCCTTCCAATGATGAAAAACACCCGCGGTGATTTATCATTGTTGGCTGCTCATGGTGCGCGTGGCGATGTCCATGAATGATTCGATGACGCTCCACTGGTAGGGTTTCTCCTGGTAGCCGAAGCTGATGGGGTATCGTGCGACGTTTCCGCCGCGGATTATGAACAGGGAGTCGAGTTGCTCTTGCGTCAGCGCCGCACGAGTGAGCGTTTCGGAGCAGAGTGTGGCGCCGGCACCGCGGAGGGCGAGCGCGAGCAGAGTTTCCGAGTTATTTGACATGGCGACGATGCGAGGGCGCGAAATGCCTGCTCGGCGGACCAGCCTTTCCTCGATGCTTCCGCCAATATCCTCGATGCTACCCATGATAAGCGGGCAACCCTCGAGCGCGGAGTAGTCGCCCTCTTTGAGTCTGCGAATGCGATCGTCGGTTTCGTCGCCGTATATCGAGCAGAACAGTTCCTTCAAAACGACGATAACCATTTCCTCCTGGTAAAAGCTGCGCATGCGAATGCCGGGCAGCGAGGTGGGGAAGAACGCGATGGCCAGGTCGATGTCGCCGTCCGCAAGTTTCTGCCGCAGTGCCTCGTTGGTGGCCTCGACGAGCTGCACGCGAACATGTGGGAATTCCTCGTGAAACGCCATGATGATGTCGGGCAGGATCGTGCGCCCGCGCGTGAAAGCGATGCCAACGCGCAGGATGCCCTCGTCGTTCTGGGATATGTCCCAGAACTCCTGGCGCATCGTGGTGTACTGCTCGCGCATTTGAGATGCGTACGACAAGAACACCTCGCCCGCATAGGTAAGCTCGAGCGGCACGTGACGCACGATGAGCTGGCTTCCGAGCTCCTTTTCGAGCTTTGCGATATGCGAGCTGAGCGATTGTTGCGTGATGTGCAAGTGCTCTGCTGCGCGCGTGAAACTCCGTTCGCGGGCAAGCACTTCGAAGTATTCCATTGATGCGAAGTTCATATATGTTCCTACAACGAAAACTTGTAACAGAAACCAATAATAACAGTTTAACAATGATGCGCATAGCAGGTAGGATACGTCTCGTCCGAAGGAGGGAAAAATGGTTGAAATCGCAGTATTCGCTCTGGTTCTTATCGCAATATTCGCGGCAAAGGCCGCTTCCATTGTCTATACGGCTGACGAGATTGTCGAGGACAGCAGGTCCTTCAGCTGGGTCAGGCCCGACCTGCGTGAGGAAGCCGTTTCTTCCTGGCAGGCTCAGCCCGAGCCCACGCGCACGTTCAAGCCGGTTCGCGTGTATGCCCATCGTCATCCGAAGGCTGCATAGCTCTGGTCTTGCGACAACGCATACGTTCGGTTTAGTTGAGACTAACCCCAGCTCAGACATGGAGCTGGGGTTTTTCTATGCGTGCCTTTGAGTGGTCGAATGACGGCGCAAAAGATATACTTAGGAAACCAATTGAAGGGCCGGAGGAGACGGCTCCTCAAAGTGGCGATCGCGAGAGAAGCGTTCACCCTAAGACAAAGGAGATGACCATGTTGAAGTTCAGGTGCAAGCTGTGCGGTAAGGTGTTCGAGGCTGAGAGCGCCGAAGAGGCGGTATGCCCGCTGTGCGGTGCCACGGGCGATAAGCTCGAGCTTATCGAGGAAGAGCCCGAAGCTGCCGCGAAGCCCAACCCCTATGCGGGCACTCAGACCGAGCAGAACCTGTGGGCTGCCTTCGCCGGCGAGTCGCAGGCGCGTAACAAGTACACCTATTACGCCTCCGTCGCCAAGAAGCAGGGCTTCGAGCAGATCGCTTCGCTGTTCCTGAAGACTGCCGACAACGAGAAGGAACACGCGAAGATCTGGTTCAAGGAGCTTAATGCGCTGGGCGATACCGCCGAGAACCTGCTGGCTGCTGCCGAGGGCGAGAACTACGAGTGGACCGACATGTACATCGGTTTCGCCGAGACCGCCGATGCCGAGGGCTTCCCGGAGCTGGCCGAGAAGTTCCGCATGGTCGCCGAGATCGAGAAGCATCACGAAGAGCGTTATCGCGCCCTGCTGCACAACGTGGAAATGCAGGAAGTTTTCCAGAAGTCCGAAGTGAAGATTTGGGAATGCCGCAATTGCGGTCACATCGTCGTGGGCACCGTTGCTCCCGAGATTTGTCCGGTGTGCGCGCATCCGCAGTCCTTCTTCGAGATCAACCTGAAGAACTACTAAGCTAAACGGGGCTGATGCCCCTATCGAAACGCGATGCGGCCTGCGGGGATTCCCGTGGGCCGCATGCTTGTGTGTGGGGTGTTATCCCGCTTGCTTCGCGAGGATGTCCAGCGTGGCGCGGTCGCGTTTGCCCGCGTAGTACTTGTTCAGCACGGCTCCGAACGCTTGCCAGCGCGCGTCGCCCTCGGCTGCTGCCTCGAACAGCGTCATCGACGAGCGGACCTTCAAGTCGTCGGGGTATCCGAGCACCGCTGTGGGGTCGTTGGTGTTAAGGCTCAACAGCGCCTGCGCGCATTCAAGCAAGCGGGGGCCAAGCGTGTCGTCAGCTAGGTATGCCTTCGCTTCGGCTAGCCCCGATATGGCGTAGCGACGTGCCGTGGAACTACGTCCGAGCCCATCAATCTGCGGAAATACATACCAAATCCAGTGCGAACGTTTTCGCCCGGAACGTAATTCGGCGAGCGCGGTATCGTAATCGCGCACCTGTGCATCCTTGAACCGCTGGAGATCGAACGTGTCTGCCATGGCGTGCTCCTCGATATGCTGACCAATCCTCTATCCGACAGAATACCAGGGCGTGACAATCTCCCCGTAGCCGTTTGTCAGCAATGTGACAAACGGCTACGGCGGGTTCAGGTGGTCAACGCACCTTCCTCCACTTTCCGCAGGTACTCCGAGTA
>JAUNCA010000117.1:2498-6525 GCA_030526775.1 Coriobacteriia bacterium | reverse complement strand
TTGTTTTTCACGAGCAGGAGGGTGAGCGTCCCCCCCGCGGGCGCGCCCCCGCCCCCCCCCCCCCCGCGACCTAGGGCACCGTGACTCATAAATGCCGAAGGTGAATATTCCCTATTCCGTGGTAGGATATAGAAAGATATGGGGATCCGTTTCGTCAAACGAGTCGGAGGCGGCATGAAGATTTCAACGAAGGGGCGTTACGCGTTGCGCCTGATGATTAGCGTTGCCGAGAAAGGCGACGATACTCTGACGACCTTGCGCGAAGTGGCCGAGGAGCAGGACATTTCCGTGAAATACCTCGAGCAGCTGGTTTCGGCCCTCACCGGGGCGGGCCTGCTGCAAGGGCATCGCGGCGCACGTGGCGGCTACAGCCTGCAGCGGCCGGCGAACGAGATCACGGCCGGTGACATCATCCGCGCGAGCGAAGGCGGTACTGCGCCAGTTGCCTGTTTGGAAGAGGGATTCGGGGTGTGCCCGCGCCAGGATTTCTGCGAAACGCTGGATTTCTGGAAAGGCCTCGACGATGCCATCGACACGTACCTGGACAGCGTGAAGCTCTCCGATTTGGCCCAGCGTTCCCTCGATGCGAAGGCGCGTGCGGCTGAATGGGTGCCCGACTTGGCGAAGCCGGGCGAGGGGGTTTGCAAATGATCGACGAGATCGTCCTGCGCAACGTCGCCCTCATCCGCGAGGCGGCCATGGTGCCGGCCACGGGCCTGAGCGTGATAACCGGCGAGAGCGGATCGGGAAAGACCGCGTTCCTCTCGGGTTTGAAGCTGTTGGTGGGCGAGCGCGCCTCGGTGGACATGGTGCGTGACGGCGCGGCCATGCTCGAGGTGGAGGGTCGTTTCTTCCCGCTGGGCTCGACGGACCCCGAAGACGAGCTCATCGCGCTGCGCACGGTGGCGGCCGATGGCCGTTCGCGCGTGCGTTTGAACGGCAGCATGGCTTCCGTGGGCGATTTGGCCGAGCGCGTGGGACCAGGCATCGATTTATGCGGTCAGCACGAGCATCAGCAGCTCATGCGCCCGGCGAGCCACCTGCGCATGTTGGACGACTGGATTGGCGCGGCGCTCGATGAGCCGCTCGCAGCGTATCGCGATGCGCTCGGCGCGGCGTCTGCGGCGCATGCGCGCTACGACGAGCTGCGCGCCACGGGGCAGGCGGATTCCGCCCGTCTCGACGAGGCGAAGTACGTGCTTGGCCGCATCGACGCGGTGAACCCGCAGCCCGGCGAGTACGACGAGCTGCTGGCCGAGGCACGCCGCATGGAGAACATCGAGGACCTGGCCCGCAGCGCCGGTGGCGCACGCGAGGCCATATCCGGCGAGAACGGGGCGCTCGATTCGCTGAACGAGGCCATCTCGCTGCTGGGCACCGCCGCGCATATCGACGCGAGCTTCCAGAACGAGGCCCTCGCGCTGTCCGAGGCCTGTTATATCCTGGAAGACGCCGCGCGTGCCATCGATGGGCTGCTGCCCGACCTCGATTCCTTCGACCCGGCGCGCCTCGAGGAGCTGCAGAACCGCTTGGCCGCATTCCAGGGACTGATGCGCGCTTACGGCCCCTCGATGGATGAAGTGCTGAACCGTCGCGAGCAGGCGGCCGAGGTGCTGGCGCTGTATTCCAACATCGACGAGGCGCTCGCGCAGGCGAAGCGCGATTGGCAGGCTGCCGAGGGCGTGCTTGCGAAGGCGGCCGACGCCCTTTCCGCCACGCACGCCCGGTTCGCGCCCAAATTCGCATCCGAGGTGAACGCGGTGCTGGCCCAGCTCGAGATGGCCGGCAGCTCGCTTTCATACGACATCCGGCGCATGGAGCGCGCCCGCTGGGGCGAGGCAGGACCCGACCAGGTGGCCTTCGCCTTCAAGCCCACGCCCGATTCCGAGCCGCGCCCGCTTTCGCGCATCGCGTCGGGCGGCGAGCTTTCCCGCGTCACGTTGGCTGTGAAGACCGTGCTCGGGCAGGCGGATACGGCCGAGACCCTTGTATTCGACGAGGTGGACGCCGGGGTCGGTGGCAAGGCTGCGCTCGCGGTGGGCGAAGTGCTCGCGCAACTCGCGCAATCGCACCAGGTCATCGTCGTGACGCACCTCGCGCAAATCGCCGTGCTGGCCGATGCCCATTTCGTCGTGGAGCGCGCCGGCAAGGTGAGTCCCGAGACGCGCTTGCGCCAGGTGGAAGGCCGCGACCGCGTGGAGGAGGTCGCTCGCATGCTTTCGGGCACGGTCGACGCCGCCTCGCTGGCCCACGCCACCGAGATGCTCGAGGCTGCTTCATCAACGTCATCCTGAGCGTAGCGAAGGATCTCCAGCGTCCCTACCATGGTTGTGACGCTGGAGACCCTCCGTCGCTTCGCTCCTCAGGATGACATAGTGGTGCCTGACCAGGGTGCCGGAGGCTCTTCAATCTATACAGTTACCGGGTGAACTGTGCTTTTAGCGTTAAGTGGGTGCGTTCCCAAAAAACTGCGCTAGAATCTAGCAGAGTTTCTTCCGGGTCTGTAGTTGAAAGTTCATGGCAGATGCGGTCAAAAGAACCCACGTAAACCGGCAGTTTCGGCTGAAGGCGAGCATGGCGCATTCTAGGAGTAAGTCGCACCGCCCGTTACGCAGGCAAGGGGCCTCCGGGCGAGAGGGTAGGCGGTGAGAGCTGCCCCCCAGTGCGCGAGTGTGGGGGCAAAGACTAGGTCAGCCGGGAGAAACTGAGAGAACGGCATTAGAGGAGGCTTTGGAATGAAGAAACGTTTGGTGGCAGCGATCCTGACTGCCCTGGTGGCTTGCTTGGCATTTGCGCTTTGCGCATGCACCGAGCCATACAACCCCGATGCCTCCAAGAAGGAGCCGGCCGTCGACGCATCCGCGCTGAAGGCTGAAGGCGTGCTGCATGTGGGCGTGAACGCGCAGAGCTACCCGCTGGCCGGGCAGGCGAACGGCCGCATGAGCGGGCTCGAAGTGGATGTGGCCTCCGCCATCGCACAGGAACTCGGCCTGGAGGTCGAGTTCGTCGACATCGAGGACAACGGCGTGAAGGCGCTCGAGGGCGACGAGGTCGACATGGTGATGGGCATCGAGGCCAAGGATGCCAAGGGCAAGTGCTGGACGTCCGAGGGCTACGCGCCTTCGGCTATCTCGCTGTTCTCGACGGATGAGAAGGCCGGCGTGCCCGAGAAGGGCGACGGGGCGAAGGTTTCCGCCGCGACCTCCTCGCTTTCCGCCTGGCTTATTACCCGCCAGCTCGGCGAAGACGCGCTGCAGGCCGAAGACGACGTGAAGCTCGTGTTCCAGAAGCTCGTCGATGGCGAGGTGCAGTACGCCGCGACCGATGCCGTCGTGGGCAAGTACGTGCTGAATAAAGAGGGCTTTGACGCCCACCTCGTCGGCGTGATGCAGGTGCCGGACCAGTACTGCATCGGCATTGCCGAGGGCAACGACGTGCTGCAGGAGGCCGTCGCGAGCGCCATGGCAAAGGTCGAGGGCAACGGCAACGGCTTGATGAACATCATCCTGACTAAGTGGCTCGGCGGCCCGTTGGATCTGTCCGACGTCCCGCAGACGGCCGGCGCGAAGACGGCCTAGCCGCGAAGATGGCAGCGCAAGACGGCGGTTCGTTCCGCTTCATAACGGTGAATGACGACGAGGACGAGCTCGTCGTTCACGCGGGGTCGGGCAAAGCCCCGGCTCCCGCCGTTTCCGATTCCCCTGCCGAAAGCATTCCCGAGCAACCGGTAGAGGATGCGCCCGCGGCCGACCCGCAATCCGCACGTCAAGAGCAGCTTCGCCGCCGCGCCGAGGAAATCGCGCAGGCAGAGGAAGGCCTCGAGGACCCGCATACCTTCTCGCGCATGCGCACGATCGTGCTGCTAGCTCTGGCCGCCCTGGTAATCGCCTTCGTCGTCTACCTCATTACCATCACCCATTAATGAGACACTCCCCCTCAGGGGAAAAGTGTCTCATTTGAGACACTTTTCCCCTGAGGGGGAGTGTCTCATTCGCGAGAACGGCTTTTCGGGTATCATGGGGTTAGA
>JAUNCA010000117.1:0-2488 GCA_030526775.1 Coriobacteriia bacterium | reverse complement strand
CCCGATAGGGCACCGCGCGTTCACGGGTGCGCAATTTCGGGTATGATGGAACCAAAGGGTAAACAGCATGAGGAAAGGGGCTGCTATGGGCGCCAAAGCCGAGGAGAAACTCGAGATTTCCCAAGATGAGCTGAAGATGTACCTGCATGCGAAGCATTCCGTATACATGGACGTCGACGGCTCTTCCTACTACCTCACTGACGTGAACGACCGTTACTGGCGCGTCCAGGACACCACCAAGTTCAACGAGAAGGGCCACTACGTGGACTGCAGCGAGCTCGTACCGACGCTCAGCGAGTTCCTGGACCTTCCGTTCGGCGAGGCGGGCAAGTCCATTAACCAGCTTTTTGACCAGGCAACTTTCTACGCTTCCGTGAAATAGGAGAGCGCCTGCGCACCTATGATGGTGAATTGTGGAGAACCCTTGCATTGGGGTTCCCATGTGATAGTATTCGTTCGTTACTGAAGAGGGGCGAGTGCCCCCGCCTGTTTCGGCGCCTTGTGCAGCTGATGGGCCCTGCGAATAGAAGGTGGATGCGGCCATCGGCCGTACTACGTGCATGCATGGGCCCGGGCGGAACGCTCGGGCCTTTTTCGTGGAACGCCGAAAGGCACGGACGCGCGGTAAGCGCAAGAAGGAGGTGGGCGAGATAGCTGCTCAAGGGTTTCGACTCAACGAGAAGATTACCTGCCCCGAATGCCGTCTGATTAGCTATGACGGCGAGCAGTTGGGAATCTACCCCATAGCGGATGCACGTCGCATCGCCATGAACGCCGGTTTGGACCTGGTGGAGATCGCACCGAATTCCAATCCGCCCGTATGCCGCATCATGGACTACGGGAAGTACAAGTACGAGCAGGCGATCAAGCAGAAGCAGGCGCGCAAGAAGCAGAGCAAGATCGAGATCAAGGAGATGAAATTCCGTCCCAAGATCGATGTCGGCGACTACAACACCAAGAAGAAGCACGTCGAGCGCTTCCTGGCCGCCGGTAGCAAGGTGAAGATCACGATTATGTTCCGCGGTCGCGAAATGGCCCATCCCGACCAGGGCCTGGGGATTCTGGAACGACTTGCCGAGGACCTGAAGGACCAGGCGGTCATCGAGAACCAACCCAAGATGGAAGGGCGCAACATGCACATGCTCATCGCGCCGCTGCCAGCCAACGTCCAGAAGAAGAAGGCCGAGAAGAAGGCCACCGAAGAAAAGGGAAAGGAAGAATAAATGCCCAAGATGAAGACCCATCGCGGTTCCGCCAAGCGTTTCCGCGTGACCGGCTCCGGCAAGATCATGCGCGCCAAGGCGTACAAGAGCCACATCCTCACGAAGAAGACCGCGAAGCGCAAGCGCAACTTCCGTCACGAGACTGAAGTGGCTGGCGCCGACTACAAGAAGATCGCCCGCAACCTCGGCCTGCGTTAAGCCGGGTTCCGTATAAGGAGGATAAACAATGGCTCGTGTTAAGCGTGCAGTGAATGCCAAGAAGAAGCGTCGTACCACTCTCGAGCGTGCGAAGGGCTACTACGGTGCGAAATCCCGTAGCTACCGTGCCGCCAAGGAGCAGGTGCAGCACTCCCTGCAGTACCAGTACCGCGATCGTCGCAACAAGAAGCGCGAGATTCGCCGCCTGTGGATCACCCGCATCAACGCCGGTGCCCGCCTGAACGGCCTCAGCTACTCCCGCTTCATGGACGGCCTGAACAAGGCCGGCATCGTGCTCGACCGCAAGGTGCTTTCCGATATGGCCATCAACGACCCGCAGGCGTTCGCCGCGCTCGTCGAGGCTGCAAAGAAGGCGCTGTAAACCATTTCCACCACTCGAGGAAAGGGGCCCAAAATGGCAGAGGGCTTCAAGGACAGATACGCTGAATATATGGTCGGTCGTAACGGCGGTGACGCGCTTTCGCTCACGTGCCTCATCGTGGCCATCGTGCTCGTGGTGCTCAGCTTCTTCTGCGTCGGTGTCAACCCGTTCCTCTATGTGCTCGTCCTGCTCCTGGGCATTGCCTCCGCTGCGTATGCTGCGCTGCGCATGAACTCCACGGACGTGGTGTCGCGCCAGGCTGAAAACGAGGCGTTCCTCGGTTTCTTCCAGCGCTTCGGCCGCAAGGACGACGAAGAGGCCGGTGAAGGCGAGGAGCGTCGCCCGCGTCGCGAGCGTCGTAGCCGCCGGGAAGAGGAATACGATTTCGAGGAGGAGGCGCCGGCGCGCGAGCCGGAGCCCGAACCGGAACCGGAGCCGCAGGCTCAGCCCGAGAAGATCGTGGTTACCTGCGAGAGCTGCGGACAGCAGCTGCGCGTGCCGTCAGGCAAGGGCAACATCAAGGTGCGCTGCCCCAAGTGCTCCAACATCTTCCAGCTGTTCACGTAATCGGTCGAATGGGATAGCGAGATTTCAGGGCCACCCAACCGGGTGGCCCTTTTCTTTATCGTAACAGCGTGACAGCAGGTTCGGCCTAATGGCTTATCCTGGCGTGGCAGAATAAGCC
>JAUNCA010000116.1 GCA_030526775.1 Coriobacteriia bacterium | reverse complement strand
TCGACGGCAGGCGCTGGAGCCGGGGCCGGGTCGGCAACCGGAGCCTCGGACTTGGGGGTCTCGGCAGCGCCCGACGACGAATCGGAAGCCGGCTGGCTCGACTCGTCACTTGCTACCGCAGCGGCAGTGGAGCTATCGCCCGCACCATCCTCGGCAGACTCGCCAGCGAAAGCCGTAGCCGGGCAAAGCACCAACGCACATGCAAGCGCAAGAAGCACGAGAAGGTACGCCACCAGGCTCCGGGTTTGTTGCCGGGTCGTTTGGACCGTGCATTCGGCGGCTTCGCCGGCAACCGTGCATTGGTAGGGCATCTGTTTGTTATTCATGGTTCTCGTCCTTCTCGATGGCGTCAGCGGAATCACTCCACGTACGTTGTCGGGATTTGTTAATGCAGATGAGAGTAATGACCACGGCTAAGGCAGCCGCCAGGACCGCCACGATGATGTAAGTGCCTACATCGCTGCCGAGCATAAGGGTCGAGCCATACAGCCCGCCGACCTCAATATCGCCGCCCCGCCCCGTGAAAAAGCCGATGGAGCCCACGAGGCCCATGCCAAGCAAGATGGCACAAGCCCCCAACGCAGGAACGGCAATCTGGCCGTGCCTATGCTGTATACGCGACGCTTTCCTGAACACTCTGTCCATTCGTTCGTCTGTGCTGGACATACCAATCCCTCGATTCTGCAAAATCGCTTTCCCTTTAAATCCGCAGAAATCGAAAAACCCTCACCCGAATTTGCATTTTTAGGCACAAATTTTCAAAAACGGTTGAAATAAGGGCATAAGTTACCCATGGGACCCAATAATCGCCGAACAATACGCTGGCTTTGTTTAGCTAGTCGGCTTTGAGCATTCCCGTGATGCGCTGGGCCGAAAGCAGGATAAGGAGCGTTGCAAGCGGCATGATGATTGCGGCATAATACGCTGCTCCACCCGCGGCGATAAAGAGGTTGTACAGCGCGTGATAGGTAATCGCGAAACTCAGCAAACCAACGGTGCCCGCAATGCGCAACCATGAGTGCTGCCACACGCGTGCGAACCCGAATGCCATCAGCAAGCCGCATGACAGATGCATCATGGCCGCGCTCAAACCGCGCATCGCCAGGATTCCGGGCTCGGCAGCGCCGGCATCCAGCAGGTAGAACGCGCTCTCCATCGTCGCGAATCCCACAGCAACGAAAATGAAACAGAGGTTGATATTGTCGGATTTGGGCAGCATTACTGCCAAATAGAACAGGGGTATCAGCAGCTTCATGACCTCTTCCACGAAGGGAGAAATCTCCACCGTGGCCATGTCGGGCGGCGCCCCGAGCATCTGCGCAAACGATGCGCTCACATAGGCGGACAGCAGGCATGCCGTCATGCCTGCGATAAGCGACGCAACTATCAAGCGTGGGCGGCCTTCCACGCAGAGCAGGCAAGCCACCAGCGGCATAGCGACAAGGAGGAATGCGCTCTCTGCATACATCAGATGTCCTCGCTTCTCCAGGCGCAAGCAAGCAAGCCCGCGTGCGACGCGAAGAGCGCGTAGTTGAAGAGATCGTAGAGCGCCGGTACCTCGGAATAGAAGCACGATGCCGTCCACAAGCAGAGTTCAATCACGACGAAGGCTAAGCACATGGCGGCAAAAGCGCGGTTATTGCGGAACTGGCGGCTTGCCTCCTTGCCTCCAGACGCATGGGCCACGCCGCGAACCGCGAAATAGCCGATGGAGGCCATAAGCCCGTTATCCACCACGCAAGCCACTACGCTGTTCCCGATTGCGATGTAGTACACGCACAGCACGGCGCTTATTACAACGGGTATCCAGGCCGCAGGCGTCGGCGGGGTGGGCGAAAGCTTGATATTGCACTCGATCAGCACCATGAGGATAAACAGGAAATCAGCAGCCCATCCGATGTCGGAAATATAGAAATAGGCGGGCGTTTCCCCAAACACCATTATGTAGCCGACCCAGTACGCTTGGGCGAGCATATTGCATCCAAACCCAGACGCCAAGATAACCCAAGGCCTGGTGCGCACCTTGAATGCCCGTACGAGCGACAGGCCAAAGCAGAGTATGAACACTGCGAGGGCGATGTTCTCGATGATGGCTTCCATTACGCGCCATCACCCCCGATGGCGGCGGGGCTCAAACGCATTGGAGAAGCAGCTGCCGAAGAAGCACCCTTCCCAGCTTCCTCCCCCTTGTCCATCAGGGCTTTCATCGCACGCTTGCCGCGGTAGACGAGGTTTTCCACCTGCTTGCGCGATTTGCGCATCACGGCGGCGGCTTCCACGTAGCTCAATTCCTCGATGTAAACCAGGTAGAGCGCCTCGCGGTATTCCGGCGCGATGCGGTCGAGGTTACGGTACAACTCGCGCTCGCGCTCGTCCCGTAGCAAGCCTTCCTCGAGTTGGCGGTCCTCGACTGGTTCGAAAGCCAGCGCATCGAGGCTCGTGAAGCGGCTGCGGTAGTTCAGATGCTTCAGGGCGAGATTGCGGGCTGTCTTGTATAGATACGGCTTGAACCCCCCGGTGCGCAGGGTCGGCGCCTTCACCAGCAAGCGCGCGAATGCCTCGAGCATGATCTCCTCGGCCATGTCGATATCGCTAATATAGCCATGGATGTAGAACTTCACCGCGTCGCCATGCCGCTCCATTAATGGGCGCAGCGATTCCCGATCGCCCCGGATCAGGCGATTAAACAATTGCTCGTCAGTCAGTTCTTGCCTGGCCAACTGGAAACCCCATCTCGTTTACGGCACGCGATACCCACTTTCGACATGCGTGGGACAATTGTACCAGCCAACAAGAAGGGGCAACGGGCGGATGCCACGTGACAGTGACTCCCAAATGGCAGACGGTTAGTGTTTCCCGCTTATCGGCTTTTAGAAAATGGGCTTCTTGCCGCTAGGCAGTACCTCGGGTTTTTTGGGAAGCTTCGCGTAAATGTAGACGTCGTATAGGGCGAAGCAGAATACCACGGCACCCATCACGTAATACCACGGATTATTCTCGGGCGCGAAATACGGGCTGATGAGCGACCACATATTGCCCATGGGGTTAAACGACATCACGGCCACCAACACGAGTACCACCACGAGCTGCCAGCAGGCGCCCATGCGCGTTCCGCGCTCGCGCCAGAACAGGCCCGGTGCACACACGATGATGACCTGCGTGAAGATCCAGAACTTGAACATCGACACGTCGCCGAGTTCCACGCGCAGGAAGTTCAACGACACGAAGAAGATGGCGATTTGCGCGAGCGTAACCAGGACGGCGTGCTTGAGCGTGCCGTTTTCACCGAACAGCGCGCGGCGTTCTGTGGTCACCGCATGGTACAGGCAGAATATCTCGAACCCCACCCAGACGATTTCGCCGACAACGCCGAGCATGAAGAACCAAAAGCCGCCCACGGCATCGTATGCCGCAAGGAACACCCAAATGCCCATAAAGTCGGCGGCGCAGTAGAAGGTGTGCATCCACAGCGGGTAGGGCGCACTCTTCTCGCGAACTACCAGCACAAACGAGTACACATATACAAGGAAGCCCAGCAAGAACGTTATGAGGAGCACCGTGAGCGTCATCGCGAAATCGGGATTCTGCAGGCTCAAGGAGTACGTGAAATCCGACAGTTGCAGGTCGACGCCCGTCGGGTAGCTAGCAAATATTTGGTTGATGAGGTCCATCGCTGCGCCTTTCTAATACAGGTGGGGCGACGTAATGCCGCCCCACTGAGTTCACTCATTTCCTTACTGCACCGGCACCGGGGCTGGCCCCGTTTCTTCCAACCGTCGTTGAGCATCCATCTTCCAAGCCAGGTAGATTGCGCGCACGGAACTTGCGATGCACAGCGCGCCCACCGCAAAGAAGAGCGGATTATTCAGCGGGTCCACCACGCTCGCGAAGAAGCCGATGCCCTTCGGGCTGAATGTGAAGCAGGTGCCCAGCAGCGTAAAGACAGCCAGGAACTTCATGCCGGGTTGGTAATGGCCAATTTCATCGAAGCGGCGCTGGGTCATGAAGGCCAGGATCGCATTCGTCGACATCATGAGGAACAAGCACAGCGGGTCGCCGATGGTCACGCGCAGCGCCTGGAAGAGCAACACGCCGATGGCGTAACCGATAAGACCGCGCGTCCACGCATATCGCTTGCTTACGGGGCGACCGTTCGTGAAGCGCCCGAACACTTCTTGCCGCTCATTCTTCACGCATTGCCACAGGCTGAATATCTCGATACCCACGAAGATCATGCAGCCGATGCACAGCACCTCGAAAAGCCACCAGCCGATTTCGAAGAACCACATGTTGAAGCAGATGAACGCGAAGGTTACGTCGTGGCCGAAATACCATGCGTGCATCCAGAAATAGAAGGGGCATTGTTTGTTTTTCACCTGCATCCACATGCTGCATCCATATTGCAGGAATCCGAATCCGTAGGTGATGAACGCCGCGATGACGATTGCGGTGGGGTCGGCCCAGACGTTGGCCATCCCTTGCTCGATGGTATACACACATCCCCCTTCCTAAAGTTTTCCTTAACACGTATAGTATTCACGTTTCCTATACGCGTCAAGTTTTCGTTTAGGATATACTTCGCCTTGGAAGGCAGGAGGATTCACATGGCGCGTCCGCGAAACGAAGAGCTGAAAGAGAGAATCGTTCTCGCTGCTTGGGCACAGTTTCATGAGCGCGGATACGACGCCACCTCATACTCGTCTATCGCTGAGGCATGCGATATCAGCCGCAACTTGGCGCAATACCATTTCCCGAAGAAGGAGCTGCTGGCCATCGCCTTCATGGAGCGGCTGCTTGCAGAGTGCCAAGAGGTCCTCGGGTACGACGACGAAAGCCTCGTTGGAGACTATCGGCGCGTCTTCGAGGTGGGATGCTGCTATTTCGAATTCCTGCTGCAGCGGGGATATAGCCAGTTCCTGCTCGATATCATCGCAAGCCGCGAGCTCACCGAAGACATCCTGACTTTCAACCAATCATGGGCGCTCACACACATCGGCGCACTGCAGCTGGACAAGCTTGCGGAAGAAAACGTCACGCGGTCCGTGGTTATGCACATGGGCGGGTTCTACGAGCTGCTCTACCATTGCCTACGCAACGACGAGCCCTTCGACATCGCCGACGGCCTGCGCTACGTGATGGAAGACTTCGTGTTGGCCTTGGGGACTCCCAAGGAAACGGCCCAGAACCTATTTGCGGAAAGCCCAGACGTCCGAGCAGCTGCTACCCGCATATCGCTCGATCAGCGACAGCATAAGAATGCAAGACAATAGAATGCAGGAGGCATCCATGTCTAAGAACGTAGTGGTCGTAAACGCAGGCCCGCGTAAGGGATGGAACACCGATACACTCGTGTCCGAAGCAGCTCGCGGAGCAGAGGAGGCCGGGGCGACCGTGCAGAAGTTCGACCTCTACAAGCTGGAGCGCTTTACTGGTTGTATCTCGTGTTTCGGCTGCAAACGCGAGAAGAACAAGGGGCGCTGCATCTACAAAGACGGCTTGAAGCCGGTGCTCGACGCCATTCGCGAGGCGGATGCGCTCATCATTGGCTCGCCCAACTACCTCAGCGAGCTCACCGCGTCGTTCCGCGCACTGTACGAACGGCTTATCTTCCAGAGCCTGACGTACACCCGCGAAAACCCCTGTTGCAACGAGCGACCCATCCCCGTGTTGCTCATAATGACGAGCAATGCCCCCGAGGATATGTATGCCGGGCTGCTGGAGGGTTACCAACGCACGCTTTCGGCGTTTGTTGGCCCGACGGATGTCCTAGTCGCCGGCGACACGCTGCAGGTCAAGGACTACAGCAAGCTCGACTGGGAGTGGACTATGTTCGACCCTGCGGCAAAGCAGCAGCGCCACGAGACCGTCTTCCCGCAACAACGCCAAGCTGCATTCGAAAAGGGTGCCGCACTCGTGCGCTAACAGTCGCTATCGCTATCCGACGACGGTCGTAGCACATCCCATTCAAACAGCGTCTTCCTGAGGTTGGCGCGTTCCTCGACATGCTCTTTGGCGGGTGCGCGAAGCCGCTTTCCCACCTTGCGAGCAACCTGGATAGCCAGCTTGTCGAACTGCCCCTCGCTGCTCACCTGCAACCGAGTTGCGGTAATAACGTGAACTCCCTTGTATTGCAACATGTTTCGCCGAATTGCGTCGCGCTCCTGTTTCTCGTAGGCGGCATGGAATTGAGCGCTGTCGTACTCGACGGCAACTCTGCTTTCCGGCCAATACAAATCGCAGTCAAAGTGGTGTACGCCAACCGCCAGCTGCTCCCTGGGGGTTAACTCAATTCGCCGATTCAGCTCGGGAAGCGCGATGCCGTAACCCCCGAAACGGGGCGGCATGCAAAGCAGCATGCAAAGGGCGGTCTCGCGTGGAGATGCCGAGTTGTCAACGATATAGCGTAGATGGTGGAGGGCTCGCGATCCGCCACTTGGCTTATGCAACCGAGCTGCATAAGCGCTCAGCTTTGCAGCATCCGTAAGCGGAGGCCTCTTGGCGAAACCCATCTCGTCGTCATGCACGTCAAT
>JAUNCA010000249.1 GCA_030526775.1 Coriobacteriia bacterium | reverse complement strand
CAACGCTTCTGGCACGGGCGCGCTTGCGGTGAAGGGCGGCTCCTACAAGCAGGGCGCAAACGTTACGCTCGCCTCGTCCGACCCGGCTCCCGGCGCACGCTGCTTCAAATTGCAATCCGTGGGCAAGCATGTCCGGCTCGTCAACACCAGGACGTACCAGGCCGTTGCCGTGAAGGGCGCTTCGGCGCAAGATGGCGCAAACGTGGTCCAGACGCGCATGTCGTCTTCGAAGGCGCAGCTCTGGACGCCGTCCATAAACCGCGATGGCTCCATCTCGTTCAAGAATGCGGCGTCTGGCAAGATGCTTGCGAGGACCAGCGGCTCCGCCAACGTGGTGCAGAAGGCCGCCGGCGCATCGAGTTCCAAAGCGTGGCGACTGAAGGCGGTGAAGCGCTACTCGCTTTCTGGCAACACCAAGCTCGACAAGGGGCTTGCGGGAATATTGGCGACACATAGCACCCTGCGCTCGGCGTACAACTGCATTCGTGACGACTACAAGTGGGATTCCCCCGATACCGCCTATCGCTCCGGCAAGTATATGAGCGACGACAACACGAAGCGATACGCCCTGCAGATGATCAAGCGGGGGAAGGGAAGCTGCTACTGCACTTCGTCCACGGTGATGTGGCTCGCCCGTGCTTTGGGATACGATGCGGATGTGACGGTGGGATACCTGTATAGCAACATCCCTGGCGTCATCGGTGCCCATAGCTGGGTAGAGGTGCGCAAAGGCGGCGTGGCCTACGTGTGCGATGCGGACTGCGAGCGTGGACTTCCCGGACATGACTTCTTCATGAAACGCTACCCCGAAACCCCTGCGGAATACCATTTTTGGGAATAGCCAGCCATTCTTGCCGCCCTGGCAACCATTCATGATGCCGATGATGTGTAATGCTTTGACACAACCGGCGAACCAGCTAAGCTTATGGGGTTTAGACTTAGAACGAAATGGGGTAATAATGAGCCGTTCAATAGGCGCGATTTCCACGCGCTTCCTCATGCTTGCGATTGCCGTGCTTGCTGCGGTGGCGCTTTGCGCACCCACGGCTTGGGCTGGCGAAGACCGAGCGATGGATGCTGACGGACAGGAGTCGACTGACCTGGTTGTAGCACAGGGCGAGCAGACGGGCGATGCTTCCGACGACAATGTGGAAGTAGTCGTTCCCGGCGATGCCGCACAGGCAGATGCCTCTGCGCAGGAAGAAGCGCCGGAGCAGCCCGCAGCCGGCGAAGGCGAAGATCCTGCCCCCGTCCAGCAGGTGGAAGAGCCGGCTGCTGAACCGGTTGCAACGAGTGCGACCGACGTCGAGCCTGCGGTGGTCGAGACCCCCGTTCCCGCACAGCCTGAAGCCGCCGTCCAGGAGCAGCCGGCCAAGGCCGCTCCGACCGCAACCGCGCAGCCGGCACCCGCGACGGTCAAGAAACCCGCCAAGCGCGCGGCTACCACGACCGGTACCTCCAGCGACCCGGCCCCGAAGGCCGACCCCGCACGCACCATAGAAAACGGCGTGTACTGGATAGCCTCGAGCGAGAACGCCAAACAGGCCATCGTCGTGGCGAAGAAGTCGAAGAAGGCGGGCGCGTCCACGTTGCTCGAGAAGAAGGCAAAGGGCGAGCCTAATCAAAAGTGGCAGTTCACCTGGAAGAACGGGTATTACGAAATTGTGAACCTGAACTCCGGCAAGGTGCTTGCGGTCGATTCTAAGAAAT
>JAUNCA010000115.1 GCA_030526775.1 Coriobacteriia bacterium | reverse complement strand
CCCGTGACCTGCGCCGAGAACTCGTCGGCGTAGTACTCGCGCACGCGCGAGAGCCACAGGATGATGTATTCGCAGATGATGTACAGGATGAAGGCGACGAGCGCGATGATCGGGCCGATGTTGTTCTTGTCGGAGCTGCTGCCGGAGTCGCGGAAGATCGTGTACACCAGGTACAGGACCATGGGCACGACCTGGATCATCGTCATGAGCATCATGTCGAGGTGCGCGATATGGCCGATCTCGTGCGCGACGACAGCTTTCACCTCGTCCTCATCGAGCAGCTCGAAGATGCCGCGCGTCAGCACGATGCGTGCATCCTTCTTCGTGCGCCCGTAGGTGAACGCGTTGGGCGCGCCGTCGTTGATGAGGCCCATCTTCGGGTAGGCGATGCCGTTCGCGTCGCAGGTTTCCCGGATGAAATCGGTGAGGTAGTCGGGTAGCTGTGGGTCGAAGTCGGTCTTGTAGAACCACTTTTGCGTGAGGTCTGTGATCCACGGCGCCAGCAGGAACTGCAAGATGATGACGACGATGACGATAGCGAATGCGATGAACAGCGGGATTTCCGCAATCCAGAACGCGACGAGCAAGATAACCGCGAGCAGGCCGTACAAGACCGCGCACGTGATGATGGATACACCAAGCAAGCCCATTTCCAATCCTTTCCTCGATAGATTGGCCCTATTGTACGACTGCGCGATTACTTGCGCAGCAAGGTGAATATGCTCACGGCAAGGCTGGCCACCGACACGCCGGCCACACCCGCGAGCAGGCGGTCGTGCAGCTTGTCGCGCTGCTTGAGCCCGGAGATGTTGCGCATGTTGCGCTCGATGTAGGCCTCGTGCAGCTTGTCGCGTTCTTGCTGCCGCTCGAGCTCCTCGTCTTGGCGGGCGTCGTTCGCGGCGCTTTTACGCGACAATTCCACGAGTCCGAGCATCTCCTCGCCAACACCTTCCATGCGGCGTTGCAAGTCTTCGAGTATGCGCAGATAATTAGCCACATCGGCTTCCATGGTGGCCAGTTCGTTCTCGTCGTATTCTTCTGCGGCCAGCTCCTGGTCGGTTTGCAGCTTCGAGCGGAACACCTTGATGGATTCTACGTCGCGCTGCCAGTCGCGCGTGTTCAGGTCGCGCCCGCGGTGCTCGTAGGCGTTGCGGATATTCACGATGTTGCGGATTTCGCCGGCGGATAGCGCGCTGCCGCGCTCGAAGGTGAGCTGGGGCAGGCAGTGCTGCAGCACGAGCGCGAGGTTGCGGAAGTCGTAGTCCTCGATGTCCGAGTGCTCGGGCGCGCGGTAGTAGATGGACGTTGCGGCCTGTTCCTCGACGGCGGGCTGCACGTAGTTTTCGCGCCAATGCTCTGGGTCGAGCGCGGGGAGTTGGCGTTTCAGGAACGCGCGCATCACTTCGGTGGTGGCTTCGATCTCGTCGTGGATGCGCTCAGCGTTGCGCGCATTGCGCTTGCCGACCTTTGAGAGGCCCCCGTCGAGCGCGGCTTCGGCCTCTTCGAACTTTCGGTCTATGCGCTTGTTGGCCATGCATGCCTCCTCTGCAGTACGCTTTCCTCTCCGTGTACATTATCGCGCTTGAAGCAGGGGAGCGACAGAGGAAAGTGAGACGCTTCCCCTCAGGGGAGAGGTGTCTCATTTTGGGCGGAATGCTGGGAAAACCGGACAAATCGTGCGGATGCATTATGCACGGGCGGGACGGATTGGTTTACCATATGGGGTGGCAATGCACGAGCGCACATTGGAGGGGATGGACATGGCATTGTTTGGTCGCAACAAAGTAGAGCGCACCGCGGAGTACGTGCAGGCGGAGCGCGTGCTGAACCAGACCGAGGCATTCTGCAAGAGCGTGCTGGAGTACGTCGACGGCACGTCGGAAGCCGAGCAGAAAATGGTTGCCGAGGTACGCGACAAGCTGAGCAACGCCGAGCGCCTGATGGAGCGGCTGCAGGAAGGCTCGCTCGACCCGCGGATGTGCACCACGATGGGGTTCTCGCTCACCTTCAACCAATTGCTCGAGATCGTGGAGAAGCTCGATGGCTCCACGCCCGCGGAAGCGGAGATGATCAACGCCGCCAAGGCTCAGATCCAAACGGCGCTGCAGGCCGGCTACGCGCCTGCCGTCGAGCTGCAGCAACAGGGCAAGCTGCCGCTGTAAGAGAAACGCGCAACCCAGTTGCGCGTTTTACCTAAGACGTTCTTGCATCCAGTCGGGACTGTCGGGCATCGCGGGCGCGAGGCCGGCTTCGTCGCGTACGTCCCGAGCTAGGAACGGGCGGCCGTCGCGTTCGAGGCGTTGCCATGCCAACAGCCAGGTTTCCAGGCGCTCGTTGCACGCTTCGAACACGTCGCGCAGCCATTCCTCGTTCAGCAGCTGGTAACCCGTCGGGCACACGGGCAGCGCGCCGCCTTCGCGGGTGATGTCGTTTGCGGTCTCGATGGCGCGGTGCAGGTCGTCGGCGATGATGCGGTACGGGTTGAAATCGTGCGCCGCCTGGATGAGCTCGGGCGTTTCCTCCACGTAGCTCGAGATGCCCAACCCGCGTCCGAACAGGTCGAAATCCGCTTGCTTGCCGATGCG
The DNA here is from genome assembly GCA_030526775.1 of Coriobacteriia bacterium. Classification (GTDB taxonomy): domain Bacteria; phylum Actinomycetota; class Coriobacteriia; order Coriobacteriales; family Eggerthellaceae; genus UMGS1519. The sequence continues at coordinate 3,949 of JAUNCA010000115.1, read as the reverse complement.
CAGCTTGTCGCCGAGCGGGATGTCGAGCTCGGCCCAGAACGTGCGGAACGTTCCGTTGAAATAGCGGTCGGCCACGAGGTGCGCCCACGTGCCCAACGTGAGGCTGCGCCCGGCGGGGGATTTCGGCATGCGATACGCGATGTTTTGGTTCCAGAAGAAATCCGCGTTTGACACGGGGATCATGCTGATCTTGGCCACGTGCGTGATGCAGTAGTCCACGTGCATCGACACGCCGGGAACCATGTACCCGACGTAGACATCGGGCACGTAATTGCCGAACAGGAACGCGTTCGCGTCCTCGATTCCCAACTCGGCGGGGTCGTGCGCCGCGAATAGGCGCTCCACGTGCGCGGTATGTATAGTCCAGCTTGGCATGTGCGTATCATACTCCACCTAACTGCCAATGTGCGGGGGGTTGGGCTATTCCAAACGGGTCGTTATCTCGTGCGGTGCTTGATGTGCGGCAAACATTCGGGGAAAGGGAGGCCATTCAGTATCGTTTTCAAGGTTTTTGATAGTCCGATTCGCGTAGCGTCGAGCAGTGGGTGATTACCGTTCGCATTATGCCAGGTCAAAAAGTAATATTCGCGAGGAAGAATAATCAGGAATCTAGGCTTTAATGAGGCGACTATCAAAAACCTTGGAAACGATACCAAAAACGGCGAAAACGGGGTGAGGTTTCGTTTTTCGGCGCGCAACCCGCACTTCTGCGATGTGGTTTCCTGCGGTACGATGTAGGTGCCGGGCGGCTGTCGCCCGCGGCGATGCGATAAGCCTGGGAGAAGGGGCTGATATGGGAAAACGACTGGGTAACCTCATTCGGTCGGCGCGTACGGATGCCGGATATACGCAGGCGCAGCTTGCGGCCATGGTGCCGGGCGCGAGCCAATCGGATATCGGGCGCTTCGAGCGTGGCGAGGCCGAACCCACGCAGCAGGTGGTGAAGGACATCGCGCGGGCGTGCGGCGTAACCCAGAAGTCGCTGCTCGATGCCATGCCGAAGACCGCCCCGAAGACCTCGGCGCCCAAAACGGGTTCCACGGCAACGTCCATGCGGGTTACCGCGACAGAGAAACGCCTGGTGGAGCTGTACCGTGCGGCGGATACCGAGACGAAAAAGAAGGTGCTGGCCATCCTCCGCGGCACCGACAATCCCGCCGACGATATCTTCGAGGGCATCGGCAACTTCATCGGCGACATCATCTTCAAGAAGTAGGGCGTCATGAGGGAAACGATCCTGCGCGAGCTTCAGGACATGGAGCGGTCGTGCGGTGTGCGCGTGCTGTATTCCGTGGAGTCGGGAAGCCGCGCGTGGGGCATGGCCTCGGACGACAGCGACTACGACGTGCGCTTCGTGTACGTGCGCCCGCTCGAGGACTACCTGCGACTCGAGAAGTTGAAGGACACCATCGAGTGGAAGCTCGACGAGGTGCTCGACATCACGGGGTGGGATGCAACCAAGTTCCTGCAGCTGATGCGCGCGTCGAACCCGACGGCGTTCGAGTGGGTCTCGTCGCCGATCGTGTACCGCGAGGAACCTGAATTCGCCAGCATCCGTTCGGTTGCTGGTGGCTGCTTCTCGCCTGTGGCCAGCGCGTTTCATTACCAGGGCATCGCGCGCGAGAACATGAAGCTGGTTGCGGGCAAGCCGAACGCGAACGTGAAGAAGTACTTGTATGCGATTCGCGCGGTGTTGGCGAGCCGCTGGGTGCTTGACGAGAAAACCCCAGCTCCGATGCTGTTTTCCGACCTTATCGCCTCGAAGCTGGAGGCTGAGCTCGTGCAAACGGTTGACCAGCTGCTGGCGGCGAAAGCCACCGGTGACGAGAATTGCGAAATTGCAGCCATGCCAGAACTGGAGGCCTGGATCGAGCATGAGGTCGAGACGCTTGCCAGCCGCGCCCGCAACACCGAGCCTCCCGAGAGGCTCGCCTGGCCGGTGCTCGACGACATCTTCCGCAGCATCGTGATGGGTGCGTAGCAAACAGCATGCAAAATGAAAACCCGGCCGAAGCCATGGAGGTCTCGGCCGGGTTTTCGTCGCATTCGCGTGTGAGGGTTATTCGTCTTTGACGACCTTGGCGTTGAGCTGCGGGTTGTGCAGGTGCGCGGCGTGGCGCTGGTCGCTTTCGGCCACGGTACCGTCGATGGCCGTGAATTCGTCGCGACCTGGCAGGATGATGTTCATCAGGATGCCCACGAGCGACCCCACAGCCAGGCCGGACAGCGCGACGGCGACGGAGCCCGCCATGATGACGATGGCGCCGGCCTCGGTGTAGGCGATGCCGATAGACAGCACGATGATGAGCGCGGTGATGAGCACGTTGCGGCTCTTCGTGAAGTCCACGTGGTTCTCGACCAGGTTACGGATGCCGACCGCGGAGATCATGCCGTACAGCACGAGCGACACGCCGCCGATAACGCAGGCCGGCATGACCTCGATGACCGCCGCGAACTTCGGGCAGAACGAAAGCAGGATGGCGAACAGCGCGGCGATGCGCACGACGCGCGGGTCGAACACCTTCGTCAGCGCGAGCACGCCGGTGTTCTCGCCGTAGGTGGTGGTGGCCGGCGCGCCGAACAGGCTGGCCACGATTGTGCCCAGGCCGTCGCCCATCAGCGTGCGGTGCAGGCCGGGCTCGGCGATGAAGTTGCGGTTGCACGTGGTGCTGATGGCGCTGATGTCGCCGACGTGCTCGACGATGGTTGCGATGGCCAGCGGCATGATCGTGATGATGGCCGTGGTGGCAAGGCCGGTATCGATTCCGTTGGTAAATAGGCTGAACACCGTGTTCTCGTACAGTACGGGCAGGCCGATCCATGCGGCTTCTTCCACGGGGGTGAAGTCGATGAGCCCCATGAACGCGGCCACGGTGTACGACACGACGACGCCCATGAGGATGGGCGTGATGCGGATGATGCCGCGCGCCCAGATGTTGCACACGACGATGGTCGTCACGGCGATGATGGCGACGAGCCAGTTCGTGGAGCAGTTCTGGATGGCCGAGCTCGCCAGGATGAGCCCGATGGAAATGACGATGGGGCCGGTGACGACGGGCGGGAAGAACCGGATGACGCGTCCGGCGCCGAAGGCCTTGAACAGGACCGACATGATGGGGTAGAGCATCGCCGCGCATGCCACGCCGAGGCAGGCGTAGGGCAGCAGCTCGGCTTCGCCATGCGGCGCGATGGCCGAGTAGCCCGCGATGAACGCGAACGACGAACCCAGGAATGCGGGCACCTTTCCCTTCGCGAAGAAGTGGAAGATGAGCGTGCCGATGCCGGCGAACAGCAACGTCGCCGAAACCGAGAGCCCCGTGAGCGTGGGGACGAGGATGGTGGCGCCGAACATCGCGAACATGTGCTGCGCGCCGAAGACGATCATCTTGGGCGTGCCGAGCGTCCGTGCGTCGTATACGGCATCCGGCTGGTCTTGCGCTCCCATCGTGGGGGTCGGTTTATCCGCCATGCTTCCTCCCATTCCGCGTGCCGCCCGAATGCGGCCCCCGGTATTGTGCCACATCCCACCCCCGAAAGAAATGCGCAACCCCCACGAAACGGGTAACCCTGCCGGATGAGACACCCGACCTCTGAGGAGAAGCGTCTCACGTGAGACACCCGGCCTCTGAGGAGAAGTGTCTCACGCGGGAATGGCATGGTTAATCCAGCATTGCATCACCGTTTTTGCACAGGGAATTGCTAGCATGGTTCTCGAAAAACAGACAGGAAGGGGCGAACATGGCTAAGACATATCCGCATGGCGGCAAGCATTTCCTTCCCGAGAAGCGCAGCGCTCTGTTGGCGCTCGGCGTTCCGCTGACCATTATCGGCATCCCGATGCTCATCCTGCCGGGACCGGGCCTGCTCGTAACCGGCGTGGGCGTGGTGTGCCTGGGAAAGGCCGCCCTGAAAGGCAAATAAACCGCGCGCGATGAGTCACGGTGCCAGG
>JAUNCA010000114.1 GCA_030526775.1 Coriobacteriia bacterium | reverse complement strand
CTCTTCGTCCTCTTCATCGGATTCTTCGTCGTCGTCCGAGCGCTTCTTCTTCTTGGAGGCTTTCTCTTCCGCAGCTTGCTGTTCGGCCAGAATGGTGCCCAGCGTTTCGTTCTGCTGGAAGTTGTACGTGTTGTTATATGCCGGATCGGGTGCGGTGGGGAACGCTTCGATGGCGCTGCCCTCGAGTGCCGCCGTCATGAACGTACGCCAGACGTAGCAGCAGTCAAGGCCCGGGAGTTCCTGCTCTTGGCGCGAGCCAATCCATACGGCGGTGCTCAGCTGAGGCGTGTAGGCAACGAGCCAGTGGTCGCGGTAGTTTTCCGACGTGCCCGTCTTGCCTGCAGCCTCTTGCCCGGAATACAGCTGCGCGGCCGTGGCGGTGCCTTGCGTGAGGACGGTCTTCATGACCTTGATGGAGGCGCAGGCAACATCCTTGTCGAGCGCCTGGGTCGGTTCGTCCTGCCACTCGTAAATCGCATTGCCGTCGCGGTCCACGATACGGGTGATAGCCGTCGCATCGCGATGGATGCCGCCGGTTGCAAACGTCGCGTAGGCATCTGCCATCTCCAACATGGTGACGCCCGACGTGCCCAGGGTCAGCGAGTCGACCGCCTCGAGATCCGAGGTGATGCCCATGGCGTGGGCTGTATTCACGACGTTTTGCGCGCCAACCTGGCGGATAAGCCGCGCGAAGCCCGTGTTCGAGGAAATTGCGAACGCGCTCTGGATAGAGCGGATTCCGTAGTCGGCTCCGCCGAAGTTCTCGACGCGCCACGCGCCTTGCCCTGTGGCATCCTCGCCGGTGGTGCCGTAATACTCGTAGTTGTCGGAGTTGTAACCCGTTAGGTCGTCACCCGATTTGCCGAAGATTGCAGGGCTGGTGCAGTCGATTAGCGTCGTGGGATTGATGCCCTGCTTGATGGCCGTTGCCAAGGTGAAGGCCTTGAACGACGAGCCCGGCTGACGTTGGCCTTGCGTGGCGATGTTGAACTGGTCGGCATAGAAGTCGCGTCCGCCAACGAGCGCCTTGATGAAGCCGGTATCGGGATCGATCGAAACTAAGGCGCACTCAATCTGGGGATCGAGCATCTCCAGTTGCGAATTGCAAGCGTCTTCGGCTGCTTTCTGCATCCGGATGTCGAGCGTGGTGTAGACGCTCAGGCCGCCTTCGAAAATTTCCGACGTGCTGTATTCGTTCACCAGCGTGTCGCGCACATAGCTCGTGAAGTAGGGGTAGGCGTAAATGCCGTCAGACGACTTTGCCGGCGCGACATTCAGCACGAGGTCCTTCTTCTTGAGCTTCTTGGCTTTCTTTGCGGTGATGTAGCCGCATTCCGCCATGCGGTCGAGCACCAGATTGCGGCGCTCCTTGCAGGCATCGGGGTCGATGGTGGGGGTGAATGCGTTGGGCGACTGGGGGATACCGGCAAGCGTGGCTGCCTGCAAGAGGCTGAGCTCGCCCGCGTTCTTGGAGAAATAGTGCTTGGCAGCCGCCTGGATGCCATAGCAGTTGTCGCCGTAGTTGATGGTGTTCAGATACATGTTCAGGATTTGGTCTTTGGTGTAGACCTCTTCCATATCCAAAGCCAGCCGCGCTTCGCGAAGCTTACGCTTGACCGAGATGTCGGTCGCCTCATCGCTCAGCACGGTATTGCGCACGAGCTGCTGCGTGATGGTGGAAGCGCCTTGCAGGCCGCTATCCTCGCCGAACAACCGCGACGAGACATTGTTCCACAGCGCGCGGCCTATGCCGATAACATCGACGGCTCCATGGTCGTAAAAGCGTTCGTCTTCCGTGGCGAGGGTCGCTTTGATAACGTTTCCGTTGATCTCTGCGAGCTTCACCGGCTGACGATCCTGCAGGTAGAACTCGGCCAGGACGGTTTTGTTGTCGCTGGCGTAGACGGTGGTGGTTTGGGAATAACCGTACTTTTCAATACCTTCGAGCGTTGGTAGGTCGCGCAGCCAATATGCGCTGGCCGCAACTACCGCGGCGGTTCCTGCGACTACGATGAAGAGCAGGAACCAGAGCAAGAAGTGATGTTTCTTCCGCGGCCGGTATGTTGTGCCCGCAGACACTTTTGGCGCCATAGTGTATATCCTTCTAATTGCCTTCACTTTACATAGGTTGAACTATTATAAGCAGGCATTGACGGTATATGAAACCACGCCTACGGAAATGCACTGGAGGCCGACAAATCGGCGAAAAGCCCTACACCAAGGAGACGAGAAATCGGAATGACCGGACAGAAAATAGAGCTATTGGCGCCCGCGGGCGATGTAACCTGCTTGCACGCGGCGGTGCGTGCGGGGGCAGATGCCGTGTATCTCGGCGCGCAGGAGTTCAACGCGCGGCGGGGTGCGGGCAATTTCACGCTCGACGGGTTGCAAGATGCGTGCCATTACGCACATCTTCGCGGTGTACGTATCTACCTCACGGTGAATACGGTGGTGTTGGATTCCGAAATGCCGGCTGCGTTGGAACTCGTGCGTCAAGCATATCGACGTGGTGTCGATGCCTTTATCGTGCAGGATCTCGGGCTTGCCCGCGAGCTTTCCCGTACGCTGCCCGAAGCAGAGCTCCACGTTTCCACGCAGATGAACATCCACAACGTCGCCGGCTTGGTCGCCGCTTCCAAACTGGGTGCGAAACGGGTGACGCTCGCGCGTGAATTGGCATTGCCGGAATTGGCGGAGCTGTGCGCCGTCGCCCGCGAGCTAAACATGGATATCGAGGTATTCGGCCATGGCGCCCTATGCATTTGCTATTCGGGGCAGTGCCTCATGTCGTCGCTCGTGGGCGGGCGTTCGGCGAACCGCGGGCGCTGCGCCCAAGCGTGCCGCTTGCCGTATGAGCTGCACAACAAGGCGGTGCGCAAGCCGCTGAACGCCCCGGGCGAGCACCTGCTTTCCCCGAAGGACCTCTGCACCATCGACCTCATTCCGCAGCTCATAGACGCGGGGGTGGCCTCGCTTAAAATCGAGGGCCGCATGAAATCGCCGGAATACGTATCGGCTGTCGTCGGCGTGTATCGCAAGCTCCTCGACCGGGTGCAGCAGGGCACGGGGCGCGAAGATGCCACGCATGAGGAGCGGCGCATCCTCTCCGAAGCGTTCTCGCGCGGGTTCACCGAGGCGTATCTGGTGGGCGAGACCGGCAACGACATGATGAGCTACCAGCGGCCGAACAATCGCGGCGTCCTGGTGGGCCGCGTGGATTCCGCACGCGATGGCGTGGTGTCCGTCCAGGTCGAACGGCCGGTCCAGCCGGGTGACGTGCTGGAGTTCTGGACGGCGCGCGGACATTTCGCTTATACGCTCGTCCAGGCCGACATCGCCAGCCAGCGCCGCCTGCGCATCAGCGCTCCCTTGAAGAAGGTGGGCAAAGGCGACCGCGTGTTCCGCGTGCGCGATGCTGCTTCCGCCTATGTCGACGATCCGCTGGAGCCGCGCGTTCCGGTCGTCGGCGAGGTGGACCTGCGTATCGGCGAGCCCTTGCAGATTACCTTCCGCCCGGCCGCAGACGCGTCTGCGGAGGGCACCTTCACCGGCGATATCGTGGAACCCGCGCGTACGAAACCCGTGTCGGCCGACGATGTGCGCGACCATATCGACCGCATGGGCACGACGCCGTTTTCGCTGGCGAGCTCCGATGCACTCGCAATCGAGCTCGACGAGGGCGTGGGCATGGGCTTTTCCCAGCTGCATAAGGCACGCGCCGCGGCTCTCGAAGCCCTTGAGGAGGCGATGGCGCCAACCGCGCTGCGAATGCTTCCGCGAGCAAGCGAACAACCGCGGCCCGAGGCGGTGCATCCGAAGGGCTGCGAGGTGTGCGTGCTCACCGCGAATCCGTCGTGCGCCCGCGCGGCCAAACGGGCGGGGGCCGATGCGATATATGTGCATGCGCTGAACTACAAGCGCGGAACCGCCATGGTGGGCGGCCAGGTCACCCCGACGGTCGAGCAGGCTGGATATCCCAAGCAGGCGGTGCTTGCACTCCCGACCATCGCGCATGACGATATCGATGGCACGCGCGAGCGGAAATTCTCGTTCGATGCCCTGGAAGCCGTGCGCGCCGACAAGCCCGTGCTCGTGGACAACCTCGGTCAACTTCTCGAAGCGCAGGCTAAGGGTGCGCTTGTCGAGGCGGGTCCGCACATCCCCGTGTTGAACCGGCATGCGCTTGACGAGTTGGCCGAGCTTGGCGTGAAACGCGTATGGCTTTCACCCGAGCTCTCGATGGGGCAGATCGGCGAGATCGCAAAGGCGAAGCCCGCGAGTCTGGGTCTGTATGTGTCCGGTGCGGCGGAGCTCATGGTAACCGAGCATTGCCTGCTCATGAGCCAAGGTCCGTGCAATCGCAACTGCACCGAGTGTGTGCGTCGCAAGAGCCCGCACTTCCTGAAAGACCGCAAGGGCTTCGAGATGCCGGTTGTCACCGACTGCTGCGGACGCAGCCACCTGTACAATGCGGTTTCCCTCGACCTCACGCATTTGATGCCCGACCTGTTGGCCGCAGGCGTCGATGCGGTGATGGTGGATGCGACCCTGTTGAATGTCGAAGAGACGACGGCTTCCGTGCGCCGCGCGGTGCGCGCTCGCGACGTCGCGCTGAAGAGCGGCGATGCCCTGAAGAAAATCGACGGTGCCACCACCGGCCATATCTTCCGCGGGGTCGACTAAGGTTGCTGCTAGTGCCTGTTCGGGCGGCTATTCCCGCGTCGGGGCACCGCATGCCGGCAATGCCCGCCCATCCGCCCACGTTATGGGCTTGACCCAAGAAACAGGGGTGCGACGTGGGGAAGCGTGGTACAATGCTTCGCCGTACTTATATATAGAAGAAGGAAAGGGAGTTCGATGCTTCCGGTAGAAGAGCAATTCCATATTCTGCAGTCGGGCGTGGACACTATCGTGCCCGAAGATGCTTTCAAGAAAAAGCTGGCTAAGGGCAAGCCGCTGAACATCAAGCTGGGCGTCGACCCGACGGCCCCCGATATCCATATCGGCCATGCGGTGCCGCTGCGCAAGCTGCGCCAGTTCCAGGACCTTGGCCATCGCGTGACGCTTATCATCGGCGACGGCACGGCGCTTATCGGTGACCCCTCGGGACGCAATTCCACCCGTCCGCAGCTTACGCGCGAGCAGGTTCAGGCGAATGCACAGACCTATGTCGACCAGGCATTCAAGATTCTCGATCCCGAGCGGACGACGCTTGTCTATAACTCCGAGTGGCTGCTCGAGCTGAAGCTCGAGGGTCTGCTCGAGCTCATGAGCAAGTTCACGGTGGCACGTATCCTCGAGCGCGACGATTTCACGAAGCGCTATGCCGCCCAGCAGCCCATCAGCTTGCACGAGTTCATCTATCCCGTCATGCAGGCCTACGACTCCGTAGTCATCGAGGCCGACGTGGAAATCGGCGGACGCGACCAGCTGTTCAACCTGCTGGCTGGCCGCGACCTGATGGAGAAGATGGGCATGGAGCCGCAGGTGTGCCTGACGCTTCCGCTGTTGGAGGGCACCGATGGCATCCAGAAGATGTCGAAGAGCTACGGCAACTACATCGGCCTCACCGACGAACCGGGCGACATGTTCGGCAAGGTCATGAGCATTCCGGACTCGCTGATGGTGAAATACTACCGCCTGGCTTCGACGGAGGACGTGAATGTTATCGACGAGCTTGAGCGTGGGCTGGCCGATGGCACGGCCGACCCGAACAAGGCGAAGCGCGCACTCGCGCGTAATATCGTGGCTGCATACCACGGCGAAGAGGCGGCAATTGCGGCTGAGGACCACTTCGTCCGCACTGTCGTGAAGAAAGAAGTTGACGAGTCCGATGTCGTCGAGTTTGCCGCCGATCTCACGCCGAACGAAGACGGCAAGGTCTATCTTGCGCGCATCATCGCGGATGCGAAGATGGCAGGAAGCGTGGGCGAGGCGCGCCGGCTTATCGATGGCGGTGGCGTGAAGATCGATGGCGAGCCGGTTCCCGCAAAGTCCTACAACGTGGATCCCGCCGTTCTCGAGGGCGCTATCCTGAAGGTGGGCAAGCGCAAGTTCGCCCGCATCGTGCGCGCCTAACGCACTATATATAAGTAAGCAATGAGAGAAGCCCCGTGTTTTGCACGGGGCTTCTCTCGTATTCAAAGGATGCTACGGTTCTATATCGCGCAAGCGTTGCCGTATGGCTATTCATACTATTACATACAATACCTGGTATTCCAATGCAGTAAAGCGCTAGAAAAATGGCGGGCGTGTGCGTGACCCGTGAAGACGGTGTGAACGCGTAAGTTCATGCTTGCACACGGCCCAACCCTTGGGTATCTTAGCTTGGCTGCTTGCGGGAGGCAGGCAGTCCGAACCCCGGTTCGAGACCTTGAAAAGCTGAGTGTGGCGAAAACGTGAACTTGAAAATAGTTCTTGACCTTACTCAGAAGCAAGCGTAAATTACCTCCTTGCGCGCCGCGAAAGCGGAGCGCGAAAGCAGGCGACAAAATAAGCGTCTGACCTGCGGAACCTTGAAAACCGGATACTGTGGACGAATCTCTTCGGGAGAT
>JAUNCA010000014.1 GCA_030526775.1 Coriobacteriia bacterium | reverse complement strand
CAGTCCCCTTTTATGCAAAATTTCATAAAAAGGGACTGTCCCTTTTTATGCAATTTTCCGCTCGGTGAAGATGCGATAGAGATTTACGATTAGCACATCTGTACGTTTATCATAAAGAGGGACAGTCCCTTCTTATGAAATGGAGGTGGCCATGCCCCACGTACAGAGAATTAAAAGTGAAACTGGTTTTTACCACGTGGTTATCAAGGGGGATGGCGGGCAGATAATCTTTGAAAGCGATGCCGACCGCCTCCGTTTTCTCGAGGAACTCGCACACGGCACGCAAGATTATGACATCTTTATTCACGCATATTGCCTGATGGCGAACCATGTACATCTGCTCATGCAAGACCCGAAGGAAAGCTTGAGCGCTTTCATGAAACAACTTGAAGAGCGCTATGCCATGTATTTCCGCAAGGTCACCGGACGCGTCGGACATGTTTTCCGCGGGCGGTTCTGGAGCGAGCCCATCGACTCCGATGAGCGTTTTTTGGCAACCCTTCGCTATATTCACGCCAATCCGGAACCTCCCGGGATGTGCCGCGCTAATGAGTATCGATGGAGCAGCTACCAGGCATATATGGGTGCGCCATCCGTTGCAACGACTAAGCTTGCCCTCGACATCCTTGGGTCGCCAGAAGCTTTTGCTTCGTTCCACGAAAACGCGGGTTCTTTCGCAAAGCCGTTCCAGCAAAGCAAACTCTGTCGCCATCTTTCCTATGATGAGCTCACCCGTATAGCCGTAAACCTCCTTGGTCGCGAGGAAGTAAACGCCTTGAAGACGATGAAGCCCTCGCAGCGGCAGTCTCAGCTGGAATCGCTCGCAGCGTCAGGGTTCACCGATACGCAAATAGCCCGCATCACCGGCATAGGCCAATCTTCCGTAAATCGTGCGCTGCACGCATCGGAAAGAAAAACTGCATAAAAAGGGACTGTCCCTTTTTATGAAATTACCTCGCCGGCGTAGCGAGCGCTTTCGGCGGCGTCTTTGGCGTAGAAGTCGGCACCGATCATGTCGGCGTATTCTTGCGTCAGCACAGCACCGCCCACCATCACCTTCACGTCGGGCGCTTGCTCGCGCAGCAGGCGAATGGTTTCCTCCATGGCCTTCACCGTCGTGGTCATGAGGGCGGAAAGCCCCACGATCTTGCAAGCGTGCGCGAGCGCGGCATCCACCACGGCTTGCGGGTCGACATCGCGGCCGAGGTCGTACACCTTGTACCCGTAATTCTCCAGCAGCATGCGCACGATGTTCTTCCCGATGTCGTGGATGTCCCCCTTCACCGTGGCAAGCGCGATGGGGCCCTTGCCCTCGTCACCGCCACCTGCATGGGCGCGTATCACGTCGAAACCCGCCTTCGCCGCCTCGGCCGAAGCCATCAGCTGCGGCAAGAAGAACGTTCCCCTCTCGAATCGCTCGCCCACGTCGTCGAGCGCGGGAATGAGGTGCCCGTTGATGACCTCCATGGCATCCACCCGCGAAAGCAACGCCTCAACCGCCGCCGGCACCGGCCCCTTGTTCCCCGCCACCACGAGGGCGAACAACTCGGATGATGAATCACCGCGGGTATTATTCATCATTTTCTCGGCAGATGATGAATTATCCCCGCGGTGATTCATCATCGTCGGCACGCTCGACGCTTGGTAGTTGGCATAGTTCTCGATATACGCCTTGGCGGCCACGTCTTGGCCGCAGAGCACACGCCAGGTATCCACCACCTCGCGGTAGCGGTCGGCTAACGGGTTCAAGATGGGCAGATCGAGGCCCGCCGCAAATGCCGCGGCCAAGAAGGTCGCGTTCACGACCGGACGCGCCGGCAGGCCGAAGCTCACGTTCGATACGCCGAGCACGGTGCGGCAGCCCAGCCGCTCCTTCACCATCGTCACCGCACGCAAGATCTCGGGGATCTCATCCTGGTTCGTCGAGGCCGACATCACCAGGCAGTCGATGTACACATCCTCGGGCATGATCTCGTATTCCGCCGCAGCCGAGACAATCTTCTCGGCAATGGCGAAACGCTCCTCGGCCGTCGGGGGAATGCCGTCCTCGTCCAGCGTGAGGCCCACCACCGCGCACCCGTAATGCGCGACGATCGGAAGCACCTCCCGCAAGCTCTCGGCCTTCCCATTCACGGAATTCACCAGCGGCTTGCCCGCGTATACCCGCACCGCCGACTCCACCGCCACCGGGTCGGCCGAATCGATTTGCAACGGGAGCGCGGTAACGCCCTGAATGCGCTTCACCAGCTCGCGCAACACGGCCGACTCGTCGATCTCGGGCAAGCCCGCATTCACATCAAGCAGGTCGGCGCCCGCCTCCGCCTGGGCGATGGCCTCTCCCAGCACGTAGTCGTAATCGCCCTCGCGAAGAGCAGCCTTCAGCTTCTTCTTGCCCGTCGGGTTGATGCGCTCGCCGATGACGGCCACCTCGCGCCCGCGCAGCTCAACCGTGCGCTGCGCGCTCGTAAGCACATAGCGCGGGGCAACCGGCATCCGATACGGCACGTAATCCGCAACCTCTTGCGCCTCGAGGCGGATGTAATCCGGGTTGGTGCCACAGCAGCCTCCCAAGATGCTCACGCCCGCGCGAATCATCGGCCGCAACGCCTGCAAATACGCCTCGGGCGTTACCGAATACACGGTCTCGCCGTCGACGATCTGCGGCAGGCCGGCATTCGCCTGTACGATAACCGGGCAGGCGCTCACCTCGAGCATCGCGCGAACGATGGGTTCGAGCGCCTCGGGCCCGAGCGAGCAGTTCACGCCGAGCGCTTGCACGCCGAGGCGCGATAGCACAGTCGCCGCCGTCACCGGGTCGGTTCCCAGGAAGGTCCGACCGCTCTCGTCGAAGGTCATTGTCGCGAAAATGGGCAGGTCGGAATTCTCCTTCGCTGCCAGTACCGCCGCTTTCACCTCGAGCAGGTCGGTCATCGTCTCGATGATAATCAGGTCCGCCCCATGCGCATCCGCCGCCCGCACTTGTTCGGCGAACAGGTCGTACGCATCGTCGAAGGGAAGTGTGCCCATGGGCTCGAGCAGCGCGCCCGTCGGCCCGATGTCCGCCGCGACATACCGCGCGCCCGATGCCCGAGCGCAATCGATCGCAGCCGCGAACACCTCATCCACACTCGCAGCGCCGGCAAGCTTGCGCGCGTTCGCCCCGAACGTATTCGTAGTCACCGCATGGCTTCCTGCCTCGACGTATTCACGGTGAATCGCTGTGATCTCGTTCGGATTCGTCAAACACAGCAGCTCGGGCAATTCGCCCGCCTGCAAACCACGCCGCTGCAGCATCGTGCCCATAGCTCCATCGAGCACCAGGTACGCGAACCCGCCGAGCACGTCGCGGAGATAATCGTCCTTCACCCGCAAGATGTCGCGGTCGGGCAAGGTTATACCATCGGTTATCGGTAGCATTGCGTACCTTTCCTCCTCAAGTCGCAATAGGGCGCGAAACTGCAATGCGCGCAGGTACGCTCGGTATCTTGCGGCATATCGAACAAGCCCACGAACGCCGTGACGCTTTTTGCGGGTATCAGCATATCCGTATCGGTGGCGGTTACGCCCAGCTGCTTGTCGGCGGCAAGAACCCGCACGATTTCGGCCTGCAAGCCCAACGGCAAATCGCCATACCCGGGGCTGAACCGCCATTTCGCATGCAAGCCGCGCGCATGGGCCTCGGCCACGATGGCCGCGTTGCAGGCATCGGCAACGGTTTCCACCAGCGCCGAAGATGCCGCATCGAAAATCATGCCGTCAAGCCCGTTCAGCAGCGAAACCCGCCGGAGCTCCCGCTCGTTGGCAAGCCCCAACGTCGCCGCCATCACCGCACACTCGCGCGCGCCTTCCAGATGCGAGCGAATGTCATTTCCCGTCAGGACCAACGTCGTCCCGTCGAGGCGAAGCCCTTCCCCGTCCTCGGACAAGGAAAACACCCGATACATCCAGCCCGGGCTCGACATCTGCTCGCAGCGCCCGAACAGTTCCCGAATCCTCGAAGCCAGCGTGGAATCAAGCTCCTGGTCGGCGTAGCCCATATACCGCAGCGCCTCGGACTCGTCCACCCGATAGCGCACCGAATCTGCTCGATGTTCCCTATGCGTCTTCATGTCGCCATTATAAGCTGGGGGGCTCGAGCGCGGACGAAGCAGCGCCAGACGGCCAATTCGCCTCAAGCTTCACCCGATAGCCGAAATGCCCGCCTTACAGGTACGGGCGAACGGCCTCGGTGATTTCGCGAGCCACGTCGGGCTTGTTCATGCTGTACAGGTGAACGCCGTCCACGCCGTGTTGCGCCAAGCCGATGAGCTGCTTGCATGCATACTCGATACCCGCCTTGCGCAGGCTCTCGGGGTCGTGCTCCCACCGTGCAAGCACCTTCACCAGCGGCGAGGGCAAGCTCGCGCCGCACATGAACACCATGCGCGACACCTGCGCCTTCGACATGAAAGGCATGATTCCGAACGTGATGGGCACGCGGATGCGCGCCGCGCGGCACTTGTCCAGGAACTTGTAGGCGAACCGGTTGTCGAAGAACAGCTGCGTCACGAAGAACTGCGCACCCGCATCCTGCTTTTCCTTCAGATACCGTACGTCTTCGTCCACGTCCAAACACGCAGCGTGACCCTCGGGATACGCTGCCGCACCGACGCAAAAGCCAGCTTCGCGCAGCTGCGGGATGAGGTCCTTCGCATACTGATAGTCGGTCGTATCCTTGCCGGGAATCGGATCGCCGCGCAGGGCAAGCACGTTCTCCACCCCACGCGCTTTCATGAGGTCGATGTTCTCCTGGATGCTTGCGCGGGTAGCGCCCATGCAGGTGAGGTGCGCCATCATATTCAGGTTGAAGGTATCCTGGCCAAGCTGCGCAATCTCGCTCGTACGCTCGTTATTTCCACCGCCGCCGGCAGAATACGTCACCGACACGAACGCGGGATCGAGCTTCGTCAGCTCCGCAAGCACATCGCGCGCCTCTTCTAGGGGCAGCTCGCCCTTCGGTGGGAAAATCTCGAACGAAAGCGGGATACGCTCGCCTCCGAATACGTTCGTTATCTGCATCGTTATCCCTTCTAGCTGGGCAGTTGAATCGTTGTCCATTGTATTTCATTTTCCGAAAACCCAACTATACACATGACATATAACCGATTATCGGCGCGAACACGGGGGCAATCTGGACAAACAGGGCATGCTTTCCAAACCCGACCGCAGCAATACTCCCTTGATGCGCATATTGTGGAGTGTTTTGCGCCGCTGTTCTGGTACTATCGTGATGTTTTGTATAGATATGCATAGTTTTGAGCAAATATACGGTTATAGAGGATATCAATGAATAAATACTCAGCTAAGCAAATTGCCGGCTTCCTCATTCCCTCGATTATCGGCATCATCATCTTCATGATCCCCATCCAGGCGGAAGGAACCTGGACCATCGTCGTCAAGGTCATCGCCGACATCATCGGAAACGCACTCGGCGATTTCCTTCCCCTGTTGTGCGTCATCATCGTCACGGTCTCGGCCATCTTGGGCGTGGCTTCTCTGAGGAAGCCCACGTTCATCACGACCTACCCCGTGATGGACGAAACCTTCTCGACCACCCCGATTTGGGCCACCATCCGCGTCCTCGGCGCCATCTTCATCTGGCTGGTCTACCTGGGCGTCGGCGCCGAAGACGAGGGCGCCTTCCTCTGGATGTTCACGAACGCCGACACGGGCGGATTCGTGCTCGGCGACCTGCTCACCGTGCTCGTCATCATCTTCCTGCTCGCCGGCTTGCTGCTCCCGCTGCTGCTCGACTTCGGCCTGCTCGAGTTCATCGGCGCGCTCCTCACGAAAGTCATGCGCCCTCTCTTCACCATCCCCGGCCGCGCCGCCGTCGACTGTATCACCAGTTGGATCGGCGATGGCACGCTCGGCGTCATGCTCACGAACAACCAATACCAGGACGGCTATTATTCAGCCCGCGAGGCTTCCATCATCTCGACGACATTCTCTGCGGTATCCATCACGTTCAGCATCGTCGTTCTCGCACAGGTCGACCTCATGAACTACTTCGGGCCGTATTACCTGCTCATCTGCCTGGTCGGTATCGTTTGCGCGCTCATCCTGCCCCGCATCCCACCGCTGTCGCTGAAGAAGGACGATTACCTGGTGCCCGGCAAGGCCATGGCCGAAACGCTTCCCGAGGGCTACACCAACAGCATCGATTACGGTCTTGGGCTCGCTGTAAAGCGCGTTGAAGAGCATCGTGGCGTCGAGCAATTCCTGGAAAACGGCGTGAAGAACGCCTGCGGCATGTGGTTTGGCGTACTCCCCGTCGTCATGTGCATCGGCACGCTGGCCCTGGTGCTCGCGAGCTACACGCCGATCTTCGCGATTCTCGGCATGCCCTTCGTACCGCTGCTGGAGTTCCTGCAGGTTCCCGAAGCCGCCGCCGTCAGCCAGACGATGGTCGTCGGATTCACCGACATGTTCACGCCGTCCGTCATCGCCGCCGGTCTCATCGCCGACCCGATGGCCCGCTTCATCGTAGCAGTCATCTCGGTCACGCAGCTCATCTACCTCTCGGAAGTCGGCGGCCTTATCCTCGGCTCCAAGATTCCGGTTAACCTGCTCGAGCTCTTCATCCTCTTCCTCGAGCGCACCATCATCAGCCTGCTCATCGTCGCTCCGCTCGCGCACCTCATCTTCTAAGCCGAGCATGCAAGCATAAAAGAGAAGCCCCGGAATGGCATGCCATTCCGGGGCCTTCTGCTTCTCCGTGCTCGATTATCCCAATCCGCGGCGCAGGTGCTCGCCCATCATCGCCATCACATCGTTTCCGATATCCAAGCCAATGGAACCGATGAGCGGCCAAGCGAGCTCGAGCATCCGCGCGTCGGTGAAACCGATGGCCGCGTTCAAAACGGTATGCCGCGCCTCGTCGGTCGGCGCAAAGGGAATGCCCTGGGCACGCATCGTGGCGGCAGCGGAATCGACGCTCGGCATCTCCTTCATGCCCAGCTGCTGGACAAGCTGCAGAATAGCCTGGTCGAAGCCGCTTTGCCCCTGCTCGAACCGCCGCGCCAAGGTGAAGGCCGCCAACGCCTCCCGATGCTTGCCCAAGCCCCAAAATGCGCCGGCCAGGTGCGCATACAGCACGATTGCCATCTGCTGGCGCACGCACACCTTCAGCGCCTGGCGCAACAGGTCGACAGCCTCCTCCAGCTGCTGCGCAGCCAACAGAAGCTGCGCGACCTCAAGCAGCAAACCCGCACTCGTCGGAGCCAGCAGCGCGCATTCTTTCGCACGCGAAACCGCGCCGTTCACGTCACCGGACTCCAGGTAGAGCTTGGCCAGTGCCCCGCGCGCAAGATACGCCTGTGCCGGCACCGACTCGAAGACCTCGTCTTCGCGTCGCGCGATGGTCTCCACCAGACAACGCGATATCAGGTTGGGGAAATAGACGAGGCGAACCGGACGGGCATCCCCTTCTTCGTCAACCTGGTCGTAGCCTGGCACCGCCGAATCGCCGCGCAGAGCCGCCTCGGCAGCAGCGACGATATCGTCCGGATCGGGAAGCCCCTGCACGGGGTTGCGCTTCACCACTTCCTCGAGCCGTGCGATGGCCAGCAAACGCGACTCGGCCGCATCCTCCACGGCAGTGTGAACCTCGTCGAGCTCCCGCAGGTCGGTGTTCGCATCCACATCCAGGTCGCACACCCGGTCGGCATGCAGGAGATGCGCGATATGCGCGGGCAGGAAGCGTCGGTCCTCCGAGATAGGCAAACGACTCTCGGGCAGCTCAAGCTCGAGCGGTTCAACGGGTAACAGCCAACCCACTTCGTCGAAGCATGCCTTCGCCTCCATGGGCGCAAGCAACTCCAACAGAGACTTGGCATCGGCAACGGTGCAGGTGCCTTTAGCTCCGATGCGCGAAACCGTGCCCGCCTCGATGCGGTACAGCGCGCGATTCAAAAACGACATGCGCTCGAACCGTAGCGATAGCAGCGGCTCGCCTTCGGGTCCTTCGGCGCAGCCCGTTACCACCACTTGTCGCATCCCGATGCTCGTGCCAAACCCGCAGGCCGCCACCAACGCCGCGATGCGCAGCGCGTAACACGAGTGAATCGCCGGCACCTCGTCGGAGCGGTCGACCCAGCGCGATTCGCTCGCACTCCACCAGCTGGCCGGAAACGCGCGATGCGGCGGTAGCCCGAATCGCACGTGCAACGCACCCCCGTCGGCATGGCAGTCGAACCGATATTCCAGGCGAAATGGCACGCGCAGGTTCTCGCACGCACGCATGAAGCGGGTGCGCACATCCCATTCGCCACCGCGCATCGAATGCACAGGCAGGTACGTGCAGTAGGGGTTCTCGTCTTGGCTAGCTTCGATCGCCCGGCTTGCCCGGTCGGCAATGCGCGTCAACGCGTTGCGGTCTTCCAAGGCGCACCGCGATTCCCGGCAATCGGCCAGCGCCGTCGACGCACCCGACGCCATGAGGCCAAGCCCGATAAGCGCCAGGCGGTTCATGCACGATTCAACCGACAACAGGACCGCCCGGTCTTCCGGCGGCACATCAGACGAAAAGCGTATCCAGAACATGCGCGTTGTCGACAATCGCGCCACGTCGATCTCATGCCTGGTTGCCACCTGGCGTAACTCGGCCGAACCCGCTTGCTCGAGCATGCGAGCCGCATACCGTTCAAAACCCGACGCAGGACCCTCGCCATCTTCCTGCGCTTCCATCACGCGGAAGATCAGGCTGTCGATAGCATCGGGCAGCGGTTGCGCAGTGAAAGTGCGCATCACATCGCCAATGGTTCCCTGAGCTGTGGGCATCTCGGAACCCAGGCGAGGAAGCAGGTAAAACGCGAGATAGCATACGGCGACGAACACGCGCCAGCCCAAACGGCGCTCCGCATAGGGACCGACGACGCGCTCGATATCAGCAGTCGAGGCCAAGCCCGGCGTGCCCTTGCCCTGCACGGGCTCGAAGGCAACCTGGCTCGGGAAGAACTCGCGGAACCCCACCTTCTGCACGAGCTCATCGGAGCCGTGGCGACGCACTCGCACGACGCCTGCCGGGGTGTCGTCGCCCGCACGCAAGGCGGCGAGCACGGGAACTCCGGGCGTCACGAAGGCAATCGGGCGGTCGCATTCGTGCACGACCCCGCCGCGCCCCATCCACGCGAGGATGTTGCACGTGCGCGAATCGCGGAAACGCACGATATATCCCAGCCCATCGCCTGGTTGCTGGCACACGTCCCAGATAACGCCATAGCGCACGACAGGGTCTTGCCCGGGCAAAGCCTCGAGCTCGATGGATTTGCCCATCAGGGGCAGCTTCACCTCGAGTTCTCGATCCAGATCCATGCGCACCTCTTCCGTGTTCGCAATAGAAGCGTTCTTGTGTCAAGTTCGCATTATACCCCGGGCTGGTATGATGCATGTATGCCCCTCATCGAAGTGAACGACATAACCGACCCGCGCCTGCAGATGTATTCGCATCAGCGCGATACGCTGCTGCTCGATTGGCCTGGCTACCCCAACGGCTTGTTCGTCGGCGAATCCGCGAACGTCATCGACCGGGCAATGGACGCGGGCATCGTGCCCCTCTCGTTCTTTCTCGAGCAGAAATGGCTGGAGAAGACAACGCCGCTGCTCGAGAAGGCATGGGCGCTCGACCCGACGGTTCCCGCCTATGTCTGTCCCCATGAGGTGTTCCGCGGCGTAACCACCTACGAGATAACCCGCGGCGCACTTGCCGCGTTTCCCCGGCCCGACTTGCCCGACGTGCGCACGTTGCTCGCGAACGCCCGGCGCGTGGCCGTGCTCGAAGACGTGATGAACTACACGAACATCGGCGCCATCTTCCGCAGCGCCGCAGCTCTCGGCATCGATGCCGTGCTGGTCACCCCCCGCTGCCACGACCCGTATTACCGCCGCGCAGCCCGCGTTTCCATGGGAACGGTGTTCCAGGTGCCCTGGACCCGCATCGGGTCTGCAAGCGATTGGGCAACCGAGGGCATTCCGCTTTTGCACGAGCTGGGTTTCACCGTGGCCGCGCTCGCGTTGGACGAAAACGCCATGCCGCTCGACGACCCACGCCTGAAATCGGCCGACAAGCTGGCCCTCGTGCTGGGGACCGAAGGAGACGGCCTTGCCGCCAGCACCATCGCAACCTGCGACCACACGGTCATCATCCCCATGGAGCACGGCGTGGATTCCTTGAACGTCGCCGCCGCGAGCGCCGTGGCCTTCTGGGAGCTTCGTGCGCGCTAATCATGCGGGTTAAACGGACCGTCCTGCCCAAGCGGCAACGCAGTGTCATGCAACGCTCAAAAACATCCGCATGAGCGGCGCGACTATTCCCGATACCCGCCCTTTTCCCGTCCCGCATGACGTAGAATGGGATATGCGAGACGACCCTTTGTCTCGGCAATCTAGGAGGGGATGTACATGGCAGATTGGACCAATCTCGATCAGCTCAATTCATATCAGGCGCTAGCGGCGGATTCCACCCGGGTCGACCTTCGCGCGGTGTTGGCCGGAGAGCAAGGTGGGCAGCGCGTGCGCGACTACACCGTGCCCATGGCATGCGGCCTCGCGTATCACTACGGTGCCAAGCAGGTAAACGATGCCATCCTGGAAAAGCTGGCCAACCTCGCTGAAGAGGCGCAGCTTGCCGAGAAATTCGCTGAATTGTATAACGGCGCCATGATCAACACCGGCGAGAAACGTCTGGTCCTGCACCACCTTACCCGTGGACAGTTGGGAAACCCCGTCATCGCGGATGGAGTGGACAAGCGGGAATTCTACACGGAGCAGCAAAAGCGCATCGCGGCCTTCACCAAGAAGGTTCATTCCGGCGAGGTCGTTAATGCAGCTGGCGAGCCCTTCACGACCGTCGTGCAGATCGGCATCGGCGGAAGTGACCTTGGCCCCCGGGCCGTCTACCTGGCGTTGGAAAATTGGGCTCGCGCCGAGGGCACGCTGAAAATGGAGGCGCGCTTCATCAGCAACGTCGACCCCGATGACGCGGTAAACGTGCTGAGCAACATCGATGTCGCCCATTCGCTATTCATCCTCGTCTCGAAGTCCGGCACCACGCTGGAAACCCTCACCAACGAGGCATTCGTGAAAGACGCCCTCAACAAGGCCGGCCTCAATCCGGCCGACCATATGGTCGCCGTCACCAGCCAGACATCTCCCCTGGCTTCGAGCAGCGATTACCTGGATGCATTCTTCATGGACGACCACATCGGCGGCCGTTTCTCCTCCACCTCGGCGGTGGGCGGCGCCGTGCTGTCCCTGGCCTTCGGCCCGGAGGTCTTCGCGCAATTCCTCGCCGGAGCCGCCGAGACCGACCGCCTGTCCGCCACAGCAGACGCGCTGCATAACCCCGCGATGCTCGATGCCCTTATCGGCGTCTACGAGCGGAATATCCTGGGATACCAGTGCACCGCGGTGCTCCCCTACTCCCAGGCATTGTCCCGCTTCCCAGCCCATCTGCAGCAGGCGGACATGGAATCCAACGGCAAGTCCGTCAACCGCTTTGGAGAGCCGGTAGGCTACCCCACCGGGCCGGTGCTGTTTGGCGAGCCCGGCACCAATGGGCAGCATTCCTTCTACCAGCTGCTACACCAGGGCACGGATATCGTTCCGCTGCAGTTCATTGGATTCCGCGAGAACCAGGGCGGCACGGATGTGCTTATCGAGGGCAGCTACAGCCAGCAGAAACTCGGGGCTAACGTGGCCGCGCAGATTGTCGCCTTCGCCTGCGGCAAGGAGGACGAAGACCGGAACAAGAACTTCGACGGCGGACGCCCCTCCAGCATCATCATCGGCGATCGGTTGACGCCGGAATCACTGGGCGCACTGCTCGCGCACTTCGAGAACAAGATCATGTTCCAGGGCTTCATCTGGAACCTCAACAGCTTCGACCAGGAAGGCGTGCAGCTAGGCAAGGTCCTGGCCAAGCGCGTCCTCGCCCACGACACCGACGGCGCCCTGGCCGCATACAGCGACCTGCTGGGAATCTAGTTTCGCCACGCAATCTGAAAAGGCGACCATGCTCCGGCATGGTCGCCTTTCTTTCAGGCGGAATGGGGCGCCAGGCCCGCCCCCCGTTCCTCGGCCCCCGTCTCACTTAACTTGCGGCGTTCATCCAATCCACAAGGGCATCTGCGGCTTGTTTGCGCTGCTCTTCGGCGGATATTGCAGGCGCGCCATCTCCGTTCTGCTCGCCGTATTCGCCGAATTGGGCGTGGTTACCGCCCTGAATGATGACCTCGGTTGTATCAGTGGGAAGCAACGGCTGCGATTCCACGTAGTTGTCGCGGTTCATCGCCGTGTCATTCGACCCGTACACCTCGAGCACGCGCACCCCCGTGTTGGTGAGGTCCACCGTGGTGTACGTCGCAAGCAGCACCACGCCCGCAACGCGATTGGGGTCCTTGACCACCCAGCGACACGCCACCGGACCGCCAAGCGAATGCCCTCCCACATACCAGGTCTTCACCTGCGGGTACGCGGCGATCACGCCATCAGCCGCATCCGTGCCGAAAAATGCCAGGTTGAAGGGCATTTTCGCGATAACGCAGAACACTCCTCTATCGGCCAGCTCGTGCATCAGCGGTGCATAAGCCTCTGGCGCCACCTTGCCGCCCGGATACAGCACAAACCCCTTCTCGGCCGAAGGGTCGCCAAATGCAATCCAGCCCGACTGGTTATCCACGGCAACCTGCTCTGTTGGAACGAGCGCCTCACGTGCCACATCGGTTTCATGCGAATAATTGCAGGTGTACAGCGTGAAACTCAGAACCAACAGCACCAGCAACCCGCCAATGAGCAGAGCGAAGCGACCCCGACGCTCCTTCTTGGTGGGCTTCATGCGCTCGACCTTCGCAGCCCATTCCGCCTCTTTCGCAGGATCGGGTATGTCCGGGACGCGCGCCGCCGCCTTCTCGGCAGCGGTCATTTTCTTCTTGGACTTAGGCATTGCTCCCCATCATGTAATAGCTCTGTCTCTTACCCGTAGTAGACCACATTCGGCCGCCTTCGTCACCTTTCAGGCGTTGTTTCTCTTCAAACGGTACTCGAACGGCACATGCACACCCTGAGCATCCAGATAGGCGATGATGTCATCCTTCTCCGTTATCTCGGGTGGAATCTCGTATTCCTTCCCCCGCGAACCATTAGGACCCCAGCCTTCAACTTGGACCACGCATTCCTCTGGGTAATACCGCGCCTGTTCCCCCAGGTGAACACGCTTCGGAGGATTGCCGGAATAGCCCGAGGTGCTCTCGTACCAGAGTTCGACGTAGTCCTTCCCCAAATCACGAAGCGGAGGAATCTCTTCTTGTGCTGTAACCGCCTTCGGTGGCACGGCAGGCGCAACGGCTTCTCCACTCTGCTTCCCAAATATGCGCCGCAATAAGCCCATAGCACCCTCGCTCACAAAAGCAGGTAGTCTCCTCATGCCTACATCATAATCGAGAGCGGCCCTCGTTGACCCGGGTTACCGCGACCTCAGCTCGACAAACGCGCAGTTCATTTCCTCCAACTTGGGAATGATATCGGGATCGTGCGCGAACGTCGGCCTGTTAGGCGCCGCCATACTCTTTCGCGAGCCGGTCTTTCAACGTGGCAATCTCATCCTCGCTCATCCCGATCTCGTTTAGATAAGCCTCCGCACACGCCTGCAAATCGACACTCTCGTCGCAAATCGAGGCAACGCCGAACGCCCCGGCCAACGAGGTTTCGATGTTGCTGGTGGCGATATGCTCGTATGCGGCAGCACCCGGCTCCAGTCGGAAGTAATTGACGAACGAAAGCATGTAGTCTTGCACCACTTCGTCGGCACTGGCCCCCATGAGGCATTCCAGGACAGCCACCGCGAAGCCGGTACGGTCTTTCCCCTCCGTGCAGTGAATCAAGTAGGGGCCGTCATGCGAGGAGATAAACCGGAAGCCCTCGGCGAGATTCTCGCGGAAGCTTTCCTGCAGCACGTCCGTGGTCATATCGAGCGTGATGATGTCGCAGCCGGAGTAACTCGTCTCGTAGTATCCCTCGTATTGCCTCATCTCGCTGTCGCTATCGGCCATGTTCATCACCGTCTGGATGTGCGCGAGAAGCAGGGCTTCATCGGCCTGTTCGTTCCGGTTCAGCTGCGGATTAACTGGCGAGGAGGAGCGGTAGAGCGTGCCCGTCCCCATACCCGTGGTTTCCACGACGCGGAAATTCGCATACTCGGCATCGCTCAGGTCGGCGTAATCCTCGCGGTTGTTGGTCCGCGCATTCTCCACCTGGCGCGAAGCGTACTCTTCCACATACCCGTGCTTCTTCGCCATCGAGATGTGCACCGCCACGGATTCGTCGAGGCCGTCGGCGAAAATCCATTCATATCCAGGGTCTTCGTCGATGGCGCGGCATTCGGCGATGCCCACGGTCTCCGCCAAGTTGCCGTCGTTCATCGCCAGGATGATGACGTGCTCCCCTCCCGATGCGGTCTTGAAACAGCAGATGGGGTTCTTGACATCAACGTCGGAATAGCTCGTCCCTATCGGCATCTCCATTTCGGAATCGCCAATCTTGACGTTGATGATATCGCCTGGCTCGTACCCGAGCTCTTTCATAGAATCCGATTCGACATCGAGCATGATGTTGCCATATTGGTTAATCTCATAGATACCCGCTTCGAAATCCGTGCCGTTTTGCGCCTCTTCAGAATCTGTCGCCGCAGCAGTCGTCTGAGCCGACTGCGACGTGCTTGTGTCTCCCGAATCTGACCCCTGCTCAGCAGCGCAGCCAGCCAGCGCAAAGGATACTGCCAAAACGATAACGAGCAGCTTTTTCATCATGTTCATCCACCCCATCAATGCGCTTTCCGCCCTCGAGATTTTTCCTAGCCTAAGTATCTCGTCTGAAATACGCCGGATTCAACTCTTCAAACGTACAGTTCATCTCCTCCAGCTCGGGAATGATGTACGGATCGTGCGCGAAAATGGACCCCAGGAGATACCCCTCCATATACAGCTTTCCGCGCTTATCCACCGCAAAGACGCGCGTGAGTTCAAGCGGCTCAACCAGTTCGTTCGTTACGAGGTATTGATCGCGGTCCTTGACGTAGAACAGCACCCGGGTATCGCGCCTCAGTTGCGACGCCTTTTGTCTCTGGAATGCATCGAAAAAGCTCATGACTCTTGCCCTCGCATCTCAGGCTGCCTTGGAGATGGCGACGCCCAGGTCCATGAGGTTGAAATCAGAGGCATCAACCTTGTCGCGGCTTTCTTGATCCTCGGCAACCGGCGACAGCCCCCCGTCGAGTTGCTTCCGAACGCTTTCGGCCCGGAGCTCGCAGAACTGCCTTAAGGCTTCGCAGCCGGTCTTGAATTCGTCGACCGAGCAAAACGCAGTCGGGTCTTTCTCCACGTAAGGAAGCAGCATCTCAGAGGTTTCCCTTATCCGCTGGTCGGCGGCCCCGCTTTCAAAATAACCCGCTACCAGGGCATCCAGCACTTCATGGTATTCCTGGAGATACGCGTCATCACGCACGACCCACGCCCACATCGGCCGATCGTCTTCCGCAACGCCAATTAGCGGAGAGTCGATTCCCCGGTTCAGAATATCGGTCGCATCGCTCAGAACGCCTTCCCCGACAATGGGAACGAACCCCCCGAAAGCCAGATTGTAATCCCACGGGAGGTAGGACAGCTTGCCCTTGTTTTCGTACAACACCACGTTATGGGCGAGCGTGCCCGTATAGCTGTCGTAGTTCAGAAGGAAATTGTGCGCGGCGAAAAAGCGAATGACCCCATCTGTGTCGAGGCAGGAATCTAAGTTCGTCCCCTCGGACAGGCTCTTCAAGGCAGCGATAACATCCTGGGCATCCTGCTCTCCGGCCTTCGTTTCCGCGTTCTCGAAAATGTCCGGATAGCTTTCAGGGTTATCATCGCGGTAAACCAAATCCGATCCGCATGATTCTTCTTCCATCGACAAGCCGTTTTCCTGAATGTCCGCTATCCGATCCAACGACAAGTCGACATCTTTGCTCTCCGGCTTGTAGATAACCCCCTCGCCGTTGTATGTCCTGGTTAAAAAGCTTTCCTTCTCGTCTTCCACCGCCGCATACAAGCCCTGATCTTCGCCATTGATGGTTACCCATGCATAGCTCATGAGCGGCGCGGGCACACCTACCTGCCTGAATACCTCATAGCTCAAGTAATCCTTCATATAGGCCGGGTCCGAGAAGCAATTGTTCAAGCTCAGGACATCCAGCCCACGATACGTCTGCCCTTCCACATACTTACCGAAGTTCACGCGGAAGCTGTACCGGGAGCTATCTCCCTCGGCTGCGACGAAGTAAAGACTGGAGTTGCCCTTTGTAGAAAACGAGGCATCCTTGACCTCTTCGCCGTCTATCGCCACGTCAACGTGGTATTTCGTCTTCTCGGTGGGATTCGCCAGCAGGTCGGCCCAGTCTTCTTCGGATATCTGCACATCGACTTGATGCACGTATCCGGTGTCGAAGAGCGAGCTTTCATAGCCGGCGTTCGTGGACGCATCCGCGGAACCCCCCGAATCGTTTCCAGGAGCCGCATTTTGGCCGCAACCAACAAGCACGAAGCAGAATGTCGCCAGCACTACCGTCCAGTAAAGAATGCCTCTTCTCATAATCGCGCACCTCACTAAACACCGCTTCGCCAATCTCTTCGGCATCTATACTACCGTTTCTACCGCCAGCAACTCACGCGGTTATGTCGTCTTTGACATGCTATTTTCAGCATCAAGAGCGAAGGACCGCAGCCACCTCTTCCGTAAACTTTTCGGGATAATCCTCCACCAGCATGTGCGTGCTCTTGGGGAAGCGCACCGCCCTGTACGGCGTCGTTACATGATCGCGATACCACCTCGCAAGCGCCGGCGAGAACAGCGAGCCGGGATGTGCGTAGAAATACGTGATCGGCACCGTGATTTGCTCGACGGTCGGACGGTTA
This sequence comes from Coriobacteriia bacterium, assembly GCA_030526775.1. Taxonomy (GTDB): domain Bacteria; phylum Actinomycetota; class Coriobacteriia; order Coriobacteriales; family Eggerthellaceae; genus UMGS1519. The sequence goes on along the minus strand of JAUNCA010000014.1, from coordinate 5,162 downwards.
TCCTGGGTTTTCATAGACGTGGCCAGGCTTTTCAGCGTGGGTTCGTCACAATTGGCCAGCCTCTTCTTCAAAGGCCATTTCAGGAGGAAGCCGGGCACCTTCCCCAGCTTCGGAATGGCCCCGATGGCGAATTCCTTATACAGGGAATAGAAATCCTTATCCGCATCCCGCTTCATGTCCGCATTCGTGTATCTGCCCTGATACAGCCCGAGCTTCCACTCCTCGTCATTAAGCTGCTTCGGCGTCATGTCGCACAGAACGATTTGCTTCAGGTTTTCGCAGCCATAGAGACGGACGTAGTTGAGCACAACGCCCGCGCCCATGGACCATCCCAAGAGCGTGACATTGGAAAGCGAGAGGCCTTGGATGATGTCATTCAGGTCTTCCGCAAGCGTTTCCATGGTGGGGTTTGCACCGGTAACGTTCTTGTTCTTCCCGTGTCCCCGGTGATCGTAAATGATGCATCGGGCCTGCTCTTGCAGCGTTTCCACCGGCTTCAGATAGATTTCGCAAGAGCTGGTCCAGCCGTGCATCATGATAAGCGTACCCGGACCCTGCCCCTTGTCCTCATAATAGAGTTTCTCCCCGCTTCGGAGCGTCAAGTAGCTCATAGCCATCCCCCTTGTTGTTCGCGTAATTTCAAGCAAAACCGAGATTTCTTAACATCGATAAGCCGGGAATTCGCGCTTTTCAAACAAAACCGCGATTCTTATTACCGCCGCATACCTCAGTATGGCGATGAGCGACCGAAAACGCAAATAGCCCCTCGCCGCCTTCTGGCGATGAGGGGCTTACGCCGCTTATCGCATTGTCGTTATTTCACGATTACCGCGAACGTCACCGTCTTCCAGGCGGATGCCTTGTAATTCGCGTTACTAAAAGGCCGTTCAGCCCTCCGGAAAAATGACCAGCAGATACACTCCAGGCGAGTGCTCGACGAGCCAACCGAGCGTGCAGCATTGATGCGGTCAAACCCACGAACCGCTTGCTTTTAATCCTTGCAGCGCCTCTTACCCGTCAGCGCGCGACATCAGCGTCACGCACTCCACGTGCTCGGTATGGGGGAACATATCCACTGGCTGGATGCGATTCAGGCGGTAACCGCCGTCGCGCAGAATGCGCACGTCTCGGGCCTGCGTTTCGGGGTTGCACGAGATGTAGACGATGCATTCGGGTCGCAGGGCAAGCGCCGCTTGCAGGAATTCTTCGCTTGAACCGGCACGGGGCGGGTCCATCATCAGCACGTCGAGGCGGGCGCCTTCTGCCGCCATGCGCCTGAGGTAGGCGCCGGCATCGTCGGCGGCGAACTCTGCGTTCTCGATGCCGTTGTGGCGTGCGTTCAGGCGCGCATCGCGGATGGCAGACTCCACGTTATCGACTCCCAGCACGCGCACGTCCGGGATAAGGGACGCGGCCACCAGGCCGATCGTTCCCGTACCGCAGTACGCGTCCATGAGGGTGCACCCGCCGCCCGCGTTGCTGCCGGCGAACCCTTCGCGGGCCATATCGATGGCCGCGCGGTATAGCACCTCGGTCTGCGTGGCATTCACCTGGTAGAACGAATGAGATGAGATGCGGAAACTCAGGCCGCAGAGCGTATCGAGGATGAAACCCGGACCATAGAGCACGCGCTCCTCGTTTCCGAGGATCGCATTCGTCTGGCGCGTGTTGATGTTCTGCACAACGGTGGTTACCTGCGGGCACGCTTTCACGAGCTCACGGCAGAAATTCTTGGAACCGGGGAAATCCGCCCCATTGGTGACAATGGTCGCGAGCACTTCTCCCGTCTCGTGGCCGACGCGCACCACCACGTGGCGCACAAATCCCGTGCCGGCATCTTCGTCGTAGGCTTCCATGCCGTAGCGCAGCATGATGCGGCGCACAGCGGCGATTACCTTGCGCCCCACCTCGTGCTCGACCGGGCAATCGGGGATGGGAACGATGCGGTGGGTGCCCGGCGCATACATGCCGCAGAACACGTCACGGTGTGTTTCGGCAGCACGCTTGGCTCCAGTGCGACCAGCCTTCGAGGGCTTCTGCTTGCCAGCGGTTTTCGTAGCGCGCCCCGGCGCAAACGGCGAGGCGATCTTATCGCGGAAGCGAAGTGGGGTCTCCATGCCCAAGATGGGCTCGAAAACGCAGGTCGAAGGCGCAATGCTGTCGAACAGCTCGTGCATATACGCCTGCTTCGCGGCAAGTTGCTGCTCGTAGGGCACATCGATTTGCGGGCAAGCGCCGCAGTCGCGTGATATCGGGCACAGCGCGCAACCGCGCGGCTTGGGGGCACCTTGGGACGCTTGTCCATTGCCAGTTGGGACGCTGGAGATCCTTCGACTCCTCGGGCTTCGCCCGCTCCGCTCAGGATGACGTGAGGAGGTGCGTTCTTCGCGTTCGGCCTGCCCGGGACGACGTGAGGGGGCGTTACTGTTATTGGGGCGGTTATTCGCCGCGGGGCGTTTGGAACTCATTGGGCCACCCATCGGCCAGGGAATCGGCATCGGCGTAGTCATCGGCGCTCACGCCCTCGGCATGGTCCACACGTGCGGCCATCTCGCGACGAAACGCGGAACCGGCATCGCGCTTGCGTCCGGTCGAGACATCGGCAACGGCCATGGAGTCCGTAGGAGCCGGGCTTGCAGCGCCGCCATCCTGCACGGGATTCGCCGCATGCGCATCAGCTTGCCTAGTCGCTTCCTTCGCACGTTGCGCCTGCATCTCTGCATCCAGCTCGGCCGCCGAGAAAGCGTCCTCCGAATCCTCAAACAGCTGCGCATTCTGCGCTCGCTCCTGGCGACGAGCGGATTCCGAAGCCTTGCGCGCACCTTGTTGCGCCGCCCGGCGCGCCGATGCGGCCATACGCCGCGCCCGGCCTTCGCCCGAAGACTTCGCCGGCTTCACACCCGTATATGCCGCCGGGTACGCGCCCAAGTACATGGAACCATTCTGCACCATCAGCGCATTGTCGCTGAAGGTCGTTTCGCCCAGGGGCACATCGGTCATCGGCTCTTCGGCCTCGGGGTTCTTCACGTATTCGATGCGCACCGACACGTACTCCCACAGCAGCAGCACAAGCAGGATGGACATCAGCACCAGATATGAGATAACGGCGCCGGTTAGGCCGGTCATGCTGATCATCAACACGGGTACGAACAGAGAGCATACGAAGGTCATCAGATACAGGCGCATGACCACCGCTTGCTTACGCAGCACGGTGATAACCTGGTACAGGAAGTCGATGATGCCCGTCACGCCGCCGGCCGCGAGCATGATAAGCGATAGTTGCCGATACGGCTCGAAATCGGTGCCGTAGAGGAAGCTCATGATGGGAATGCCAATCCAGTTCATCAACAGGGCGGCGACGCCGGTAATCGCGAGGATGACAATCACCATGACGACGATGAACAGGTCGAACCGGTTGCGGTGCTCCACGTCGGCCCATGCGGCCGCCATTTTCACGAGCAGCGGCTTGTAGATGAGGCCGACCGTCATGAGGATGGCCTGCGCCGGGAAGTACAGCGCGTTGAAGAACAGCTGGTTGTCGTAGCTCAGCGTGCCTTCCATCATGAACTTCGGCATGTTGTCGATGAAGGCGTACATGAACAGCGCCACGAACAGCGGGGCGCATTCGACGAACAACCGCTTGATGCTCGCGAAGCTGGCCTTGCGCGATGCCGGCGTCTCGAGCAGCGCGAGCGGAGCCGTCACCAGGATAAACGAGACGATGGCGGTAACGCCCATCGCAATGCACGCCCCGCCGAGGTTGCCCGAGATGAGCAAGAACAAGCTGAATATGATGAAGACCGAACCCGAGCGAATGGTCTGCGAGATGCCTGCCAGGTACAGCTTGTGCATCTGCTGCAGGCGGCCTTCGTAAACATCCGCCAAGCCGTCGACCATCTTGTACAGGTACACGCCGATACTGATGAGGAACATGTCGCCCGTGTATCCACGCAAGTTGCAATACAGCAACCCGATGGCGATCATCGCAGCGCAGGTTATCCAGCGGCTCACCTGATAGTCGGAAAACGAATGGGATTCCTCGAGGTCGGACACCTGGAACGTGCGAACGCCGTAGTTGGCGATGATCATAAGCAACGTCGCGGTTACGAACGCAAGCGAGAACATGCCCGCGAGCTCCAGGCCCACCAGCTGCGTGACGACGATGGTCAGCATCGGGAACACCATGCCCCAGGCAGCGAGGCCGATGGAGTTCCACATGAAGTCGCGCTTGGTGTTATGGCTTGAATACTGAGCTTCCTGCTGCGAGAACGAACGGCTGGAAACGCCGCCAAGCAGACGATCCCACCAGCTGTTCATAAGCTGGCGCAGGGCGCTTTCCTTGCGCGGCCTATCGGCGCGACGGCTCGCGGAATCCTCACGGCGTGTGCGCGTACGCGGGTCGTATCGGCGGATAGACGTCGTAAAGGACTCGCCCTCTTCGTCTATCGGGCGTGATTTTCGTGTGGGGCGACGCAGCTGCACGTGTGCTGCCTAGCCGAAGAGCGGGTATACGATGACTCCCGGCATGCCGAGCAGCACCCAGACGCCAAACAAGAGGATGATGATGACGATAATCAAGCGCCGCTGCCCGCGGGGACCCATCTTGCGCCACCAGAACCGGGCTTCGCTTTCCATCTCGAACTCGTCTTCTACGTAGTCTTCGCTTTCATCCCAGCGCGCAGATGCGGCTTGCGAAGCGGTCATCTTCTTCTTTTTCTTGGCCATGGCATTTTCCTCTCGATATCGAGACGCCATTCTACCATGCAGACAAACTAACTGGTGAAATGCGGCGATTCTCCACCGCTTTCATACCCGTGGAGGTAGCGCCTATTCCCTCTCGTCCATGCGCTTGGTGGCATTGGCGATGCGGCGTTCACGTTCGCGGCGGCGCATGAGATAGCCGAACAGAGCGTCCATGCCCCAGAACACGGCTGTCGTGCCGGCGCACAGCAAGAAGAACTCGGCCAGGTTGGTATTGCTCTCGCCGAATGCATAGAGCGCGATGATGAGGAATATCGCGGTTGCAACCAGGCAAATCCACCAGAAGATCCGGGTGAAGGCGTCCTTCGCCGCCTGTGCGCCACGTGAGTTGTATAGCACGACGTAGATGATGATGCCCAATACGACCAGACCCACGATGATGGGGACGGCACGATACAGCG
>JAUNCA010000013.1 GCA_030526775.1 Coriobacteriia bacterium | reverse complement strand
TCATCCGCTTCTTCCTGAACAGCAGCTTCGGCCTCTGCAGCCGCAGCCTTGGCAGCTTCGGCTTCTTCGAGTGCCCGCTGGGCAGCTTCGTTCTCTTCCTGTACGGCAGCCATGAACCGGCTCAAGATGCTCTTAGCCGCAGCTTCATCCAGCTCGCCTGCGGCAACGCGATTGCTCAAATCCTGCTCTACGGCCTTGGCACCGTCGCGGTTTGTATCGTATTTATCTACTGTCGATGCGTATGCGCTTAGCGGCATGCCCATCGTGCCAAACGCCAATGTGCCCGAAAGCACAAGCGGCATTATCTTGCTTCGTATCTGCATGGCAATCGTCCTTCCAATCCAACGGTAATGGTAGGTCGAAAGCAACTCCAGATGCGCGTACTCCGTTCGATATGCTCCAATTGCACAGCTTAGTTACCACCATTTGATTATCCGCAATGGTAGCCCTTTCCTCGCTTTGGGGCAAATGCGTTGCCGATTTCAGACTAATCGCAGCTCCAGGCGTTACAATCGTCTGCAAACACCTGAAAAAGGGCGGTGAAAGAAGTACGCCAACCGGTGTATGGGCCCTTCGCCGCACCCTCCCGAAACACGAGGAGAACCGCATGTCTTACGCATCCCGCGAGCAAATTCCCGCACGTTACACCTGGGATTTATCGTCGATGTACGAATCCGACGCCGCCTTCCTGCGCGCGCTCGAGCAAGCGCAAGCCTACCCCGAACAATGCCTGGCATTCCAGGGCGCCATTTCACAAGACGCCGCGCAGCTGCTCTCGTTCCTGAAGCTCGATGACGAGATGGGCATCGTGCTCGGCAAGCTCGTGAATTACGCCAACCGCAAGAGCGACGAGGACACGCGCGATTCCACCTACCAGGACTATTCCGCCCGCGTCGTGCTGCTGTACACGCAAATCGCCGCAAGCCAAGCATGGTTCGCCTCCGAGCTGCTGGGGCTTTCCGACGAGCAGATGAACGCTTTCTACGCCGAGCAACCCGAACTCGAGCTGTACCGGCGTGCGCTCGACCGCATTTTCGCCAAGCGCGCCCACACGCTTTCGCCCGCCGAGGAGCGCCTGCTGGCCAGCGCCGCCGACATGGCAAGCCAGCCCGAGAACATCTTCAGCCTGCTCAACGACGCCGACCTGCAATTCGGCGACGCGGTGGATTCGCAAGGCGAGGCGCACCCGGTTACGCACGGCAGCTACATCCCGCTGATGATGTCGCCCGACCGCACCCTGCGCAAGAACGCGTTCACCAGCCTGTATGCCGTGTACAACCAGTTCCGCAACACCTGCGCGGCAACCCTGGGCGCCCAGATGAAGCAGCAGAAGTTCTTCGCCGATGCGCGGAAGTACGAAAACACGCTGGCCGCCTCGCTCGATGGCACCGAGGTGCCCGTCGAGGTATACACGAACCTCATCGAGGCGGTGCGGCGCAACCTGCCCGCCATGCACAAGTACGTCGACCTGCGCCGGCGCCTGCTGGGCCTCGACGAGCTGCATTTCTGGGACCTGTACGTGCCCGTGGTGCCCGACGTGCACATGGAATTCACCTATGAGCAGGCATGCGAGACGATTCTCGAAGCGCTGAAGCCGATGGGTCCCGAGTATCTGGCCCTCGTGAAGATGGGCTTGGAGAACCGCTGGGTCGACGTGTACGAAACCCCCGGCAAGCGCTCGGGCGCGTATTCGGCGGGCAGCTACGGCACGCAGCCCGTGATGCTGTTGAATTTCCAGGGCAAGCTCGATGACGTGTTCACGCTTATCCACGAGATGGGGCACTCCATCCACACCTACCTGTCGTGCCAGAACCAGCCGCCGGTGTATGCCGACTACGTCATCTTCGTGGCCGAGGTGGCCAGCACCTGCAACGAGGCGCTGCTGACCCAGCACCTGCTGCAGACCACCACGGACGAACGCGAACGCGCCTATATCCTGAACCATTTCCTCGAGCAGTTCCGCGGCACCATCTACCGGCAGTGCATGTTCGCGGAATTCGAGCTGAAGGTGAACGAGATGGCCGCCGCGGGCCAGGGTATTACCGCCGACGCGCTGTGCGAGCTGTACCGCCAGCTGAACGAGGACTACTACGGGCCGGGCATCCAGGTGGACGACGACATCGCCGTGGAATGGGCACGCATCCCGCATTTCTATTATCAGTACTATGTTTACCAATATGCGACCGGGTTTGCAGCCGCGATTGCGCTTTCGCAGCGTATACTTACACAAGGAGCTTCTGCGGTTTCAGACTATCTGGGGTTCCTGAAGGGCGGCTGCTCGAAGACGCCGATCGAGCTGCTGCGCGGTGCCGGGGTGGACATGTCGCGTGCCGAGCCCATCGACGCCGCGCTGGGGTGGTTCGACCAGCTGGTCGACGAGCTGGCGCAGCTCGCGTAAGAACGGGAATGGTCGGGACAAAGCGCCCGATAAACTGAAAAGGAGGAATCATGGCCGATATCAACACCGAGGACCTGAAGGCAAAGGCTCAGGAAGCGATCGACGAGGCTGGCAAGGCAGCGGCTGATGCTGCTGAGGCTGCAAAGCCCGTCCTGGATGAAGCCGGCAAGAAGGCCCAGGAAGCGTTCGACGCAGCTGGCAAGGCCGTGATGGATGCCGCTGACGCTGCCGGCAAGGCCGCCAAGCCCGTACTGGACGAGGCCGGCAAGAAGGCTGCAGAGGCGTTTGACGCAGCTGGCAAGGCCGTTATGGGTGCCGCCGACGCCGCCGGCAAGGCCGCCAAGCCCGTACTGGACGAGGCCGGCAAGAGGGCCGCGGAGGCATTTGAAGCTGCAAAGCCCGTCATCGACGACGTGGCCGCGAAGGTCGCCCCGGTCGTCGAGGGCGCTGCTGCCGCTGTCGCCCCCGTGGTCGACACCGTTGGCGCGAAGGCAAGCGAGTTCGCGAAGCAGACCGGCCTTGACAAGACGTTCGAGACCGTCGCGCACGATGCCGGCACCGTGGCAGAAGCCGCGAAGAACAAGGTGGAGGAATTCACGGGCCGCGACCTCGACGGCGACGGCGTGATCGGCGCTGGCACCAAGGAAGCCGCTCCTGCGGTCGAGGGCGAGGAAGCTCCTGCTGAAGAGCCCGTCGCCGAAACGAAGGCCATCGGCGAAGAGGCTGCGAAGGCTGCCGCCGACATCGCCACCGGCGCGAAGAACAAGATCGAGACCATCCTGAACAAGGACCTCGACGGAGACGGCAAGATCGGTTAACGCCAATGAGTCAAGGTGCCCAGGGCAACTTGACTCATCAAAACAAGAGAGGAGGAGCCGCGGCTCCTCCTCTTTCTGTTTCCCGTTGGAACTGCCGAACGACGCTGGAAATGGGGATAGCAAAATGAATTTACGGGACTCCTGCAGGGACATGCAGGGGGCATCGCCCGACAGCTCCAAGAACACTATATAGTCTTCGATACCGAGATTCACCCATCATTCTTGATAGTCTTGCAGGGCTACACCTAAAACGCATCAAATCGCGCGCGATTCTATGCAACCCGATACGTCGGTGTTACAAACCGTGAATCCCGAGGTTATGACAAGGCGCACCGCTGCCGGGCAACGGTGCGCCTCAACCGATTTCTAATAGACCCGGCTAGTCCTGCGCGAGGGCCTCTTTGATGGCGGCGAGGAATTCGGGGAACTCCTCGAACGCGGGCACATCCGGGTTCGCCGCGATGATCGCAGGCGTGCTCTTGAACAGGAAGCCCGCCTTGCCGTAGCGGATCATTTTCAGGTCGTTGAAGCTGTCACCTGCGGCGATGGTGTCGTAGCCGATGGAGTGCAGCGCCTTCACCGTCGAGAGCTTGGAGTCGGCGACGCGCATGTGGTAGCCCGCGATGTGGCCGTCTTCGGCGACTTCCAGGGTGTTGCACATGAGCGTGGGCCAGCCCAGCTTGCGCATGAGCGGCATCGCGAACTGCTCGAAGGTGTCGGAAATGACGATGACCTGGCAGATAGAGCGCAGCTCGTCGAGGAACTCGCGCGCACCCGGCAGCGGGTCGATGGTGGCGATGACGTCCTGGATTTCCTTCAGGCCCAGTCCGTGCTCGTTCAGGATGTCCATGCGGTAGTGCATCAGCTTGTCGTAATCCGGCTCGTCGCGCGTCGTGCGCTTGAGCTCGGGAATGCCGGTCGCTTCGGAAAACGCGATCCAAATCTCCGGAACCAGCACACCTTCCATATCCAGGCAAACGATTTTCATGGAATCCCTTTCTCGTAAACTGGGATGGCATTATACGCAGAAATCCCGGTTGGCGCGTTGCCAAACGGTGAAGACTTGATTAACGGCGTGGGTGGTGCATCGTTCCGGGAACAATGCACCACGCAGCTGGAGGCTATCGATTGCTTGCGAGGAACTCCACTTCACCGGAATGGGTGTGGTAGATGGCCACGTGGACTTCGAGCCCCGCGTCGTGAATGAGGTGGGCGATATCCGCGTCGGCCTCGATGGCGGCGGCGCTCGCCTGGGCGTTGAGCAGGGCCGCTTCGTAGGGGTCGCGGTTGGCGCCGATTGCGGCGGCCACGGCTTCGGCCAGCGGGCGGATGGCGGCGGGAAGGCTGGGGGCGCCATCTTCCGCGGCGGCGAGTTCCATGCCGGCTTCCACGGCGCCGCAGTGGGTGTGGCCAAGCACGAGCACGAGCTTGGTGCCCAGATGCTCGGCGGCGTAAAGGACGCTCGCGAGCTCCATGTTTCCCACCACGTTGCCGGCCACGCGGATGGTGAACAGCTCGCCGAGGCCGGTCATGAAGATATGCTCGGGCACCACGCGGGAATCGGCGCAGGTGACAACGCAGGCGAACGGGGCCTGGCCTTCCGCGAACAGCCGCTGCACCGTGTCGGGCGAGATGTCGCCCGTGTTCTCGTGCGAAACCAGGTAGGCGCGGTTGCCCTGCTCCAGGCGCTCGATGGCTTCCGCGGCCGAAAGCCCGGTAACCAGTTCCGGATGCGCACCCTCGTCTGGCAAGTCAGGTTCGTGCGCCTCGTCCAGAATATGTTCCACCATGTCCGATCCTCCTCTACTCGTGAACCAATGAGAACTGCCTTTGTTGGTTCACATCATGCAATTGCGATTGGCTGAAACGCTTCGTCCCCCACCAGGATGTCGGCCGCGCCGTTGGTCAGGTTCGTCAGGGACGTTTCGAGCGCGGCGGCCTCTTCGCTGCGAGCGCGCAGCTCCAAGGTTATGTCGGCGGCGAAATCGGTGGAGAGCACCTCGATACCGCGCTCCGCAAGATAGTGATTCACCTGGTCGTACAGCGGGTAGGCGATGCAGACCACCAAGTCGCGGCAGGGCGCGTAGGTCACTTCCCTCGCCGCGGCGAAGGCTTCCTGCGTCGCTTTCGTGTATGCGCGCACCAACCCGCCCGTGCCGAGCAGCGTTCCCCCGAAATACCGGGTGACGACGCAGATGACGTCTTTCAGGCCGCGGTGGTCGATAACCGAGAGCACCGGGATGCCGGCCGTCTTCTGCGGCTCGCCGTCGTCGGAGTAGCGCACGCGGTTGTTCTCGCGCAGCACGTAGGCGTACACGTTGTGCCTGGCCATCGGGTTTTCCGCACGGATGCGCGCAAGGAACTCGAGCGCCTCGGCCTCGGTTTCCACATGCTGGACCGCGGCGATGAAGCGGCTCTTCTTCTCCTCGTATTCGCCCGTGGCGCTGCCTTCTATGGTGTTGTACGGTTCCATGCGCCCATCATACCCCACGATGAGTCAATCACCCCAGGGGTAAATGACTCATCGCGCGCAATGTGTTATTCCGTTGGGGCGGCGTGTTTGTGTTGTATCATGGCGCGCATGCTACAAGAGGGTTACATAGGCGTGTTCGATTCCGGCGTCGGGGGAATCAGCGTGTTGAAGCGGCTGGCGAAGCTGCTGCCGCACGAACGGTTCGTGTTCTACGGCGACTCTGCGAACGCGCCCTACGGCGACAAGCCGACAGAATGGGTGATGAACCGGTCGCGCCTGATTACCGAGCGCATGCTCGACACCGGCGCGAAGGCCATCGTCATCGCGTGCAACACGGCGACGAGCGTGGCGGCCGAAACGCTGCGCGGCGAGCATCCCAGCGTGCCGATCGTCGGTATCGAGCCGGCCTTGAAGCCGGCGACCGAATCGGCGTACCACGAGCGCATCCTCGTGATGGCTACCGAGACGACCATCCGGCTCGACAAGTTCCACCGTCTGGCGCGGACCTATGGGTCGCGTTCCGACATCATCACGGTAGCGTGCAAGGGACTTGCCGACCTCATCGAGACCGGCAAGCTCGAAGGACGCGAGATGCGCGACCTGCTCGAGCGCTACCTGGGGGAATACCGCGGTGACGTGGATGGCGTCGTACTCGGATGCACGCACTATCCCTTCGTCGCGCGGCAGATCCGCGCCATCGTGGGCGATATCCCGCTCTACGACGGCGGCCCGGGCACGGCCCGCCAGGTGAAGCGCCTGCTGCTGGCCGGGCAGATAACGGCCCCAACCTCGCAGAAGGGCGGCATCGAATTCCGCTCGAGCAACCCCGACCCCGCGCAGATTGAGCTCTACCGGCAGTTCTACCGACTACCCTTGTGGGATTAGGGGCGGTCGGGCGCTCGCGCCCACCCCTTCACCTGCTGAAAGGACCACGCATGCCCATCCGCGGATTGCTCTTCGACAACGACGGCACGTTGGTGGATACTCACGACCTCATCCTGGACAGCATGCGATTCGCCACGCGCACCTATTTGGGGCGGGTAATACCCGACGAGCGGCTGATGGCGAAGGTGGGCATCCCGCTGGCTGACCAGATGCTCGACTTCACGGACACGATCGAGCAGCGCGACGAACTGCTGCGCGTGTACCGGGAATACAACCACGCGCACCACGACACGACGGTGAAGCTGTTCCCCGGGGTGCTCGACGGGCTGCGCGTGCTGCGGGAAGCCGGGTTCAAGATGGGCGTCGTGACCTCGAAGACGCACTGGCTCGCGCAGCGCGGGCTGGAGATCGTCGGCGCCTGGCCGTACCTGGACGGCTTGATCGGAGCAGGTGAATGCGCGGAAAGCAAACCGCATCCCGGCCCCATCCTCGCCGGCGCGGAGATGCTCGGCCTGCCGCCCGAGGACTGCCTGTACATCGGCGACGCGCCATTCGACATCCACGCCGGCAACGCCGCCGGCTGCCTGACGGTGGCCGCCGAATGGGGCATGTTCTCGCACGACGAGCTCGCTCCCGAAAACCCCGACTGGTGGTGCCCCGACTTCCCCACCTTCGTGGAGCGCCTCCTGGCATAACCTGGATGAGTCGGAGAACGTATCTTTGACTCATTTTCCGCAACGGGTTTCGACAAGAGGCTCGATTCTGAAAATGAGTCGAAGATACGTTCTCTGACTCATCCGGCTGGTTGCGGGTGTACCATGGGGAAAACCGCCTGATGGGAGGATGCCATGCTGCAGCAGATCGCCGATTTCGCCCCGAATGCCGTTGAACGTGAACGCGCCCTGAAGTGGCTCACCTTCATCGAGTCGCACATCGAGGGGTGGCCGTTCGGAGGGGAAAACCACCTGAAGGCGCACTGGTGCCGCACGCTGCTGCTCGCGCTGAACATCGCCGATGGCGAGGGCTTTTGCGAGGCCGACCGCGAGGTGCTGGCCGCCGCCGCGGCCTTCCACGACACGCGCCGCAAGAACGCCTGGCCCGACCAGGGGCATGGAGCGCGCGGAGCCCTGTACTACGAGGAGTTCTGCCGCGAACGCGGGCTTGCATTCGACCCGCGCGTCGTCCAGGTTATGGCGTGGCACGACTGCGACGACTCCGACGGCATCGAGGCCATCCGCGCCTGGGAGGAAACTCATCCCGAGCTGCGGCCCGAGGGATGCGCGAGCGCGGTGGAACTGTACCTGGCATTCAAGGACGCCGACGGGCTCGACCGCGTGCGCCTCGCGCTGAACGTCGAGATGGACGTGAATTCCGAGTACTGGCGCTTCGCGCTCGACCCGAACTACCTGCGCCTCGAGACTTCCAAAAACCTGATTCCCCTGGCCAAGGAGCTGTTGGCCGCGAGCCAGGGCCTGGGGGCCGCCCGCGCGCAGGGCGACGACGCACCGCCGCAGCCCTTCCTCGTGGTGGTGGACGTGCAGAACGACTTCGTCACCGACGCGCTGGGAACCGCCGAAGCGCAGGCCGCGCTGCCCGCCATGGTGAAGAAGGTGCGCGAGTTCGACGGCCAGGTCGTGTTCACCAAGGACACGCACGACGACCGTTACATGGAAACCCAGGAGGGCAAGAACCTGCCCGTGCCGCACTGCCTGGTGGGCACACGCGGCTGGGAGCTCGTGGACGAGCTCGATGCCTTCCAGCGCGAGCATAACCTGCCCGTGTACCTGAAGGGCACGTTCGGCTCGACCGACCTGATGCGCGACATCGTGACCGCCTATGCGCGCGGCAAGGTCGCATCGGTCGAGTTCATCGGCCTGTGCACCGACATCTGCGTCATCAGCAACGCGATGCTCGTGAAGGCCGCGCTGCCGCAGCTCGCCGTTTCCGTGGACGCCGCCTGCTGCGCCGGCGTGACCCCCGCGCTGCACGACGCTGCCCTCGCCGCCATGGCCAGCTGCCAGATTGCCGTGAAGTAGAGCTGCATGGTGCACCGTTCTCGGAACAGTGCACCACGACCGTGCATAAATCGCAAAAGTTTTCGCATGCTTTAGTTCGTTAGAGTAAACTAGTCGAGGTTTACCCATCGAACAGGAGCATTTACGTGGAGCAACAAGAGCCTAAGCCGCAATCTGCGGAAGCACCCACCAAGCCCGAACGCGAGATTCGCCTTCCCAACCTTTTCTGGGCGCTCGTACCCATTTTCTCGATGATTGCGCTCATGCTCTACGTGTTTGGCTACATCGCCGACACCGACCGCTACGATGCTGCGCACATGCCGCTGCTGTGCTCGACCGTGGTGGCCGTGGCCGTGGGCATGGCGTACGGCCGCTCGTTCAAGTACATGCTTGACGGCATCCTCGAGCGCTTGCTCGTGTCGATGGAAGCCATCCTCATCCTGTTGATGGTCGGCCTGCTCATCAGCGCGTTCATGATCAGCGGAACGATTCCCGCGCTCATCTACTACGGCCTGGAATTCCTCTCGCCGCAGGTGTTCCTGCCGGTGGGCTGCATCCTGTGCGCGGTCGTGGGCTGGGCCTGCGGTTCGTCGTGGACCGCAACCGCCACGGTGGGCATCGCGTTCATGACCATCGGCACCGGCCTCGGCATCAACCCCGCGCTCTGCGCCGGCATGGTCATCTCGGGCGCCTACGTGGGCGACAAGTTCAGCCCGCTTTCCGACACCACCAACCTCGCGGCCGCCGTGTCCGGCACGGGCCTGTTCGACCACGTGCGCGCCATGGCTTCCACCACCGGCCCCGTGTTCCTCATCGCGCTCGTGCTCTACGGGTTCCTGGGAATCAACGCCGCATCCACCGGCTACGATCCCGCGGTCGCCGAAGGCATCCAGACCGCCATCGCCGAAACGTTCAACATCAGCCCCATCGTGCTGCTGCCCGTGCTCGTCATCATCGTCGTGTGCATCCTGCGCGTCCCCGGCCTCGTCGGCGTTGCCGCGAGCATCATCGTGGGCGTCGTTTTCGCGCTGATATTCCAGGTGCCCTACGCGATGGCCGACCTGTTCAGCATCCTGCACTACGGCCCGAGCATCGTCACGGGCAACGAGTTCGTCGACGCGGCGCTGGCCAAGGGCGGCCTCGACCACCAGCTGTGGACCATCAGCCTGGTGATACTCGCGGTGTCGTTCGGCGGCGCGCTCGAGCGCTGCGGTTCGGTGGAGCGCCTGTTCGCCGGGTTGAAGAACATGCTGCACAAGGTGGGAACGCTCACCGGCTGCACGCTCCTCACCAGCATCTTCTGCGACGCCGTGATGTGCGACCAGTTCCTGGGCATCGGTATTCCGGCCCCGCTGTACGCCGACAAATACGACGAGATGGGCCTTTCGCGCAACATGCTTTCGCGTACGCTGGAAGACGCCGGTACCATGTGGAGCCCGCTGTTCCCGTGGACCGCGTGCGGCGCGTACCAGATGAGCGTCCTCGGCCTGAGCCCGTTCGTGTACTTCCCCTTCGCGTTCGTGAACCTGTTGAGCCCCATCTACGCGTTCATCACCGCGATGCTCGGCCGCAACATCTTCTGGGCCGACGGCGCATATACGAACCTGCTGGGTAAGACGAAGATGGGCAAGCCCGCCGCCTGCCCCGACGACGTACGCGAAGTAGCGCTCGCCAACCTCGAGAAGGCCCGCGAAGCCGGCCTCGCCCCGCGCCCCGCGTAAATCTCATAGAAAGGGACAGTCCCCTTTTATGCGTTTTTTCATAAAAGGGGACAGTCCCTTTTATGAGGCGGAACAAGCCAAGCGTTTCCTATTTCCCGCGGTTGGTGCGACGGCCGAGCACGATGGTGGCCATGCCCGTGCAGAACACGATGGCGATGAGCAGCAGTACCACGATGAACAGGGCATCCCAGCTGGCTTCGGAAAGCGCCGAGAACACCACGAGCACGACGGCCGGCATGATGTTCATGACGCTCGTAATACGCGAGTAGATTTTCGGGTAGTCGCGCGGGCCGAAGATGCGCAGCGCGAATGAGGGACCCAGCACGTTCGTCATCGCGAAGTGCACGCCGAACAGCGCGGCGCCCAGGTAGATGAGCGGCTGGCTGAAATACCCCTGCCACACGAGCAGGATACCCACGAAGCCGCACCCGCAACCGAGGGCGAGCGCGACAATCTGGCTGTGGTCGACCACCTGCCCGAGGCAGATTTTCGCGATGGCATGCGCCGTCTGCAGGCACGCCGCGATGACCGACGCCATGATGACCACGGTCGCCGTCGTGAGGCCGGCGACGCCGAGGTCAGCCAGGTGGTAGAGGTAGGTGGGCAGGTAATTGCCCAGCTGGGCGGTCGCGTTCGTAATCATGAAGGTGATCATGAGCGTGTAGAACACCGGCATGCGGAACGCTTTCGCCGCCTCGATGCCCGGGCGCATGGGCGCGCCCTCGCCGCCGACCGAGCCCTCGGGCAGGTCCTCGCGCGGCGGGCCGTAGGGCTTCAGCCCCACGTCCTCGGGGTAGCTGCGGATGAAGAACATCGTGGCGGGTAGCGAGATGGCTGCGCACACGATGCCGAACACCATATAGGCTTCGCGCCAACCACCGTCGGCGATGATGAAGCCGGCGACCATCGTCCACACCGCCGCGCCCGCACCGCTCATGGCCGCGCATATGCCGATGAGCAGGCCGTTGTGCACGTTGAACCAGCGCCCGATAAGCGTGGACGGCGTGAGGAACAGGATGACGCAGATGCCCGCGCCCTCGATGATGCCCGACGCGTAGAACTGCCAGGGTTCCGTGTAGAACTGGCACAGGAACAGCCCGATCGCGCACATCGCCGCGGCCGCCGAGATGACGACGCGCAGGTCGCGCTTCTGCATGAGGTTGCCCGCGAACGGCGAGCACGCCGCCGCCGACAGGAACAGCAGCGTGACGTAGAGCGTGAAGTCGCCCGACGAGACGCCGAGGGTTTGCGTGACCGGCACCAGGAACACCGACCACGTGTTGATGACGAGCGCCGCCGGGCCGAACAGGCACAGGATGCCCGTCACCACCACGAGCACGTGTCGGACGGTGAGCGGCTGTTGCTGTTCGCGCAGCTCTTGGGCGGAATCCATGAATCCCTCTCGCTTTCTCCCCCGAGGCAACATACCCGAGCGCGGCACGCCTGTCAAAGCCCTCGCCGCGGCGCGGCGGTTCGACAGGCATGGGTTGGCATGGTATAGTACATTTGTTTGTATTTGACGCGAAAGGATACAGCCATGCAGCTGTTTTTCGAGGAACAGGACACGCTATTCGAGGAGCAGGCGGCGGCCGCGCAGCCCCTGGCCGCGCGCATGCGCCCCGAAACGCTCGACGAGGTGGCAGGACAGCAGCACCTCATCGGGCCGGGCAAGGTGTTGCGGCGCATCATCGAGGCCGACCAGGTGCCATCCATGATCTTCTGGGGACCGCCGGGCGTGGGCAAGACCACGCTCGCCCGCGTCATCGCGCACCAGACGAAGGCAGCTTTCATCGACTTCTCGGCCGTGACCAGCGGCATCAAGGAGATTCGCGAGGTCATGAAGCGCGCCGATGCCACGAGCCGCACCGGGCAGCGCACCATCGTGTTCATCGACGAGATCCACCGCTTCAACAAGGCCCAGCAAGACGCCTTCCTCCCTTTCGTGGAAAAGGGCGCCATCACGCTTATCGGCGCGACCACCGAAAACCCGTCCTTCGAGGTGAACGGCGCGTTGCTCTCGCGCTGCAAGGTGTTCGTGCTGAAGGCGCTCACGGAAGCCGATGTCGTGGGGCTGCTGCGCCGCGCGCTGGCCGACAAGCGCGGGTTCGGCGGGCAGCAGGTCGCGATAACCGACGAGCTGCTGGGCGCGATTGCCACCTTCAGCAACGGCGATGCGCGCATGGCGCTCTCCACGCTCGAGATGGTGGTGCTGAACGGCGACGAGGAAGGCGGCACCATCACCGTGACCCCCGAGACCGTCGAGCAGTGCACCTCGCAGCGCAGCCTGCTGTACGACAAGCTCGGCGACGAGCACTACAACATTATCTCGGCGCTGCACAAGTCGATGCGCAACTCCGACCCGGATGCGGCCGTGTACTGGCTCGCGCGCATGCTGGAGTCGGGCGAGGACCCGCTGTACGTGGCGCGGCGCGTCACGCGGTTCGCCGCCGAGGACATCGGGCTTGCCGACACGAATGCCCTGAACGTCGCCGTGAACGCCTTCCACGCCTGCCACTTCATCGGCATGCCCGAATGCAGCGTTCACCTGGCCGAAGCCGTGATTTACCTGTCGCTCGCACCCAAGTCGAACAGCAGTTACTTGGCTTACGAGCACGCGAAGCAGGACGCGCTGCACAGCATGGCCGAGCCCGTGCCGCTGGTGATACGCAACGCGCCGACCCGCCTGATGAAGGACCTCGGCTACGGCGATGGCTACCGCTATGCGCATCAGGAGGCCGACAAGGTGGCCGCGGGGATGCAGTGCCTGCCCGATTCGCTTGCGGGGACCACGTATTACCAGCCCACGCGCGAAGGCCGCGAGGCCGCCTTCGCCGACCGCCTGAACTGGGTAAAAGGCCTGCGAGCGCAAGCGCGGTAGAGCGGAAGGCGCCTTCCCCTTGACCTCAACCCGGCTGCAGCGTGCATAATGGAGGGGCCGGCGAGGGCTGAGCTGGGAATGCGAATCATGAAGGAGGGGGCATGAACATCGTTGTACTGCAAGGGAGCCCGAACAAACGCGGATCGACCGCCATCTTGTGCGAGGAGTTCGCGCGAGGAGCGCGGAGTGCGGGCCATTCAGTCGAGCGCGTGGATGTGGCCGATGCCGGCATCGCACCGTGCACGGGCTGTGTGGCCTGCGGATACGAAGGGCCGTGCGTGCAGCACGACGGCATGGACGCGCTACGCCCGAAGCTGCTGGCCGCCGACATGCTTGTGCTCGCCACGCCGCTGTACTACTACGGCATGAGCGCCCAGCTGAAAACCGTCATCGACCGGTTCTGCTCGGCGAACTACTCCATTACGGGCAAGCGCATGAAATCCGCGCTGCTAGCCGTGGCCTGGAACGCCGACTCGTGGACCTTCGACGCGCTGATGGCGCACTATACCACGCTGGTGCGGTACCTGGATTTCCAGGATTGCGGCGCCGTGCTTGGCTACGGCTGCGGTACGCCCTCATCCACGAGCCGTTCACGCTACCCCCAAGCAGCCTACGAGCTGGGACGAAGCTTGTAATAAGACGCCCGCCACCGTACCCGGTGGCGGGCGTCTCTTCGTGTACCGCCTTAGTTATATCTATGGACCAGGCGCCAGCAGTAGTCGAGGATCTGGCATTTAAAGGCCTCGCCCTCCATGTAGGTGGACTTGCAATTCGGATGCCCCTTCTGATATCTGATAGCCTTCATGCACAAGTTATCCCACCAGCACCACTCACCGTTGCCGCCGGCAACCTGTTCAAGTTCGGTATCGTCCAGCTCTACGCCATCCATCAGGGCGTCCTGCCGCGCTTTAAGCTCGGCCTCGAACTCAAGGGCGTCAAAGTCGAACCCCAGCTCCTTCGCGGCCGCAGCGTAGAACTCAGCAGTCGATTGCGAGTCCGCCGCCTTCGCGCGCACCTCCTCCATGAGCTTCTGGTCTGCCTCGAGTGCCTCGAGGAACCGTTTCGCTTCCTGCTGCGACATATTCACTCCTTTCTCATGTGGTGCCCGGGAGCTCCCGTTGGTACCACGCCCTAACAATTTGAAAACGGCGGACGCTCATCGTCTTCATCGCGCCCAGCGCGCCCAGCGTTATCGCTTTCGGTGGCCGCTGCTATTTCGGGATGCCGCGCAAGGTAGGCATCTCGGCTCGTCGCAGACACCGTTTGGAACCGTTCGTGCCAGCCATTCAGGAAGAAGTGGCAGCAGGACGAGTCCACGGCAAGATAGTCCGGCGAGGAGCAGACCGCCATCGCGCGACAGCCACCGTTACATTTGTCGATGTAGGAGCAGGTGCGGCACTTCTCATTCGCGTCGCGCACCTGCCCGATAGTCGCTGCGCACCGATTCATGAAGGGGGTCTCGCCCAGAATGTCGGCAAGTGGCGTTTCGAACGCATTCGGCCAGTCGTTCACCTGGCTATCGGCCATCGACATGCAGGGGCATACGCTTCCGTCCGGACCGGTGTACATGCTCGTCTTGAGGATGCCGCACGAGAGGCGCTTCTCGCTTGTGGCGTCGGTCGCGCAGGGGCGCACAAATTCCATGCCCATTCGGTGCGGTTCGTCGGGGTCGAAGGTGAAAGCGCCATCGAGCATGAGCGCAATGGGGCAGTCGTCCTCGAAGTACTGCGGGATGTAGTCCAGGTACAGCTGCAGGCTCTCATCTTCGGACAAGGCCACTTCCTCGGAAGCGGCTTCCCATTCGCCAAGCTCCTGAATGCGGTTGACCTTGAGGCTGCCCACGCCCAGCGATGCCAGATGCAGCACGCTCTCGCGGATGGTATGGGCGTTTCCCCGATGCAAGCACATCGCGGCATCCACCTGGAAACCGCGCGCTTGAAGTAGGCGGAAGGCGCGATCCACGGCGGCTTCGGCGCCCTCGAAACCCCGCAACCAGTCGTGCCAGCCCACGCCGTCGTAGCTCATCTGGAAACCCGGGTGCATCCCACGCGCTTCCAAACCGTCGAGCAACGCGTCATTCACCAGGTACCCGTTCGTGAAGATCATGCCCAGGGCAATACCGTGCTGCCGGAGCGCGTCCACGATCTGCCAGAAGTCGCTGCGGATGAGCGGCTCGCCACCCGTCACGGAAACCGCGCCGATACCGCAGGCGGCCATCTGCTCCACCAGATTCAGCAGTTGCTCCGTGGTGGGATGGCCAAACTTGGCATGTGGGGCGCTTACCAGGCAGTGCTTGCAGCTGTAGTTGCACTTTCCCGTAATCGACCAGTACACATCGCGCTTGTAGCGGCAGGGATAGCGCTTGTAGCGTTGCTGCGGAAACAGCAGGTCGCCGGGGCTGCTCGGCGCGATGATGCCGTCTGCCTCGAGCTGCTCGAGCCAAAGGCGCTGGTCCTCGGGAAGGGAATCCAGGTCTATCCCCTGAATCCCGTCGCAGCGCATAAGCAGCTGGAATTGCTGCTTTTAGCAGAAATCAACCCTTCGCGTCGCCGCATCGAACAGCGCAAACGGCAGTTTTTCCCAGCCGCGCAGGCTGTATCGGGGGTTCAAGGTGTAACACGCCACGCGAATGCCCCTTCCAGCAGTTTGCAGTACCAAAATTATACGCATTGCCGGTGGGCTATGTCCTTGTGGAGCAGCTGGTAACAACGGAGCAAGGCCATCCCCTTCGCGGGCAACCGGGCAGGTTTTCATACATTTCTGCTGACGGCGCCGGCAAAGCCCCAGGTCGCGTTCTCCGGCGCACACGATATGCGTGGCAATTCCTGCACGAGGCACCTTTTCATTCTCCCCTGGTTGCGTTATGGTTAGGTCTACCTAATTTCTAGCGGACAGGAGCGGGATATGAGCCTGGTGAACGATTTCTTCAACAACACGGCGAAACCGGAAGGCGTGCTTGGCAAGCTGATGGTCAGCGGCATGAACAGCGGGCATGCGGCGCTGGCCGCGTGGGGTTCGCAGTTCGTCGACGTCTCGCCCACCGCGCGCGTGCTGGACGTGGGTTGCGGCGGGGGCGGTAACATCTGCAGTTACCTGATGCGCTGCGACGGCGGCCGCGTCGACGGCATCGATTATTCCCAGGTAAGCGTCAGCGCGGCGCAGCGGCTAAACGCCCGTGCCATCGACGAGGGACGTTGCCGCATCATGTGCGCGAGCGTCGACGCGATTCCCTTCGACGATGAGGCCTACGACCTGGTAACCGCGTTCGAAACCATCTATTTCTGGCCCGACCTCGAGCACGCGTTCTCCGAAATCGCACGTGTCCTGGCACCAGGTGGCCGATTCCTCGTGGTGAACGAATCGACGGGCACCGATGCCGCATCGCAGCGATATGAGCAGATCATCGCGAAGATGCGGCTGCACACGCCCAAGCAGATCCGCTCGATTATGGAGGAAGCTGGATTCCAGGATGTCGTCGTGCACGAGGCGCACGGAAAGCCGTGGATCAGCGTCGTGGGAACCAAGCCCGGCGAACCCGCACGCACGCGCCTGCGCAGCCTCGGCCCCGATTACCGCAACTGGGTTCCCCTGGGCATGGTCGGCGGCATGGCGGGTGGCACGGCGGCACTCGCAGCAGGCGCCGTGGCCGCTGGCTTGAAGCGCGCACCGAAAGCCGCAACCGCACTGCTCGGCGTGGGCGCCGTGGGCTGCGCCGCCTTCACGGGGTGGTGCGTGGTGGCGCGCGAGCAGTTCTCGTATAGCGGCGGGCGCAAGCTCTCGCAGCAAATCGTGGAAGGCACGGCCTCGTACGTGCGGGTGCCCGACGGCGGCACCTGCCTCGACGTGGGCTGCGGCTCGGGCGCGCTCTCCATCGCGGTAGCGCGGCGAAACCCGCAGGCGAAGGTTGTCGGCGTGGACCGCTGGGGCGCCGAATATTCGTCGTACAACCAGCACCTGTGCGAGGAGAACGCAGCAGCCGAGGGCGCGCGAAACGTGAGCTTCCAGCAAGGAGATGCCACCGCACTCCCCTTCGAGGACGAAACGTTCGATGCTGTGACCAGCAATTATGTGTACCACAACGTTACCGGGGCCAATAAGCAGGCGCTGCTGCGCGAGACGCTGCGCTGCCTAAAGAAGGGCGGCACTTTCGCCATTCACGACATAATGAGCCCGATGCGCTACGGGGATATGCGGGCTTTCCGCCAGGAGCTGCTCGACGAGGGCTATCGGGACGTGAAGTTTATCCCGACCGACAACGGCCTGTTCATGGGCAAGGTGGAGGCCGCGGCGATGATGCTGACTGGCTCGACGTTGCTCGTGGGCACGAAGTAGCCTAGTGGGCAGCGAGGGCGGCGGCGCGGCGGGCCTTCATGGCCTCGCGGATACGCATGCGGCAGGAGCAGTGGTCGGAGCAGGAATAGGCCTCGGTGCCAGTTTCGGGATAATACACGTAGCCGGGGCAGATCTTCAGGGCACGCATCTTTTGGCAGGCCTCGAAGGGCGACTCGAGCGCATACGCTGCGGCAGCGGTACGGCGTTCGCGCAATTCAAGCTTGTCGTGTAATTCGGTCATGGTCCCTCCGGTGCGCTTGCTTCGACCCCCAACGCATCATATCAGGTTATTTGTCTAGTTTTATGTAACTGCACAACCTGAACGCGCACAGCGGGAAACCCGCGCCCGCGCGCCCGATAACGTGGTACCATTTCGTCTCGCGTGTTTTCGCCGGCACGCACCACGAGATGGAAAGGGGCATCATGGCAACCATTCATACCAGCACATGGGAAGCGGTCGAGCCGCGGTTTTCGGGCTTGCTGCCCGTGGGCGTGTTCCTGCTGCTGTTCATCGGGTCGGGCGTCGTGCTGCAGGACTTCTACAGCATTCCGGCCATCGTCGCGTTCGTGTGCGCGCTTGCCGTGGCGTTCATCCAGAACCCCAAGCGCTCCTTCGACGACAAGCTCGAAAGCGTCGCGCGGTCCATGGGCGATTCCAACGTCATGATCATGTGCCTGGTATTCGTGCTGGCCGGCGCCTTCACGGGGTCGGTCCAGTCGGCCGGCGGCGTCGAGAGCACCGTGAATTTCGCCCTGTCCATCCTGCCCACGGGCATCGTGTTGCCGGGCCTGTTCCTTATCGCGTGCTTCATCTCCATCTCGATGGGCACGTCGGTGGGCACCATCGCCGCGCTCGCGCCCATCGCCTGCGGCGTGGCCGACAAGACCGAGCTCGCCGGCGCGCTATGCCTCGGTGCCATCGTCGGCGGCGCCATGTTCGGCGATAACCTGTCGATTATCTCGGACACGACCATCGCGGCCACGCGCACGCAAGGCTGCGAGATGGCCGACAAGTTCAAGGAGAACTTCAAGATCGCGCTGCCTGCCGCCATCATCACGTTCATCGTGTTCCTGGCGCTGGGCCTGGGCAGCGACTACCACATCGAGGGCTCGCTCGAGTACAACCTGTGGCAGGTGCTTCCCTACGTGGCGGTTTTGGTGGCGGCGCTTGCCGGCGTGAACGTGTTCCTCGTGCTTATCGGGGGCACGGTGCTGTCGATTATCGTGGGCGTGGCGCTTGGGGTAATCCCGGTCGACCAGGTTTTCATCGCCATCGGCACCGGCCTCGAGGGCAACGGCGGCATCATGAACATGTACGACATCACGGTGATATCCATCGTGTGCGCCGGCATCATCGGGCTCGTACGCGACAACGGCGGCATCGAGTGGATCCTGCAGCGCATCTCGGGCCTGGTCAAGGGCAAGCGCGGCGCGCAGTTCGGCATCGCGGGGCTCGCCTCGCTCGTGGACATCTCCACCGCGAACAACACCGTGGCCATCGTGGTTGCCGGCCCCATCGTGAAACAGATATCCGAGGAGTACAACATTTCCGCACGTCGCGCGGCATCCCTCGTGGACGTGTTCACCTCGGTGTGGCAGGGCATCATCCCCTATGGCGCGCAAATCCTGTACGCCAGCGCGGGCGCCGCAGCCGTGGGCATGGCGGTCTCGCCATTCGAGATCCTGCCGTTCCTGTTCTACCCGTACTTGCTCGCCGCCTGCGCCCTGGTCTACATCGCCATCTGGGGCAACCGGGAGTAGCGTGCGCGCGCAAAGGCAGCGCCACACCAATCGTCTCTTGTCGCTCGGTCCACGCTGCCCTTCAGCGGTTGGATTCAACTCTCGATAACAAGATATTGTGGCATATGCTGCATAACCCGGGTATTTCCTAGCTGATACGCGCCAATACACAATATCTTGTGTTTTTCGGTGGAAAAGCGGGGGCTTTTGGCCTCTCTTGCCTCAGATTGCAAGAGCATACCCAAATTTTTGCAAAATATAGAGGTTTTAGGAAGTTTTTTGCCGCATTTAAAACTAGGTGCCCCCAAGCACCACCGTTGAGCTGGAACGACAGGGGTCTCGTCTCCCTCGGGCATCGAAAATAGACCCGATATCTTCCTAAAACCTCTCTTTTGTGCAAGAATCTGGAAAAGCAATTACAACAAGGGGGTGGGCGCGCATGAAGCTTTATTTAAACCACGAATCGTCTCTCGAATTAATCCGGTACCTGCGGTCTGTGAACGGCGAAGACGGACTTGAGGGCGACATCTGCAGAAAGCGCCTGATGAACGACGCGATCAAGACTATGCGCAGCGTAAGCGAGCTCGATACCACCGCGTATTTCTGGCTTGAGCACGTCAGCCGCCCAATCCACGCTTTCGTGCCCGAGCAAGGGATGGTCACAACCACAAAACAGCTGGTGACACACGTGTTTTCACAGCGTATCCCGTATGGGGCGTTCCTCGATCTCGGACATGGTATCTGTGTTTGCACACCACAGTACGTTTTCCTGCGGATGGGCAGGTCATGCGATTTCGTCGAGCTGGTCAAAATAGGCCTCGAGTTGTGCGGAACCTACAGCGGATGGAAGCTGCCCTCTGCAACGCGTCGCTCGCAACGGGCGGATGGGCAAGGCTGCACGTTCAACATACCGCAGGCCCTGCAAGCGCGGCGACTGTACCAGTTCGTCGAGCGCATTGCGGGTCATGACGGTGTGGTCGGAGCCCGGCAAGCTGCGCGGTTTGTGCTCGACGGGTCGGCATCTCCCATGGAAACGGCGGTGTACCTGCTACTTTGCCTACCCAAGCGCGTCGGCGGTTACGGATTGCCCAAACCGCAGCTCAACCCAAAGCTCACCATCACAAACCCGTCCGGCACCGAGACCATAGAACGGTATCCCGACCTGTTCTGGGAAGGCCCGAACATCGACGTCGAATACAACAGCGACGAAGAGCACAGCGGGGAATGGTCTCGTTACCGCGATTCGCGACGCGAGGTGGAGCTCACGGTAGCCGATGTGCGCGTGCTGCCGCTTACCCGCAACCAGCTGATGGACACCGATGGGTTCGACGAATTCGCGAATGGCCTGCGGCGCATGCTGGGCATACAGAAACGCCGTGAGGATCCGCGCTGGCGACAGCATCGCGACGATCTCCGCCGCAACTTGCTTGGCGGGCTTCAATAGCTCGAAGGGAGGAGCGTCGCATGATGGAACACGCAGCCAGCGGATACATCGAGCAGGGTGGAGTCCGGGTGGGCGCCGGCGGGGTTGAGGCACCGGTTATCTATGTGGTCGACTCGCCCGAGCACCCGTTCGATCTTGGCGGCGTGGCTGCAGGCGTCACCTGCAGCATCGTGCGCGTGCCGGTTGCGAACTGGAACGACAGCCTCACGCCTTGGCCGGCACCGGGGCTTTACCGCGGCGAGCCGGACTTCGGCGGAAACGCCGCTCACACGCTCGCCGACCTGTGCGAACGCGTGATTCCCGCCATCGAGCGCGAAGCCAAGCTGTGCCCCACCAAGCGTGCCATCTGCGGATACTCGCTTGGCGGCCTGTTCTCGCTGTACGCCTTTGCGCACCGCGAGTTCTTCGATGCCTGCGCGTGCCTTTCGGGCTCGGTGTGGTACGAGGGCTGGGTCGAGCACCTGCGCGGGCTCGATTTCCGCGGGAACGGGCGCTTTGCCTACCTCTCCATCGGCGCAAAGGAGAAGCGCGCCGCTCTCGCGGCGCTCAAGCGCGTGCAGGACAACATGGCGCAATGCGCCGATATCCTGCGCGAACGCGGTTGCACGGTCGAATACGCCATCGGCCCCGGCAACCACCTGAGCTTCATCCCCGAACGCTTCGCCGCCGGCCTCGCCGCGCTCGATGCGTTCCTAAACGCGTAGCGAATCCGCGGGCGTTACTTCTCCAGGCGGGCGCGGCACGCCTCAAGGCCGGCCAGCGCCTCGGGCGTAAGCTTCGGGTACTCGGGCGCGCACGCCTCGAGCGCGTCAAGCACGGCCTCGCTCACCAGGTAACGCGCGAAGAACTTCTGGTCGGCGGGAATGACGTACCAGGGGTTGCGCTTTGTGCTGGTGGACCCGATGGTCTCCTCGAACGCATCCATGTACTGCGGCCACAGGTCGCGCTCGTCCAGGTCGCCCGCCGAGAACTTCCAGTTCTTCGCCGGCTCGTCGATGCGGGCGAGGAAGCGCTTCTTCTGCTCGTCCATGCTCAGGTTCAAGTACACCTTCACCAGGCGATACCCGTTCTCGTACAGGTAGTCCTCGAAGTTCACGATCTGGCGATACCGCTGCGCGAAGAAGTCGCCCTCCGACATGTCGAGGCAGCGCTTCGGCATGGCGTAGCCCTTCCACAGGCCGTGCACGCGCACCACGAGCACGTCCTCGTAGTAGCTGCGGTTGAACAGCCCGATGTAGCCGCGTTTGGGCAGGTGGCAAACGGCGCGCCACAGGTAATCGTGCGCGAGCTCCTCCTTGCTCGGCTGCTTGAAGCTGTAGACGTCCACGCCTTGCGGGTTCAGGCCGCTCATCACGTGCTTGATGGTTCCGTCCTTGCCCGCGGCATCCATGGCCTGGATCATGATGACGATGCCCTCGGTGTCCTGCGCGTACAGCTTGTCCTGTAGCTCGATCATCTTCTGGATGTTGG
>JAUNCA010000113.1 GCA_030526775.1 Coriobacteriia bacterium | reverse complement strand
GGGCGCTCTGCTCGCCGGCTTCGCAGGTGGCTACTTCATGCTGTGGTTCGAGAAGATTTGCGAACACATCCCGCAGGCACTCGATGGCATGAAGCCCATGCTTATCTTCCCGCTCGTCGGCCTTGCCTTCATCGGCCTGTTCATGTGCGCCGTCAACCCGTTCATGATCATGCTCAACCAGGCCATCGCCGACTTCCTCACCAGCATGGGTGATGCGAAGATCCTCCTTGGCCTGCTGCTCGGCGGCATGATGGCCATCGACATGGGCGGCCCGATCAACAAGGCTGCATACCTGTTCGGCCTCGCCTCCATCGAGAACGGCAACTACGACATGATGGCCGCCGTCATGATCGGCGGCATGGTTCCGCCGCTGGCCATCGCGCTCGCCTGCACGTTCTTCAAGGATCGTTGGACCGAAACCGAGCTCAAGAGCGCTCCGGTCAACTACATCATGGGCCTGTCCTTCATCACCGAAGGCGCCATCCCCTACGCTGCCGCCGACCCGCTGCGCGTCATCCCGGCGTGCGTCTGCGGTTCCGCTGTGGCCGGCGCAATCTCCGAGGTCTTCGGGTGCACGCTCATGGCTCCGCACGGCGGCATCTTCGTGTTCGCCGTCGTCGGCAACTGGCCGATGTACCTGGTCGCACTTGCATGCGGCGCCGTCGTCGGCTGCCTGATGCTGCGCATCCTGAAGAAGCCAGTCGCCAAGGCCTAGTTTCTGCAAACCTGTGGCGCGGAGCATGTGCTCCGCGCCACTGTTTGAGTTTTAGAGTAGAAAGGAACTCACCACATGTTTAGCGAGAAAGTAACCCTCGTCAATCCTCAGGGCTTCCATATGCGCCCCGCAAGCCTGCTCGTCGGCATGGTCGGCAAGTATGACGCCACCGTCACCATCGTGAACGGCGACAAGGAAATCCCGGGCAACTCCCTGATGGCCATCATGGCTGCCGGCATCAAGTGCGGCACCGAGATCGAGATTCGCGCCGAGGGCGCTCAGGAGGCCGAAGCCGGCAAGGCTGTCGTCGACTTCATCGCCGCCGGCATGGGCGACTAGTGGGTTGCGCTGTTCTACGAACAGCGCAATGAGCCGCCGCTGCGACGCGTCCAGGCACCCCGCCTTCCTGCTCCAAGCCTCGCTCACGGCCCAAAGGCCGCTTCGCTCGGCTTTCACAGGAATTCGGGGCACCTGGACGCGTCTCGCTAACGTTTGTTTGACCTGCGAGGGTTCAAAGAACCTTGCTCGCTGACTTTGCCAACAATGGGCTTCCCCCTTTCTCCGGATAGCGAAAAGCCCATCTCCGATAACGAAGGAGAACAAGATGATTTTGAATGGAACTGCTGCGAGTCCGGGGATTGGCATCGGACGGGTAGCCCTTGTCGAGGAACCGGACCTGTCGTACACGAGCCGCACGGTCGAAGACACCGCGGCTGAAACCGAGCGCTTCAACGCAGCCATCGCGGCGTATGTCGACTACACGAACGCCCAGGCAGACACCATGCGCGAGCAGGTAGGCGAGAAGGAAGCCGAGATCCTTACCGGCCACGTGGTGATGATTTCCGACCCCTTCATGCAGGGTGAGATGACAAAGCTCATCGACGGCGGCACCTGCGCCGAAGATGCGGTCGTCCAAATCTGCGAGATGTTCGCCACCATGTTCGAGGCCACGGGCGACGAGCTCACCATGCAGCGCGCCACCGACGTGCGCGACGTGAAGACGGGCGTGCTCGCCGAGCTGCTGAACAAGCGCCCCGTCGACATCGGCGCGCTTCCGCAAGACACGATCATCGTCACGCACGACCTCACGCCTTCGATGACCGCCGGCATCCGCCCGGGCGTCATCGCGGCCGTTGTCACCGAGACCGGTGGCCTTACCAGCCATTCCGCCATTTTGGCACGCGCGATGGAGCTGCCGGCGGTGCTGAGCCTCCCGAATGCCTGCGCCATCCTGAAGCAGGGCGACCTGCTTATCGTGAACGGCACGGCTGGCGCCGTGACCACCGAGCCCACCGATGAAGAGCTCGCCCTGGCACGCAATGCCCAGGCGGCCTATGCAGCCGAGAAGGCCGAGCTCGCCAAGTTTGTTGGCTGCCGCAGCGTCACTGCCGACGGGCATCAAATCGAGCTGTTCGCCAATATCGGCAAGCCCGAGGATGCCACCGGTGCGATGGAGCGCGACGCGGAAGGCATCGGCCTGTTCCGCACCGAATTCCTGTTCATGGACAAGCCCACCGTCCCGACCGAGGACGAGCAGTTCGAGGCCTACAAGAAGGCTGCGATCATCTGCAAGGGCAAGCCGGTCATCATCCGCACGCTCGACATCGGCGGCGACAAGGACGTCCCGAGCCTGGGCATGGAACCCGAAGAGAACCCGTTCCTGGGCTTCCGCGCCGTGCGCTACTGCCTCGCGCGCGAGGATCTGTACCGCACCCAGCTGCGCGCCCTGCTGCGCGCAAGCGCCTTCGGCGACATCCGCATCATGGTGCCGCTCGTCACCTGCATCGACGAACTCACCGCGGTGAAGGACCTGCTGGCCCGCTACATGCTGGAGTTCAAGCAGGAGGGCATCGCCTACAACCCGGATATCCAGGTGGGCATCATGGTCGAGACGCCGGCTGCTGCCATCATGGCCGACGCGCTGGCTGAAGAGGCCGACTTCTTCAGCATCGGTACGAACGACCTCACCGGCTACACGATGTGTGCCGACCGCGGCAACGAGAAGGTGCGCTACCTGTACTCCACCTACAACCCGGCGGTGCTGCGCAGCATCAAGCGCGTCATCGAAGAGGGCAACAAGGCGGGCATCATGGTGGGCATGTGCGGTGAGGCTGCAGCCGATCCGCTGCTCATCCCGCTGTGGATTTCCTTCGGTCTGGGCGAGTACAGCGTATCCGCCACGAGCGTCCTTGCCACGCGCAAGCAGGTATCGCTCTGGACCAAGGCCGAGGCCGACGAGCTCGCCGAAAAGGTGATGCAGCTCAAGACCGCAGCCGAGATTCACGACGCCCTGCAGGCCGCAAAGAAGTAGCCCAAGGCTCCTTGAATCGCGAACGCCCGCTCCGGCATCCGGAGCGGGCGTTTTCATTGCCGACAGCTTTCTACGCCCGGGTTACCCCACGGCTTTTGTGGCGACGATGGCCACGCCCGTGCCAGCGGCATCTTCGAGGAGCACCTGCCCCACCGCAATCGGCGGTTGCACCTGCAGTGCACGCACGGCTGCCATGACGTCCATGATGCGCGCCTTGGGAACAGGAGCCGCCGTCTTCACTGATAGCGGCTCGAGCATACCGGGAACCATGACGAGCGTGCTGACATTGCGGCGCGGATCAACGGCTTCCTGCCGCGCGTATTCCTCGCCGCGCTTGCACGTGTTGCCGGTGATGGAGGCAATGGCGCCCGCATCGTCGAAAACAACCTCAAGCGTGCATCCCATCGGGCAATTCACGCAGGTAAACGTCTTGTTGGCCATCTCACTCGCCCCCTTCCTTAACGCGCAATGCAAGCGAGGCAAAGCCTTCGAGGCGTCCTGCCGCCACCTTCATCTCCTCCATCTCGGCGGGCACGGCGATGAGTGCTTTGCGTTTGCGGATAAGATCGCGCGACCCATCGGGGTACACGCCTTCCAAGATGAAGGTCGGGTTCTTCATGGGCTTGCGCACGCGGAAGAGCAGGTTGAGCTTTTCTTCCTCTGGCATCGCACCGGGCGTAATGTATTGGGGCATCACGTAGCGCACCGAGCCTTCGCCCTTAAGGGGAATCCCGGTAAAGCTCCCATCGCGGGAAGCCGGTTTCACATCGCCGCGCGCATAGGCCGCAGCCGATGCACCGGCGCGGTCGCCCTCGGAGCTCGCGAAATCAGCCAAATCATGTACGTGAAGCGCGTTTCCGCAGGCGAATATTCCGGGCACGCTCGTCTGGAGCGCGTCGTCCACGTAGGCGCCACCCGTCACGGAATCGAGCGCCACGCCGGCGGTTTTCGCCACCTCGTTCTCGGGCAGCAGGCCCACCGACAACAGCAACGTGTCGCATTCCACGCGTTCCTCGGTTCCGGGGATGGGTTTGCGCGTGCCGAACTCGGCATCCGCCACCCACACGGCCTCGAGGCGGTCGTCGCCCTCCAGCCGGCACACCGTCTTCGACAAGTACAGGGGAATGCCGTAATCGTCGAGGCACTGGGCGATATTGCGCCGCAAACCAGCGGGCCAGGGGCTTGTACCGTATACGGCCACCACCTTGGCACCCTGCAACGTCAGTCGACGTGCCATGATGAGGCCAACGTCACCCGTTCCCTGGATAACCACCTTGCGCCCCGGCAAGCATCCTTGCAGATTCATGAAATTCTGCGCGCTGCCCGCGCTGAACACGCCCGCCGGCCGGCTTCCCGCGATGTTGAGGGAGCCCGCCCCGCGCTCACGCGATCCAGTCGCAAGCACCACGGCCTTCGTGCGCACCTTCCGTTGGCCCGAGGGCATCGCGATGACGACTTCGTGATACCCGCCCGTCATGTCGGATGCTGCGATGCGCAGGACGGTCGCGTCCGCGAGCACGAAGGTACGCCCCAGCTCCTCCTGCTGGCGGGTGGCGTATTCGGGGCCGGTGAGCTCTTCGCCATACCGATGCAACCCGAACCCAGAATGGATGCACTGCTTCAAGATGCCGCCCAAGTGTTTCTCGCGGTCGATGAGCAGGATGTTCCGGGCGCCATTTGCCTCCGCCGCCCGCGCAGCCGCCAAGCCGGCAGCGCCGCCGCCCACGATCACGACCTCGTAGGAGTCGTCGGTCAAACCCGAGGGATCCCGCGCATCCAAGCCGCCTCCGAGCGAAGCCAGCTGCTGATAGTCGGGGCGCGCCTCGGCTACCAGGTACGATCCCGGTAGGCGCTTGTCCACCTTCGCCGGATCGGCCCCCGTCTCGCGCACATACAGGCGCAGGAGCTCCGGCGAGCAGAACCCGCCGTGGCACCGCCCCATCATCGCCCCGGTACGCCACTTCAGGGCATCGAGCGAGAGCGCGGGAATCGGGCCATGCAGGGCATCCACGATATCGGCCTCGGACACGCTGCAACAACGGCATACGATGCGGCCCTCGGCGGGGTCATTCATGATAGCCCGCACGCGCGACGCATCGTCCATCTGGGCGAACAGGGGCTTCGCCATGCGCTCCGGGCAGAAAGACTCATCCTTTTCCGCACCGAGGCGCGCAGCCACATCGGCTGCGATGTCAACCGCGACCGCCGGGGCGCTCGTAAGTCCCGGAGAATCGAATCCGGCGATGTTGAAGAATCCCGGCGCGTCATCGGGCTCGCCCAAGACGAAGTCGCCCGTATCGCCGGTCGAGCGCAGCCCCGCGAAATTCGTGATGATTCCACGCGACGACAGATTCGGCCAGGTCTTCTTTCCCCGCTCCAGGATATCCGCCAAGCCCTCGGCAGAAGTCGAGAGGTCGGTCTTGCTTTCCTGTGCGATGGCGTTCGGCCCCACGATAAGGTTCCCATGAATGGTGGGCGTGATGAGCACGCCCTTCCCCGCCGCCGTGGGAGCTTGGAACATCGTGCACGTGAAGGTGTTTCCCAGGTCGGTATCGTACAGGCAATACTCGCCGCGCCGGGCCGTGATGTGCAGCTTCCTGGTGCTCACCTGGTTGTTCATCTCGTCGGCGAACACGCCCGCGGCGTTCACCACCGCGCGTGCTTCCAGGCAATTGCCGTCCGCATCGTACAGGCGGTATCCGCCATCCACGGGTTCGATGCGCGCCACTCCTGCATTGAACCGCAGCTCCACCCCGTTTTCCACCGCATTCTCGATTGCCGCGAGCGCTGCATGGTATGGATCGCAGATGCCTCCCGTCGGCGCATACAGCGCACCCACCGCCTCGCGTGACACGTTCGGCTCGCGCGCGAACAGCTCTTCAGCAGAAAGCTCGACTACGCCCTCGACGCCGTTTTCGACAGCCCGCGCCACCAGGGTCTTCACCGATTCGAGTTCTTCGGCGGAATACGCCACCACCATGCTGCCGTTGCGCCAGAAGGGAAAATCGAGCTCCTCTGCCAGCTTCGGGAACAGCTTCGAGCCCGCAACGTTGTACTTCGCCTTCAGCGTGCCAGGCTTCGGGTCGTGGCCTGCATGCACGATGCCCGAATTCGCCCGGCTCGAGCCGCAGGCGATATCATTTCCCGCCTCGAGAACCACGACGCTCACGTCGTATCGCGCCAACTCGCGTGCCGCGAAGCACCCCGCGATGCCCGCGCCGATTACCGCAACATCCCAAGTCTCCATTGCCGTCACCCCTTGGCTCGCGGCCGGTATATATATTCTTATTCTACTCGCTACCAGGCATGTTTTCCCAGAAGAAGAGCATAAGGACTGCCATCAAGCACCCCAAAGCCCCATTCGGTCATCTCCCGGTATTGCACGCATCGCGGCGATTGGTTTTGACCGCTTTTTTGGACTTGGGAACGACAAGCCAATCCGGAAGGGCCCTTTACCCACACAAAAATGCCCACATCTTGGGCTTGGGAACGATTTCCCAACCGGACAGAGCCGCTTCCAGAAAGGTGCGTGTTCCCAAGTCCAAAATATTGGCGTTTTTCTCCCCATGCCGATGCAGAAGCCATCGGCATCCCAACTGAAGGCAGCAACAACTGCACCGCATTCATCTCGATAAAAGAAGTCGAAGAATCCCTAACCGTACAGTCCCGCATTAGGAAGGCGGTATAGCTCGTTCAGAAGAC
>JAUNCA010000112.1:4059-6735 GCA_030526775.1 Coriobacteriia bacterium | reverse complement strand
CCTTGCTCCCGAGAGCATGATCGAGGAGATCAAGCAGGCGTGCCGCGACACCGGCCAGGAAGTTCCCGAAACCACGGGCGCGCTCATGCGCTGCGTGTACGAGAGCCTCACCGCTTGCTACGCGGAGGCAATTGCCGAGCTCTCGAAGCTCACCGGCAAGACCTATACCAGCATCAACGTGGTGGGCGGCGGTTGCCAGGATGCCTACCTGAACGACCAGACGGCCCGTGCCTGCGGTCTGCCCGTATACGCGGGCCCCATCGAGGGCACGAGCCTCGGCAACCTCATCGTGCAGATGATCCAAGGCGGGGAATTCTCCGACCTGCAGGCTGCCCGTGCGGCCATTCGCAAATCGTTCGACGTGACAACGCATCTGCCTAACTAGAGAACAATCCATTCAGGAAAGGAAAAAGGGTAATGGATAAGAACAAGGTAATCGAGGGCCAGCAGTTCATGCAGGGGTTCGTGCGACTGTGCAGCGATGGGTGGCTGCAGGGCTGGCACGAGCGCAACGGCGGAAACCTCACCTATCGTCTGACCGACGCTGAGGTGGCTGCGTGCAAGCCGTATTTCAACGAGACGCCCGGCGAGTGGGTGAACATGGGCGTGCAGGCCGATAACCTGCGCGGTGCGTTCTTCGCCACTACGCGTTCCGGCGGTTATATGCGCAACGTTGCCGTGGATCCCGCGCGCAACACCGGCATCGTGCAGATTAACGACGCGGGCGATTCCTGGCGTATCGTCTGGGGCCTCGAGGATGGCGGCGTTCCCACGAGCGAGTTCCCGAGCCACTTCATGAACCACAGCGTGCGCGTGGACGTGACCGATGGCGCTTGCCGCGTTATCTACCATGCGCATCCCGACAACATCATCGCGCTGACGAAGGTCATGCCGCTCGACGCCCGCGAATTCACCCGCGCGCTCTGGAAGGCCATGACCGAGTGCATCGTCGTGTTCCCGATGGGCGTGGGCGTGGTGCCGTGGATGGTTCCCGGCGGTGCCGACATCGCGCATGCCACCTGCGATCTTATGAAGAAGTACGACGCGGCCATTTGGGCGCAGCATGGCATGTTCGTGTCCGGCCCGGACTTCGACAACGCGTTCGGCCTGATGCACACCATCGAGAAGGCAGCGGCTATTCACGGCCATGCGCTGATGATGAACAACAACTCCGGCGATTTCATGAACACCATCACCGACCGGGGCCTGCGCGACATCGCCCGCGACTTCAAGCTCACGGTGAACGAGGAATTCCTCGACTAAGCGATCAAAGGCCCCGCGGCTTTTATCATCTAAGCGTCTCACGGTTTTGAAAGGAAACAGGAACAATGGCTAAAGCACCTGCCAAACAGCCGAATCCGTGGTGGGTTGCCGTTATCAACGGTATGGCATCCTACATCGATTCGTGCACGATCATCACCTCGGGTGTGGCACTGGTAATCTACCAGAACGAATTCGGGCTCTCCAACGTCGAGTTTGGCGCCCTGTCCGCAGCGCTCA
Source organism: Coriobacteriia bacterium (assembly GCA_030526775.1). Taxonomy (GTDB): domain Bacteria; phylum Actinomycetota; class Coriobacteriia; order Coriobacteriales; family Eggerthellaceae; genus UMGS1519. The sequence goes on along the minus strand of JAUNCA010000112.1, from coordinate 5,235 downwards.
CCTTCTGCATCGCCTTCGGCTCCATCTTCGGCGGTCGTCTGGGCGACATCTTCGGGCGTAAACCCGTCTTCTCCGTCACCATGGTCATGCTCGTGCTCGGCGCGTTGCTGATGATCTTCTCGAACAACTTCGCCATCCTGCTGTTGGGCGAAATCCTCATGGGCTTGGGCGTCGGTGCCGACCTTCCGGTATCGTTGGCCACCATCTCCGAGGTTGCTCCTGACGAGAAGCGCGGCAAGATGCTGCTGTTCAGCGACATCCTGTGGGTTGTCGGCATCGTCGTGGCCCAGGGCATCGGCTCCATCGTGGGCGACTGGGGCGTCGTCGGCGGCCAGATCATGTTTGCTCAGCTCGCCATTGTTTCCGGCATCGTGCTTATCCTGCGCCAGACCATTCCCGAGTCTCCCATCTGGCTGCGCGAGAACGCGCTGCGCAAGCAGGGCATCGTCAAGAAGTCCGACACCGGCAAGATCGGCGACCTGCTGAAGGCTCCGTACCTGGTTCCGTTCATTGCCCTGGCCATCTTCTACATCGGCACGAACGTCCCGGCCAACAGCCTCGGCCAGTTCAGCACCTGGATTGGCAACAACGTCGTCGAGCTTCCTGTTTCCACGGTCGCCCTCATCGGCATGATTGTCTATCCCATCCGTGCCATCCTCGACTTCGTCTTCATGCACTTCGTCGACACCCCCAAGCGTATGCCGCTGTTCTACATGGGTGCAGTGCTCTACCTTGCCGGCTTCCTGATGTTCCCGATTTTCGGTGCCTCCACCGTCACGTACGTCCTCACCCAGCTGCTCTACTGCATCGGCGCTGCGTTCGCCTTCGAGGGTATCCTCAAGGTGTGGATGCAGGAATGCTTCCCGACGCTGCTGCGCACCACGGCTAACGGCACCATCGTGTTCGTGTCCCGCTTCAGCTGCGCTATCTGCGGTTTCTTCACCGCAAGCTTCATCGCGGCCTTCGGGTACCAGGTGGCCTTCCTCGTGCTGTCCGCGATGTGCTTCATCGGCTTCGCGGCTGCCATCTGGGCCTTCCATGGCAAGCGTTACAACACCTTCGAGCGCGAGGGCGAGTAACGCAAACCCTGCCTCAAGCGTGAGAATGGCGGCCCCGCTTCGGCGGGGCTTTTTTTTGTTTGTTACGATTAGTCGAAAATTCGGTCTTGGGCAAAAC
>JAUNCA010000112.1:0-4049 GCA_030526775.1 Coriobacteriia bacterium | reverse complement strand
CCCCGGCAGCAGAAGAATGAGCGCTTTTGAATATTCAAGAGGTCATGAAATAAAAACAGGTGTTATATTAGGAATATAAATTGTAATTTATCGGGGAGTTTGCGACCTTGAACACCCCAAACCCCCCCCCCATGGGTGCCATGGGGGCCCCGGCTGGGGGGGGCCCGCTTCTTGTATGTACCGATGAGTCGAAGATGCGTTCTTCGACTCATCGGGGGAGCGCACGGTATACTTTTTGCATGGTTGCGCGACGTGAACAACGAACGACCCCCATGCTTTTGGCGCTGCTTGCCGTGCTCGTGGCGGGCGTGATGCTGCTCAGCTCCTGCTTCTTTTCGCATGGCGGTTCCGGCGGAAGCGGCTGGACGCCACCGTATTGCGACCCCGAAGGGTTTTCCTGGGAGAATGGGCGCATGTCTTACGCGGAAGACGGGGAGATCGTCTCGAAAATCGGCATCGACGTGTCCGACCATCAGGACTATATCGACTGGGATGCCGTTGCGGCAGATGGCATTGAATTCGCATTCATCCGCGAGGGGTATCGCGGCAGCTCGGAGGGCGACCTGTTCCAAGACGACTATTTCGAATACAACTTGCAGTTTGCCCGGGCGGCTGGCATCGAGTGCGGTGTGTACTTCTTCTCGCAGGCCATCTCCGAGGAAGAGGCGCGGGAAGAGGCCGAATTCGTGTTGCAGTTGCTTGCCGGCGCAGAGCTCGATTACCCGGTGGTGTTCGACTACGAGCAGAACGCCGCGGGCATCGATAGCCGCATCGAGGGCATGAGCAGGGAGGAATCCACGGCCATCGCGCTGGCCTTCTGCGAGACCATAAAAGCCGGCGGCTATGAGGCTATGCTGTACGGAAATGGCTACGACCTCGCGAATTACGACCTCGATGAGCTTGAAGACTATGGCCTGTGGTATGCGGAATACGGCGACTACCCGTCATGCCGCCGCCCCTTCGCCGTGTGGCAATATAGCAACGACGGCCGCGTCGCAGGAATCGAGACGGCCATCGATATGAACCTCGATATACGCGGGGTGTAACGACTTAGCAGCGGCTTATTCCGGCGGCAGCCACGGGGATTTCCGCTCCTTCTCGATTTCCAGGATCATGGCAACGTTGGCTTCTTCGGTGGTGTTCAGGATTCCCACGATGCTCCTGAATTCCTTGCGCGTGAGCTTGCCCTTGTACCAATCCTTCGCTGCGAAGTAGTCCGCAATCTCGTCGATGTCGAACTTGAGTCCGTGCCGCGCCGGAATCTCGTTGCGCGCAATGGCGAGACCCCAGGTTGAAAGGCCTTCGACCTCGTCACGCGTGTAGAGGCGCGTTGCGGACATGGGCAGTACGTATCCATCCGCATCGGTTTGGTCCGGTTCTATGACCAGCGCCTTCTTCGTCTTCTGAGCGGTGGTCGAAGTGGATGTGCTCTCGCTCTTTTCGGTGCTGCTCGATGTGCTTTCCTGAGAACCGCCCGAGCTGGAGGTCGACGAATCCGAGCCCGAACCCGAAGATCCGTCGCCGGTCACGTCAAAAGCAAGTTCGCCGTTAATGGTGTCTTGGGTTGCGCTCACGCTGTCGGGCGTGAAACGCAGGATTACGGCCGGTCCGTACACGAACGAGAGGCTGAGGGTCGCGGCGGCATCGGAGGGAGAAGACCCTTCCGTGCTGAGCCTGGCGCTGACGAAGTCGTAATCGCCGTACCTGCCAAGCGGCGTGAACCCGTCGTATGCGGGGAATTGGAGCTTCCCGCTCCCCTCGAGGTTTTCGCCTTCGGTCATCGAGTTAAGCGACACCTCGAACCGGTAGGGAGGGTCTTGCTTGGGATTGATCTCGACGCCGGTCCACTGCGTGGAGATGTCCCAGTTGCACGAAAGCCCGGAGTAATCCACTTCCGGCGAACGCGCGTATTGGCCCTCCCAGGCGTAGCGCGCGGGGCCCTCGTTGCTCGCTCCGTATTCAATGAGCTCCATGGTGTAGATCACATTGCCGCTAAAGGTGGCGTACTGGTAGGACTCGTTCACCGAATAGGACTTCGTGTAGGTTGCGAAGTCCTCGTATTCCACGCTGCCTTCGCTGGTTGTCTGCAAGCTGCTATAGCCTAAGCTGGCCATATACGCATCGACGGCCGAGCCGTCCGGCTCTTTCACGCTGATGACGTGGTCTTTTTCGTAGGGCTGCCAGTAATCGACCTGCCAGCCGCCCTTTTCATACTTCTTCAGGTTGAGGTCTGCATAGACGCACCGCTCGAGATCGTCGTCTTTAAGGGCAATCTCACAGCGCACGTATTGCTCGTCGTCGGAGACGTCCGCCTTCACGACCTCGATATTCGAGACGGTTTGGGTTTTCAGCTCGTCGTTGAAATAGCAGGTGGTGATGCTCTCGGGCAAGGCGTCTTTCAAGGCGGCTTCGTTGAATCCTCCGCCCCCGCAGCCGGCTAACGCCAGGCTTATCATCGTGGCCAGCATTGCCAATACGCACATCCGCTTCATGGCGCCCCCTCGGTGTTTGTAGGCCGATCGACATAAATCAAATGTACCGAACGCACCTGTATCCCCTAAGCGCGTGATGGAAACTCGCGGAAACCACAACTTGCCTAATCCCCCAGGTGGAGGAGTGGGTTGTGCGGGTTCCAATTCCGGCGGGCAAGCATCGATACGCGCTCCGATAGGCTGGTCTCCCGTTTACCCCTTGATGCTGAGCAGCTGAGTAGCGTCGTATTTGAGGGAATACCCGAACGAGTCGTTCTTGTACATGTCTAAGAGCTCAGGCTCGTCGATGAACGACACGCGCCCGCTGCCCAAGGCGTCCTGAACCGCGACCTGCTGCTTTTTCGGACAGCCAAGGAGGTAGATTTGTGTGAAGTCTCCTGGCTCTGTGACCATGTCTGTCTTCACGCCCGCGCACCAGGGAACGATGGCCTCGTACGTCCTTATGCCTTCAGGCATGCTGGTGGCGATTTCATCGTCGTTTCCGTAGAGCAGGATGGCTCGGTATTCCCCGGCAGGCAGGCTGGCGACGCTCTTGAGCTTGTTGTAGGAGAGGTCGACCACGGTGTAGCTGTTGCTAGTCTTGGCGAGCTGGGGGAATGCGGAGATGTCCGCAATCTCATTGCAGGCGAGGAAAATGCGCTGGAGATTGGTGCATGAAGACAGGCCGCTGATGTCGCTAATCGAGCAGCCCGCCGCATAGATCGCCGCGAGATTTTTGAGGTTCGCGCACATGTCCAGATTGCCCAGCGGCACGCCGTCGAGTGAGAGCTCTTCGAGGTTGGTGCACTTACCGATCCAGGCAAGGTTGTCGGCGGACACGCCCGTGCGGGCGAAATCCAGCTGCTTAAGGGTCGTGTAGTTTTGCTTGTCCAAGTCGGCAACGTCGACGAAGGAACTGTTTTCGCTCACGTCGAGCGTTTCGAGAAGCGAGCAGTTGGAGAGGAGCCCGAGGTTGGTAAGTCCCGTGTTGGCAAGTTTGGCGGATTTCAGCTTAAGGGATGCAATCGGCTGATCCGACCAGGCGATCTTGCATCCGGAGAAGTCGATAGCGACGAGCTTTTCGAGTGGGAGGATGGCATCGATCGAGGTAACACCCGTGTTAGCCGCGAGGAGCTTCTTGAGATTCGCGAGGCTGCCGAGTGCGGTGATGTCGTTTACCAGTGTGTTGCTGATGTTAAGCTCCTCGATGGGCGCATTTGCGAGCGTCGAGATGTCGCCCACGGCCGTCCCGTTAATCGAGAGAACCTTAAGCTGCTCGGTGTTTACCGCGGACAGGCTGTTGAACGTCTCGTGGCCCGAGAGCTTGAGCTCTTTCAGGGAAAGCGGGGCGAGGAACGAGTAGTCGGTGATGCCGGTCGAACCCGAGAGGTCCAGCTTGGTAAGCCCTCCCGATGCAAAGGTAACCTGGGTAAAGTCGCATGCAGATAGGTCGCAGTTTTCGAGCGTCAGGTAGGTGAGCGAAGGGGATGCTGCGATCAGTTCGAGGTCTTCTTGGGTGACCGTCTGCTTGGATACGCCGAAAGACGCGCTGTCGGACTTCACCTGCCCTCCCCAGGA
>JAUNCA010000111.1:6533-6745 GCA_030526775.1 Coriobacteriia bacterium | reverse complement strand
CGAGCAGCCGATGTCCGAGCGCTTAACCGATACCGAGTGGCGCGAGATGATGGGCATCGAGGCTATAGGCGGGACCACCTACAACAAGCCCGAGAAGCACGTGGAAGACTGGACTTCGGACTTCCAATATGAGTTCAGCTACTAGGTTTCGACGGCGGTGTCGTGCCTACTGTTTAAAGCTGCCATAGCTGTCCGCCTTAGGGGGTGGGCGG
>JAUNCA010000111.1:5839-6498 GCA_030526775.1 Coriobacteriia bacterium | reverse complement strand
CCCGCCCACCCCCTAAGGCTACCTTGACTCTAAGAGAAGCCTTATGGTTGCCGCGAAGTCAAAAAAGCCCCTTCGCCTCCTGCTTGCTGGTGTGGCGGCTGTTGTTCTTGTTGGTGCTGCCTTGTTCGCGCTTTGGGATGCGGGGGGCTTTTTGCCTTCTTGGGTCTCTTGGGAAGAGCGGGAAATCGCTTGCGACCTGGACTTAGATGGGGTGGAGGAAACGGTCTTTCTTGCGGGGAAGGCGTTTACGGTTGTTGATGGCGATTCTTCGTGCGAATCGGATCCCGAGTGGCTGGTGCAGGAAGTGGCGGTGGGGGATATCGACCGCGATGGGACGTCTGAGCTGGTGTCGCTTGTTTGGAAGCGGGGGAGTTTCGGGGAGCATCGGCCGTTTTGGGTGGAAAGCGACAGCGTCAATTTCTCGCAGCATGTGTTTATTCACCGGTATGCGGAGGGGGCGCTGCAGCCGGTGTGGATGTCGTCGGCGTTGGGGATTGAAGTGCAGTCCATGCAGCTTGACGAGCGTATGCGCTTGCACTTGGTTTCGCCGGATGGGGAAGCTACGACCTGGGCTTGGGAGAGTTGGGGGCTCACGCTCGTGGAGGAGGTTGAACCGTCCGGGGGCTCTGATGGCGAGGGCAGCCTGTCGTTAATTGCGG
>JAUNCA010000111.1:0-5829 GCA_030526775.1 Coriobacteriia bacterium | reverse complement strand
ACAACATCGCGCATGAGGGCGTGTACGAGCATGCGTGGGTTCCAAAGCGGCAGGAGTACGATTTCGCGCCGCTGTATGCGCAGGTGAAGGAGCGCATCTCGGCCTACGATGTGGCGGTGGTGAACCAGGAGACCATCCTCGTGGCCGATCCGGCGCTGCGGGGCGGGTTCCCGCTGTTCGGGACGCCGTTGGCCATGGGTGACGCGCTAGCGGATTCCGGGTTCGATGTGGTGCTGGGTGCCACGAACCATGCGCTCGACCGTGGGCAGACGGGCATCGATGACACGCTCGCATTTTGGCGCGGGAAGCATCCTGAGGTCACAGTGCTGGGTCTGCACGAGGACGCGCAGGATGCTGTGGCCATCGATTACGTCGAGGCAAACGGCATCCGGCTAGCTCTTTTCAACGCGACCGAAGGGCTGAACGGACGTGTGCCCGAGGCTGGCTTCGAATACGAAATCGACACGCTTGATGACCTGGATGGACTGGTGAAGCGCGTGCAAGAAGCGGAAACCCAAGCCGATGCCACCGCGTGCTTTTTGCATATCGGCGAGGAATACGCGAGCAAGCCCACCGTGCGGCAACGCGAGGTGGTGGAGCGGCTCGTGGATGCGGGCGCGGATGCCGTCATCTGCTCCCATTCGCATATCGTCCAGCCGATGGAAGAGCTGCGCACGCAAGCGGGTAACACGGCCGTCGTGTACTGGAGCCTCGGCAACTTCGTCTCCAACCAGATGGACCCGCGCACGGTGCTCGGCGCTGCAGCTAGCCTGCGTTTCGAGCGGCAACCGGATGGTACGGTGCTGCTTGCCCGACACGAGGCCATTCCCCTGGTATGCCATTTCGACGAGCAAAGCACCTACGCTTGCTTCCTCGACGACTACACCGAGGCCGATGCCGCCGCCCACTACCTGAACCAAGACGAGCCCGCCTTCACGCTGGAAGCCCTCCGCCAACAATGGCACGCCACGATGGGCTAGGTCGAACAGACAATCTGGTCTGCGGTTTCGCATGGCGGAGCGGAGGGCAATCCGTATAATGGGATGGTGCGTGGGAGACGCGCGAAGATGGGAGACCAGATGAAAGACGTCAAAGACATGGTTCGCGTGACGGAGCCGTACGGCGGCGCGACCGTTGAGGAGCGCAAGGCTGCGATGCGTCGCGGCATGAGCGACGAGGACATAGCGGCACGCAATGTTATTCCGACGAAGAACTCCGGGGGAGAGCCGCTGCGCATCATCGCGCCGGAGGAGTACTCCGAAAACGACACCTTCATGCACTACAAGCCCGAGCATCCGGACGATCCGGGTCCGGCGAGCGCCGAGCCCCCGAAACCCGGCGTGCTGCGCGAAGCGGCGAAGATCACCGACCGTCTGGCGCACAAGACCAACTACAACGACCCCGACTACTGGGGTTTGGCATGCGTGATGACGGAAGAGGAAGCCGAGCTCACGCGTCACATGAAGGTGCGCAAGCCCATGACGCTCGGGCAGATTTGCGCGGCGACGGGCCTTACCACCTGGAAGGCGCAGGAGCTGCTCGATGCCATGAGCGTGAAGGGCATCATCGAGTACAACTGGGAGAACCTCGACGGCAAGAACCCGCGTCATCAGAAGCGCTACGTGCTGCCGATGTTCGTTCCCGGCTCGGCCGAATTCACGGTGATGAACCAGCCGCAGCTCGAGGAACATCCCGAGCTCGGCACTTTCTTCGAGCGCATGACCTACCTGCCGCTTACGCTGGCAACCAAGATGGTGCCGCCGGGCGGTGCGGGCATCGGCATGCACGTGATTCCCGTCGAGCAGGCCATCCAGCAGGAAAGCCACGCGGCCGACGTCGAGAAGCTCTCGCACTGGCTGAAGAAGTACGACCGCTTCAGCGCCGGCGCGTGCTCGTGCCGTCTGTCCGAGCGCGTGCGCGGCGACAATGGCGGCGACGACCCGCAGAACTGGTGCTTGGGCGTGGGCGACATGGCCGACTACTGCGTCGAGACGGGCAAGGGCCATTACGTGACCTACGACGAGATGATCGAGATCCTGCTGCTGGCCGAGAAGAACGGGTTCGTGCACCAGATCACGAACATCGACGGCTCCGACAAGATCTTCGCCATCTGCAACTGCAATGTGGACATCTGCTACGCATTGCGCACGTCGCAGCTGTTCAACGCGCCGAACATGAGCCGCTCGGCCTACGTGGCGCACATCGAGGAAGACAAGTGCGTGGCCTGCGCGGGCTGCGTGGAGGTGTGCCCGGCCGGTGCCGTGCAGCTGGGGCAGAAGCTTCCGACGAAGGACGGCGCCGTCGAGTATCCGCGTCAACCGTTGCCGACGCTCGACTGGTCCGAAGACGACTGGGACTGGGATTACAAGAACAACAACCGCATCGAGTGCCACGAGACCGGCACCGCGCCCTGCAAGACCGCGTGCCCGGCGCACGTGAGCGTCCAGGGTTACTTGCGCATGGCGGCAGAGGGGCGCTATCGCGACGCGTTGGCCTTCATCAAGCGCGAGAATCCGTTCCCGGCCGTATGCGGACGCGTGTGCAACCGCCGCTGCGAGGCCGCGTGCACGCGCGGCACCGTCGACGAGGCCGTGGCCATCGACGAGGTGAAGAAGTTCATCGCCGAGAAGGACCTCGAGGCCGAGACGCGCTACGTGCCCGAGATAATCCCGGCTACCACGCGTGGCCTCTTCAAGGAGAAAATCGCCATCGTGGGTGCGGGCCCCGCGGGCTTGTCGTGCGCCTACTACCTGGCCGAACATGGCTACAAGCCCGTTGTGTTCGAGAAGGCGGAAAAGCCGGGTGGCATGATGACCTACGGCATTCCGGCCTACAAGCTGGCCAAGGATGTCGTGGATGCCGAAATCGACGTGCTGCGTGCTATGGGCGTCGAGATTCGCTGCGGCGTGGAAGTGGGGCGCGATGTGACGCTCGACGAGCTGCGCGCCGAGGGCTTCAAAGCGTTCTACCTGGCCATTGGCTGCCAGGGGTCGCGCAAGGCCGGCATCGCCGGCGAGGACGCGTCCGAGGTCTCGACGGCGGTGAGCTTCCTGCGCACGGCGCTTGCCGACCCGGAGTACCAGGTGAAGGGCAAGACGGCGGTCATCGGCGGCGGCAACGTGGCCGTCGACGCCGCGCGTGTGGCGGTGCGGTGCGGTTCCTCAGAGGTGGCCATGGTATGCCTGGAGCAGCCCGACGAGATGCCCGCGCTGCCCGAGGAAATTGCCGAAGCGGCCGAAGATGGCGTGCTCATCAAGAACGGGTGGGGCCCGGCGCGCGTCGAAGTGGACGATAAGGGTGTCCTGCGCGGCGTGACCTTCAAGCGCTGCACGCGCGTGTATGACGCGGATGGCAAATTCGCACCCGTTTACGACGAGGCGGATACCCGCTTCGTGGCCTGCGAGAACGTCGTGATGGCCATCGGGCAGTCCATCGAGTGGGGCAACCTGTTGGATGGCAGCGCGGTCGAACTCGGGCGTGGCAACGGTCCCGTGGCGGATGCCAAGACCTATCAGACCACCGTGCCCGACGTATTCGTGGGTGGCGATGTGTATACCGGCCCGAAATTCGTCATCGACGCCATCGCGGCAGGCCATGAGGCCGCTGTGTCGCTGCATCGCTTCGTGCAGACGGGCAGCTCGCTTACCATCGGGCGCAACCAGCGCCATTACGTGGAGCTCGACAAGGAAAACATCGTGCTTGGCCTGGGCTACGACCATGCGGGTCGTCAGGTGCCGGAGTGCGCGAAGGTCGCGACCGTGCTGCATAACTGGGACGACGTGCGCCGCACCTTCACCGAGGAACAAGTGAAGGTCGAGACCGCCCGCTGCCTCGGCTGCGGTGCGAGCATCGTCGACCCGAACAAGTGCATCGGTTGCGGCCTGTGCACGACGCGCTGCGAATTCGATGCCATCCACCTGCACCGCGATAACCCCGAGTGCTCCACCATGGTGGCGAGCGAGGATAAGTTCAAGGCCATCCTGCCGCAGGCCGGCAAGATGCTGCTGAAAAAGGTGAAACCGGGGAAGTAGGCCATGGCGAAGGAGGCCCGGACAGAGCAGCGGCGGCCATACATCCGCGATGCGGGGCGGTCGTTCAATGGCCCGGCCGATATGGCGACTGCCGGGACTGGCATGGTGTTGCTCGCGCTTGCGACGGGCTTCGTCATCGGCTTTCTCGTGTTTTTGCTGATGAGCCTCGTGAACTGGCTGACTGCCCTGCTGTGGGGCATCGGCGGCGCAGCAGCAGGCGTGCCATGGTATTCGCTTGCGGTGTGCACGCTGGGCGGCCTGGTAATCGGGCTGTGGACTTGGTATTCGCGCAGCCGGGTCGAGGGGCTCGAGACCGTGATGGGAGAGTTCAAGGCTACGGGCACGTACCGATTGCGCGGTGGCGTGGGGAAGTCGGCCGTGAGTTTTCTGCTTCCGCTTGTGTTTGGGGGCTCTGTCGGTTTCGAAGCGGGTTTGACGGGTATCATCACCGCAGCTTGCTGTTGGATCCGCGACAAGCTGAAGGCGGCTGGCCTGCGCGAGATGCACATCGCGGACGTCACCATCGCCGCGAGTTTCTCGGCTATTTTCGGGGCACCCATCGCGGGTATCGTCGCCGGTGCCGAAAGCGCGCCGAAGGGCGGTGACGTGCTGGAAGAGCCGTCCGTGAACGATTACGACATGCGCCGCGGTGTGAAGGTGGTGCTGTATACGACGGCCGCCATCGGCGCATTCGCGGGCATTCGCGCGGGCACGGCGCTGTTCGGCGGGAATGCGGGGCTTCCGCACTTCGATTCCATCCAGGCGGTCGCCGCCGATTTGCTGTGGGTCGTGCCGTGCCTGGCGGTTGCCTACGTGATGGCGCTCGTGTACCACGCTTCGCGCGTGGGCACCGCGCATCTTGCAGCGCGCATGGGAAACGGCCAAATGGGGACCATCCTGAAGCCGGTTATCGCGGGCGTGGCCATCGGTGCTATCGCGATGGCGTTTCCGTTGGTGCTGTTCCCCGGCGAGGAGCAGAGCCACGAGCTTATGGCCACCTGGACCACCTGGACAGCGGTGGCGCTGCTCGCTACGGGTATGCTGAAGGCTGCGGCTACGCCGCTGTGCATTAACATGGGATGGATGGGTGGCAATTTCTTCCCGAGCATTTTCGCGGGCGTGGCTTGCGGATACGGCCTTGCTGCACTGACGGGTGCCGACCCGATGCTCATGGTGACGGTGGTGGCCACCGGATTCTTGGCGGGTGTGACGCGCAAGCCGCTGCTTACGATAGCCATCCTGGCGCTCTGCTTCCCGCTTGACGGTATACTGTGGAGCGGCTTGGCGGCGGTTATCGGCGCGGCGCTCCCGCTTCCGCGCATGCTGCGCGTACCCGATGCGCAGCCCCGGCGCCGCCCCCGGATGAGGAAGGTGAATGACGATGCGCGATGAAGCTCCAGCGGTCACGGCGACCGCCGCGGCCACTCCCAAGATGCTGCTTCCCAGGGTGCTCTGGCAGGTCATCCGTGCTGCTGGCCTTATGTGGTGGGCGGTCGGCTTCATCATCGTCTATGTGATAGCCGTCTTCCTCGTGAACTGGGCGGAGCCTGGCTTCGAGAACGCTTGGGATGCGGCTTGGCTCATGTTCCAGGTGGTGACGACCATCGGTTTGGGGGACTACACCTGCGTGACGGCGGCAGGCCGTGTGGCGACGGTCGTGCTCTCGCTGTATTCGGTGTTCTTCCTCGCGCTGCTAACCGGTGCTGTGGTGAGCTTCTGCACCGAAAGCATGCGGGCGCGCCGTGGCACCAGCGTAGCCGAGTTCATCGACCAGCTCGAACGTCTTCCCGAACTCAAT
>JAUNCA010000248.1 GCA_030526775.1 Coriobacteriia bacterium | reverse complement strand
GAAAGGCTGGTTTCCCGATGCATAGACGCCCCCTCGGTTTGTTCTGCCGATTTGCTTCATTGTATCAGCGCAAATTCTGTCCAAGACGGTTTGGGTTATCTAATTTCGGAACCTTGTATGGCCAAGTCCATTAACAGGGCATCTGACCATCAGAAGGGTGGGCCCGGATACGTCCATCGCCTGTATTTAGACAAAAAATGCACCCTGTCTTAATTAGTATGAAACTGGTTATAGTGTCCCCACCAGGCATAAGTGCTGTATCCCCTGCACAGGCGAAAAAGTGATTAGGCATATCTAATTTCCGAGCACTTTTCCCGAAATCCCGCTTCCGTTCACGCGTATATGACCGATAATTGATAACTACGTATAACTTGGTGTTCTCGAGAACACAGGAAGCGAGAGGTGCAAAAAATGGCTGAGCTCGATCTGACCAAGTATGGCATCACCGGCACAACGGAGATCGTTTACAATCCTTCTTTCGAACAGCTTTATGAAGAGGAGCTGAATCCGAACCTGACCGGCTTCGACGTCGGCAAGGAAAGCGAGTTGGGCGCCGTCAACGTCTTCACCGGCGAATTCACCGGCCGTTCCCCCAAGGACAAGTATATCGTCATGGACGAGAACTCCAAGGACACCGTGTGGTGGACAACCGAGGGCTATCCGAACGACAACCATCCGATGAGCGAAGAGGTCTGGGAGGTCGTGAAGGCGAAGGCCAAGGAGGAGCTCTCCAACAAGCGCCTGTTCGTGGTCGACTGCTTCTGCGGCGCGAGCAAGGGATCCCGCCTGGCCGTACGCTTCATCATGGAAGTCGCATGGCAGGCCCACTTCATCAAGAACATGTTCATCATCCCCACCGAGGAAGAGCTGGCCAACTTCGAGCCCGACTTCGTGTGCTACAACGCCTCCAAGGCCAAGTTCGATGAGTACGAGAAGTACGGCCTGCGTTCCGACACGGTCGTCGCATTCAACATCACCAGCAAGGAGCAGGTCATCCTCAACACCTGGTACGGCGGCGAGATGAAGAAGGGCATGCTCTCCATGATGATGTACTACCTGCCGCTGAAGGGCATCGCCTCGATGCACTGCTCGGCCAACACCGACATGAACGGCGAGCATACGGCTGTGTTCTTCGGCCTGTCCGGCACCGGCAAGACCACGCTGTCCACCGACCCGAAGCGCCTGCTCATCGGCGACGACGAGCATGGTTGGGACGACGACGGCGTCTTCAACTACGAGGGCGGCTGCTATGCGAAGGTCATTAACCTCGACGCAGAGGCCGAGCCGGACATCTACAACGCCATCAAGCGCAACGCCCTGCTCGAGAACGTCACCATGGACGAGAACGGCAAGCTCGACTTCGCCGACAAGTCCGTGACCGAGAACACCCGCGTTTCCTACCCGATCGACCACATCGAGAAGATCGTCCTGAACGTGCGCGACACCTCGTCCGGTCCCGCCGCCGACAACGTGATCTTCCTGTCCGCCGACGCCTTCGGCGTGCTCCCGCCGGTCTCCATCCTGACCCCCGAGCAGTGCCAGTACTACTTCCTGTCCGGCTTCACCGCGAAGCTCGCGGGCACCGAGCGTGGCATCACCGAGCCCACCCCGACCTTCTCCGCCTGCTTCGGCCAGGCCTTCCTCGAGCTGCATCCCACCAAGTACGGCGAGGAGCTCGTCAAGCGCATGGAGGCTTCCGGCGCGAAGGCATATCTGGTGAACACCGGTTGGAACGGCACCGGCAAGCGCATCTCCATCAAGGACACCCGCGGCATCATCGACG
>JAUNCA010000247.1 GCA_030526775.1 Coriobacteriia bacterium | reverse complement strand
TGAAGGGCGGCACCGGCTTGGCTGCATTTGCGCAGGAATTCCCGCATCGCTTCATCGACGTCGGGATTACCGAGGAGCACGCCGTCGGCTTGGCGAGCGGCCTTTCCATCGGCGGCAAGAAGCCCGTCGTGGCCATCTATTCAACCTTCCTGCAGCGCGCGATCGACCAGATGGCCGTGGACGTGGCGCTGCCCAACTTCAACGTGGTGTTCTGCATCGACCGTGCCGGCCTGGTGGGCGATGACGGCCCGACGCATAACGGCCTGTACGACCTGGTGTACACGCGGATGATTCCGAACATGCGGGTGCTCGTGCCCTCCGACGAGGCCGAGCTCGCGAACGGCCTGCACACCGCGCTGCAACTCGGCGGACCCGTGGCGCTGCGCTACCCGCGCGGCAACGGTCGCGGCGTTCCCATTCCCGAGCATGCCGAGACGCTGCCGCTGGGGAAGTCGCGCGTGGTGCGCGAGGGCGACGATGTGGCCATCCTGGCGTTCGGCACGATGGTGGCCGAGGCCGAGGCTGCGGCTGATATGCTTGCCGAGCAGGGTGTTTCCGCGCGCGTGGTCGACATGCGCTGGGCGAAACCGCTCGATGAGGATGCGATTCGCGCGGCTGCGAAGACGCGCCTGGTGGTTACCGCCGAAGAGGGCGTGGTCGCCGGCGGCGTTGGCGAGGAGATTCTGCACGTGCTGTCCAACGAAGGCCTGCAGGTGCCGACGCTCGTGCTCGGCTTGCCCGACCGCTTCGTCCAGCAAGGCAAGGTGAACGACCTCTACCGCGAAGTAGGCCTCGACGCCGAAAGCATCGCGCAGGCCGTCCTGGCGAAGCTGTAGTTTTTTCGTACGCCTGCTACGCGGAACGGATGAGTCGAAGAACGTATCTTCGACTCATTTTCCGGGAATGCTTGTGTCGGAGAGGCTTTGTGAAAATGAGTCAAAGATACGTTCTTCGACTCATCCTTCGGCTCATCCTAGTCCACCATCTTGCACATGATGTAGTCGTCCATGACGAAGCCACCGCCGATGTCGGCGGCTTTCTCCTCGATGGTCTCGAAGCCGCGGCCGAGGTAGGCGCGGATAGCCAGCTCGTTGCCGCGGTTCACGGTGAGGTACATGGCGGTGAGCCCCTCGTTGCGGCAGAGCTGCTCGTAGAATTCGATTACGCGGCTGGCGTAGTGCTTGCCGCGCTCCTGCGCGTACAGGTAAATCTTCGAGATGAACAGGCGCTTCGTGGCGCGCTTCGTAATCTCGTCGCCATGCTTGGCGGCATCGGGCGCATCTGGGTCGGCGGAGAAATCCTCGACGAGCGCGCAGGTGTAGCCCACGCGCGTTCCCTGCTCGTCAAGCAGGATCCAGTAGCGGTAGCCCACCTCGCGGATGTCGCGGGTGATGGCCGGCAGGCTCTGCATGTTCTTCACCATGTATTCGGTCTGAGCGGGGCCGATGAGGCCGGGCCAATACTCGAACCAGATGTCATGCGCCATACGGGCGGTGACCTGCAGGTCTTCTTCGGTTTCCACAAGCTTGAACGTGAGTGCCATGTTTCTCCTTCGTTGATTGCAACCCGGGTATTGTAGCGCAAGATTTGCGCAAGTCAGTGGCGATTTTTCGGTGATGCCGTGCCGTTTGTGGTATCGACGCTTGCGCGCGCGGAATTTCGGGTAGTATCGTTGGCAGCGTGGTGAACATGTAGTATCGGGAGCGAAGATGACGGGAGCACAACGGCGCGAAGCCATCATGCAGGCGCTTGAGCAGGCGGAAAAGCCGCTGTCGGGTTGCGCCATCGCGAAGCT
>JAUNCA010000110.1 GCA_030526775.1 Coriobacteriia bacterium | reverse complement strand
GCGCTGGCCAGGACTAGCCGCGTTCTTATGAGCGCGGTTCCTGCGGGGCGCTCAGAGTCTTCGCGCAACCCTTCCCCGGGCCTGCCTGATGGGAGCGACTCTTGTGAGGCAATTTCAAACCTTTGAGAAGTGCAGTTAGTATGGAACGCTTGCAAACGGCTGCGGGAGTGTTACTATATGCAAGCTTGTCTTCGTCCTGGTCGGAAACCAGGACCTGAAAAGGAGAAACCAATGAAAGCTGAAATCCATCCGCAATACGTCGACTGCACGGTAACCTGCAGCTGCGGCAACACCTTCACCACCCGCTCCACCAAGTCCGAGATGCGCATCGACATCTGCAACGCTTGCCATCCGTTCTACACCGGCAACCAGAAGCTCGTCGACACCGGCGGACGCGTCCAGCGCTTTACCGACCGCTTCGGTTCCGCCCGCGAGGCCGTTGCTGCCCGCGAAGCCGCCCGCAAGGCCGAGCGCGCTGCCAAGGTCGCCGCTGCTGAAGAGGCCCGCAAAGCTGCCAAGGAAGCCAAGGCTGCCCGCAAGGCCGAGAACGCTGCCAAGTACGCCGCCAAGGCCGAGGCCGAGGCTGCCAAGGCTGCTGCCGCTGAGGCTGAGGCTCGTGTCGAGGAGGCTGCTGCCGAGTAAGGCATCGTCCGACACACGGATATAGCGAAGGCCGACCCAAATGGGTCGGCCTTCTTGTTTGTAGCGGTGAGCCAATTGCCCCTGGGGTAATTGGCTCATTTGTTGTCCGCATCCCGTCGGCACGGGTGGCTCCAAATGCAGCTTCTGCTGCCGGCAAACCCTGCATCTGGAACCATCCTGCCCCCCGTATGGCTCCGAATGCAGACCTTGCTGCCGGCAAACCCTGCATCTGGAACCACATGCCGCTCGGTTTGGCACGGGATGCAGGGTGTGCTGCCGGCAAACCCTGCATTTGGAACCAAGATGCGCGTTCGGTGGTTCCGAATGTAGTCCGTGTAGGCTACACACCCTGCAAATGGAACCACCCCCGCTTCCGTGGGGGAGGCGGGGGTGGTCGTGGTTCGCGATGCTGGCGGAATCTTTAGAAGTTCCAGGAGTTCATATAAGCAATCTGCTCTTCGGTCAGCGTGTCGATGGTCACGCCGAGGGTTTCGAGCTTCACGCGGGCGACGCCGTCGTCGATTTCGGCGGGGACGTCGTACACCTTGTGCTCGAGTTCGCCGGCGTGCTGGTACAGATACTCGGCGGCCAGCGCCTGGTTGGCGAAGCTCATGTCCATGACGCTTGCGGGGTGCCCCTCGGCGCAGGCGAGGTTCACGAGGCGGCCCTGGGCGAGCACGACTACGGTGCGGCCGTCCTTCAGGGTGTATTCCTCGACCAGCGGCTTCAGCTCGACCTTGGAAACCGCGTTCTCCTCGAGCCAGACGAGGTTGATCTCGGAGTCGAAGTGGCCTGAGTTACAGATGATCGCGCCATCCTTCATGTTCTCGAAGGCGGGGGCGTCGACGACCTTGCAGTTGCCGGTAACCGTTACCCATACGTCAGCGTAGCGGGCGGCCTCGGCGGCGGGCATCACGCGGTAGCCCTCCATGTGCGCCTCGAGCGCCTTCAGCGGATCCACCTCGCACACGATAACATCCATGCCCATGCCCTTCGCGCGCAGGGCCAGGCCGCTGCCGCAATAGCCGTAGCCCGAGATGACGATCGTGCGGCCGGCGAGCAGGCGGTTCGTCGCACGCACAATACCGTCGAGCGTGGACTGGCCGGTGCCGTAGTGGTTATCGAAGAAATGCTTCGTATTCGCGTCATTGATGTTGAAAACGGGGTATCCCAGCGCGCCGTCGGCGGCCATGGCAGCCAGGCGCACGACGCCGGTGGTGGTTTCCTCGGTGCCGCCGATGATGCTGGACAGCTTATCGGCGTGACGGGTGTGCAGCGCGGTATCGAGGTCGGCGCCGTCGTCCATGATGATCTGCGGGTCGGTGGCGATGACAGCCTCGATGTGGCGGGCATAGGTGTCCATGTCCTCGCCGGTGATGGCGTATACGTCCACGCCGAAGTCACGCACGAGCGAGGCGGCGGTGTCGTTCTGGGTGGAGAGCGGGTTGCTCGCGCAGAGCGTTACCTTCGCGCCGCCGGCCACCAGCACGCGCATGAGGTTCGCGGTTTCGGTGGTCACGTGCATGCAAGCGCCGATGCGCACGCCGTCGAGCGGCTTCTCGCGTTCGAAGCGCTCGCGGATGCTCGCGAGTACGGGCATGTCGCGATCGGCCCACCGGATGCGGGCTTTTCCTGCGTCGGCTAGAGATAAATCATGGATATCGTGTGACATGTGTTTGTCCTTCTTTCGAATTAAGATTGTGGGCTTCGTTGTATTCAGCGGGTACAGGTTACCACGTTGAAGGGTGGTGGCTATAATCCCCGAGAATCTACAAGTTTATGTGCGGGGGGTAATTTTGGTCACCGACCTAGTCTCTCACATGTCGTATGTCGACATGTTCAATTTTTTCGTGTTCTGCGTGTTCACGGTTTTTTATTCTTACCAGTTGTATTTCGTCTTCCATGTGCTCACGCACAAGGTGAAGCCGCGCGTTGCCAAGAAGAACCATCGGTACGCCGTGGTCATCAGCGCTCGTAATGAGGCCGCCGTCATCGGCGACCTCATCCATAGCATTCGGATGAACAACTATCCGCAGCACCTCATTGACATCTTCGTCATTGCGGACAATTGCACCGACAACACCGCCGAGGTGGCCAAAAATGCGGGTGCCATCGTGTTTACCCGCTTCAACAAGCAGTATGTGGGCAAGGGCTATGCGCTCACCTATGGTTTCAAGCGCATCAAGGAGCAGTATGGCGAGAACGGTTACGAGGCGTATTTCGTTTTCGATGCCGACAATGTGCTCGATGTGAACTACTTCCGCGAGATGAATGCGACCTTTGACAATGGAGCGAAGGCTTCGACGAGCTACCGCAACTCGAAGAACTACGATTCCAACTGGATTTCCGCCGGCTATGCCGTGTGGTTCCTGCGCGAGTGCAAGTATCTTTCGCAGGCGCGTTTGCTGCTGAACACGAGCTGTGCGATTTCCGGCACGGGCTTCTTCATCTCCGCCGAGCTCATCGACCGTGCAGGCGGGTGGAAGTGGCACCTGCTTACCGAGGACATCGAGTTCTCGGCCGACACCATCCTGCATGGCGAGCAGATCTCCTACACGCCCACGGCCATGCTCTATGACGAGCAGCCCGTTACCTTCAGGGATTCCTGGAACCAGCGTTTCCGTTGGGCGAAGGGCTTCTATCAGGTGTTTGGCCGCTATGGGCTGGGGCTTGCGAAGGGCTTCTTCACGAACCCGAAGGGTCACCGGTTTGCGTGTTTCGACATGTTCGTGACCATCGCTCCGGGCATGCTGCTCTCCATCCTCACGTTCACCATCAACGGTATGGTGGCGTTGCTCACCACGCTCGGCGTGATGTCCTTCGGCGTAGCGGTAACCACGTGCCTCCAGTCGATGTTCTTCTGCGTGTTCAACTACACGCTCATCATGTTCTCGTTCGGCGCATTGACCACCTTTACCGAGTGGGACAACATTCATGCGCCCGCGAGCCACAAGATTCGTTACATGTTTACGTTCCCCGCGTTCATGCTGACGTATATCCCTATCGCGCTGGTGGCTTTGGTGAAGCGTGCGGAATGGAAGCCCATCGCGCATACGATTTCCGTCGACGTCGAGACGCTTACCAAGGGCGAGCAGAAGGCGGCTGCCTAACCCAACTGCCTTCCAAGCCCGCGTGAGCTTAGGGCACGCGGGCGAACGTGACGCATCGCACCTGCTGGATGCCGGCAGCGTGCAGGGCGTCGCAGGCGGCGAAGAGCGTTGCGCCCGTCGTGAAGACATCGTCGATAAGCAGCACGCGCTTTCCCGCGGATGCGGTAGCCTGTGCGGCTGCCCGGATGGATCCTCCCATATTGGCGAAGCGTTCGCGGCGCGTGAGCCCGCGTTGGTCGGCAACGGGCAGTTTCTGCAGCAGACGTGCGCAGGGAAGCCCCGTCTGCCGTGCGAGCTCCTCGGCGACAAGCGCCATGTGGTCGAACCCGCGCCGCCTCCGTGCAAGCCGATCGGCGGGCACGAAGGTCAACACCGTGTTCGCGCTTTTCCAGGAAAGGGGAAGCGCGTCCGACACCATGTGCGCGATATCGGCGGAGAGCCGCCGTTCCCCCGCGTCTTTGTATCCCGTGATGATGTTGCGCGCCAATCCCCGATGCTCGATGACGCTTATGCAGCGCTCGAAGGGAACGCTGTTCCGTCCGACCTCCCCGAGTGAGAACGTATTGCAGTCGACGCATTGCCGCAAACCGTGGGGCGACCCGCAGCGCGGGCACGCGAGCCATGGGTCGATGTAGGGCAGCTGCAGCCGGCAACGGTCGCAGAGCACTTTACCCGGCCTGTCGCAGATGATGCAACGCGTGGCCCAGATAACCTCTGCCACCCCGGATGCGAGCTCCTGCGCAAAGCGCCCGAGGCACACGGGCGAGAGCAGCGTGCTCGTTGTCGCTGGCGGCGCGGGGAACCGACAGTCCCGTAACCCATTATTTGTCCCAAAAAGAATACTCACCATTTCCCCGGACTCTGCCGATTCCCCGCTGTCCCTGGAAAGTGTACGAAAGCCTGCAAAAGGGGAGTTCTCAAAAATCTCACACGGGGTTATGCATGCATACATAACACACCACGCGAATTGCATAGAGTGCCGGGGCGATTGCTCGTTCAGAGACTAGCGCGAGCCGTTCTCCAGGCGTGCGAGCCGGACTTGGAATCGACGGGCGATATCGCTGCGTTCCGTGGCGATAGGGGCTTTGGCATGGGAGTCGGCCACCTGCAGCGCGAGCAACGCGCGATAAAGCTCGACACGCCCGCCAAGTTCCCCAATGGCATATCGCACGGCATCATCGGTTTCCGGCGGAAACCATTCATGGAGGTAGACCAGCCGGCAGATATCCTCCGTGAAGTCTTGCGATGCCCCGAGCCGCACGAGGGCGCTACGGGCGATGTCCGCTCCGGTCCGCGCGTGCCCCTTGAAGTGATCGCGACCAGCGGCGTCGACCCGACGGCATCGGGGTTTCCCGACGTCGTGGAACAGGGCCGCCCAACGGCTGATGGATTCAGCGGGGCTCGCGTCGATAACGCCGGCAGTGTGGCCGAGCACATCGTAGACATGGTAGGGCGTGTTTTGGGGACAGCCTCCCATTGGCTCCAGTTCGGGCAGCACGACTGCGAGGATGTCCAGGCAGTCGAGGATGGTCTGGCCTGCGATGTCGCTGACAAGCACCCGATCGAGTGCGGAGAAAACCTCGGATGCCGGCACGTCGGCGAGGTGAGAAGCCTCCGCGCGCATGGCTTGCAAGGTCGCGCTATCGATTCGTTCGCCGCGCTCGGCGTGCTGGGCGATGCACTCCAGAATACGCCCGGGTTCTTGTTCGAAACCGTCCTGCGTGTTCCTGCTGGGGGTATATGTGCTGGTCGCCATCTCCATGAATCCGATTGTACTACGTCCCTGGCGGCGTACATCCGGATGGCTCGTTGGCTCGGGTGGACGGAGCTCATTTTGCCGCGATAACAAAAACTTCACGATTGAGAAAAAGTTCTTGACGGGTAGGGGAGCGGTGGCTAATATATCCAACTGCGTCTGAAAGCAAACCCAGATGCGTTCGTAATGGGCACTGGGGTGTCGTCTAATGGTAGGACACCGGTTTCTGGTACCGCACGTGGAGGTTCGACTCCTTCCACCCCAGCCATAAACGACAGACGCGAAGACATATGGCCCGTTCGTCTAGCGGTTTAGGACACCGCCCTCTCAAGGCGGAGATCACGAGTTCGAATCTCGTACGGGCTACCAAAACTCCACCGCCTCCCCGAGGCGGTTTTTCTTTGCCTAAACACATATGTGGACTCATGGTTGGCGCCCCTCGCGGGGTTTCCTCGCAAGGCCTTATACGTCGGTGCATATCGTTCTTGAAAAAAGTTTGAAAGCGGCATAACTCGGGAAAAAGGTTTTGCCGGGCGCTGCTCGAATGGGTACGATGGTGCGCACCCAATTATTTGTCCCCGGCAAGGAGGGGACGGCCACATGACATATACCACAAATGCAGCAACGGGCTCCGGCGGGGGAACCCCGGAGGATACGCCGTGTCCGGATAGCCATATTCCCACGTTGGAGATCCGCGTGTTCGGTGGCTTCGACGCGAGCCTCGACGGCGTGCCCATCGACACGCCGGGTGCACGCCAACGACGGGTCCAGGCGCTCATCAGCATCCTGGCGCTCCATCACGGTCGCGAGCTATTCAGCGATTACCTGGCCGACAGCATCTGGCCGCGAAGCACCCAGGAGAAGAAGCGCAATTGCTTCTACAACCTGTGGTACGTCTCGACGCATGCCGTGTGCGCGGGCAAGCGCGGGGAGAATCCGTACTTTGAACGGCGCCAGGGCACGTGCCGACTGCTCGATACCCATACGCGCACCGATGTGCAGGAGGTCGAGCGCGCGTGCGACGACCTGATGCAGCGTGACCTCGACCCCATGCGCGCCATCGACGCCTACCGACGCCTGCAGCTGGCGTATCGCGGCGACCTGCTGCCGGGCGAGGTCGAGAACAGCATCATCATCCGGGCGCGCCGCGACTGGCGCGAGCGGGTGTGCGGTGCGCTCTCGACAGCCGCCCAGTCGATGATGGATTGCAACGAGGACCGCACGGCGTTGTGGATGGCCACGGTGGCTTGCCGCCTGAGCGGCATGCGCGAGGATGTCGTGAGGTTGCGTATGGAGCTCTTCGCCAAAATGGGTATGCAAGCCTATGCCGTGCGAACCTACAACGAGCTCGAGAGCTTCCTGAAAGACGAGCTTGGCGTGCAGCCTTCGCCGCAATCCATCCAGCTGGTGCGCGAGATGGTGGATGCGAGTAACTGGGTGGTCGCGAAGCCACCGCGTCCCCCA
>JAUNCA010000012.1 GCA_030526775.1 Coriobacteriia bacterium | reverse complement strand
CCCTGCTGCGCTCCAAGGGCGTGCCCATCCTGGCCACCGCGCGCGGGTACGTGCTCGAGAAGCCGTCCGGGTGCCGGCGCCTGTTCAAATGCTTCCACAACGACGCCCAGACCGAGGAAGAGCTGCTCGCCATCGTGGATGCCGGCGGCGCGGTCGAGGACGTCATCGTAAACCATCGCGCCTACGGGCGCATGTCGGCCCCGCTCGGAATCGGAAGCCGCCGCGACGTCGAGCGCTTCATGAACGACATCCGCACCGGCAAGTCCTACCCGCTCTCGACGGTGACGTCGGGCTACCACTTCCACCACGTTACCGCAGATGACGAGGGCACGCTCGACGAGATCGAGCGCATCCTCTCCGAGAAGGGCTTCCTCGCCGAATTCCTCCCCTACGAAATCGACGCCATCTAGCCCTTGATGCCCTCGCGCTCAGCGGGTTCCCGGGGTGTAAAATAGGGCCATGCCGCGGCCAAGGGGAGGATGCGGGGGTTTCATGCGTTGGGTGAATGCATGGGCTGGCGTTGCCTTGGGCGCGACTGTTGTTTTGGCGGTGTGCCTGCCGCCGATGTCCGCGCTTGCGTTTCTCGAGCAGGCACTCTTGTTCTCGTTGGTTGTCGTGGGCGCGGTGGTTGATGTGCGACGACGTACTATTCCCGATGCGGTGTGCGCCGGCATTGTGTTGCTGCATCTGGCATTCATCTGCGCCTATGTCGTGGTAGATGGCCGCACGCCCGGTGGCATGCTCGCCGAGGCGGTGCTCGGCGGGTTCGCGCTCGGCGGCGGGTTGCTCGTGTTCACGCTTGCGTACGAGGCACTCGCCAGCGCCGACCAAGCGCTCGGCGGGGGAGACATCAAGCTCGTGTTCGCCCTGGGTTTCGCGCTCGGGCTGGGTCGCGGCGCGCTCGCGCTCATGCTCGCATGCGCCGTGTTCGCACTGTACGCGGGGCTTCTCGGGCGGCGGCGCGCATACCCCTTCGGCCCGGCTTTGGTTGCGGGTGCATACCTCGTTTTCCTTGTGTGAGCACCCGCGAATCGCGCTCGGTTTACCCAGCGTTCGTACCCTGCGCCGCCCATATGCGAAGTACGTGTGAATTGCCCCGGTAGCCTGCAATAATTCTCGCGCATACCAGCGGGCAAGATGGTACAATTTATCGGCTTGCGAAAACGCAGGCAGGAAGTATAGGCCCCCGAGACATGTTTGTATCCTGGGGAGGCTCCGGCCGAACCACGAAACATGGAAATGTAAGCAACATGACGAAGGGTCCCCGAACAATTTGAAAGGGGTCCATTTTGACCGAAATCAAGAACACCGATGTCATCGACTTTGAGGACGTCAGCGCCGATCAGATGAATGCCATGATCGACGGCACGCTGGCCGAGTTCGACGAGGGCGATCTCGTTACCGGCCAGGTCGTGAAGATCGAGCACGACGAAGTGCTCGTGGACATCGGATTCAAGAGCGAAGGCGTTGTGCCTTCCCGCGAGCTGTCCATCCGCAAGGACGCCGATCCCTCCGACATCGTCGCGCTTGGCGACGAGATCGAGGTCTGGGTGCTCCAGAAGGAGGACAAGGACGGTCGCCTGATTCTCTCCAAGAAGCGCGCCGAGTACGAACGCGCCTGGATTTCCGTCGAGGAGAAGTTCAAGGCTGGCGAGCCGGTCGTCGGCGAGGTCATCGAAGTCGTCAAGGGCGGCCTTATCCTGGACATCGGCCTGCGTGGCTTCCTGCCCGCGTCGCTGGTTGACCTGCATCGCGTGAAGAACCTCGAGATGTACCTGAACACCGAGCTCGAGGCCCGCGTCGTCGAGATGGACCGCAACCGCAACAACGTCGTGCTGTCCCGTCGCGTGCTGCTGGAGGAAGGCCGCAAGAACGAGCGCGCCGAGATCCTCGCCAAGCTCACGAAGGGCATGCGCCTGAAGGGCACCGTCTCGAGCATCGTCGACTTCGGCGCCTTCGTCGACCTCGGCGGCATCGACGGTCTGGTGCACATCTCCGAGCTCTCTTGGAGCCATGTGAACCATCCGAGCGAGGTCGTGAAGGTTGGCGACAAGGTGGAGGTCGAGGTTCTCGACGTCGACCTGCAGCGTGAGCGCATTTCGCTCGGCCTGAAGCAGACCACCGAGGATCCGTGGATCAAGCTCGTCGAGAGCTATCCGCTGGGCAGCATCGTCGACGGCAAGGTCACCAAGACCGTCCCGTTCGGCGCATTCGTCGAGCTCGACAACGGCGTCGAGGGCCTGGTGCACATCTCCGAGATGTCCCCCAAGCACATCGACACCCCGACGCAGGTCGTCCATGCTGGCGACCCGGTCAAGGTCAAGGTCATGGAGATCAACCCCGACCGTCGCCGCATCAGCCTGTCCATGAAGGCTGCTGCCGCCGACCTGGGCATCGAGATTGCCGTCGCCGAGCCGCCGGCCGATTTCGAGAAGCCCGAGCGCAAGAAGGCCGAGGCTCCTGCCGAGTAATCGCGTAAGCCTGACCATATGGCACTGAACAAGGCCCGCTTCGGCGGGCTTTGTTTTGTTATGGGCGCTCGGGGATGAAACGGGCAACCAGGTTGGTCGTTTCACGATTCGGTTTTCCGGGATGAGGGGATATCCGTGAAACGACCAACCTGGTTGCCCGTTTCATCCAAACCTCGTCCTATTTACCCCGCTTTTGGTACCGTTTTCAAGGTTTTTGATAGTCCAATTCTGGGTAGTTCAAGTATGGGCGAAATACGCGTTGCAAAACCCCAGCTCATGAAATAATTATTCTAGCTAGCGAATAGTATGTTTGGCGTGCTGCATCACCGGCACTATCAAAAACCTTGAAAACGGTACCAAAATGCCCCAATTCGGGGTGAGGTTTGCTACATGTTGCCCAGGATTACGTCGGACAGGTGGTGTCGGGCGGCTTTTTGCATACGGTGCATGGTCGAGATCGGGGTGGGGATCGCGTGTTGCATCTTGTAGCGCGGGAAGAAGCGCGACAGGTGGTAGGGGATGCATGCGTCGAGCCCGGCAATCCACTCAGCCATGGCCTCGATCTGGGCTTCGTCGTCGGAGAGGCCGGGGACCACAAGGGTCGTGACTTCCAGGTGGCAGGTGGGCAAAGCCGCCAACGTCTCGATGGTGTGCTTTACCGCAGCAAGGTCGCCACCGAGACTGCGATATCCCTCTACCGTAAAGCATTTCAAGTCGATGTTTGCAGCATCGATGAGCGGTGCTACCTGCCCAATAACCTCCGCATTTGCCATGCCGTTCGATACGAGCACGTTCACGAGTCCGGCCTCGTGTGCGAGCTGAGCGGTGTCGCGCAGGAATTCCCAGGTTATCAGAGGTTCGTTGTAGGTGTAGGCAATGCCGACGCAGCCGCGGGAAGCAAGTGCGAGCGCCTGCTCGACGAGCCATGCGGGTTCCACCGTTTGCCACGGCACTCCATCGGCGCCAACCTGCGAGATTGAGTCGTTCTGGCAGAACTGGCAGCGCATGTTGCAGCCGTATCCTCCCAGCGAAAGCACGGTGGTGCCGGGACGCCAGCGCGAGATTGGCTTCTTCTCGATGGGGTCGAGCGCGAGCGAGGTGATGCGCCCGTACGCCTCTGGGAGCACGGCGATTTCGTCCGCGCGACGCGCATGGCACAGCCCCAGCTGGCCGGGATTCAAGCTGAAAGCGTGCGGGCTGGTGGTGCAAATGGGCATCTGAAACCCCCAATCGTGTGCGTGCGTTTGGGACAGTCCCCAAACGCACGGTGATTAGCGTTTGCGCGGCTCGCCGCCGGCGGTGTGGCGCACGACCTCGAAGCGCTCGAGCTGCACGCGCGTGTCGGCTGGCGAGATGCCGGCCTTTTGCTTGGCGATGGCGAGCTGGTAATCCACGGTGTCCACGCCATCGAGGTTGGGGAGCAGCAGCCCACGCTTCCAGCCCTTCGTCACGATGACGCCGTAGCGCTTGGGGTCGAGCTGTGCGGGCGAATCGATGGGCTCGGCATCGCCGAGCACGTCCACGGAGTATTCCAGGAAGTCCAGCTCATCGGGCCGCACGGGCTCGAAGCGGGGGTCGCGGCTGCAGGCGCTGATGCCGTTTTGCAAGATTTCCTGCGCGATGGAACCGCGCGTGGCTGCGATGGTGCCGATGCATCCGCGCAGGTCACCGTGCTCGTGCAGCGAGACGAACACGCCTGCGCGTCGGGTGAGTAGCTCGGTGGGAACGTCGGCGGGAAGCTCGGCCGGTTTGCCCGTGTTCACGAAGGTCTCGACCGACAAGCGGGCGAGGGCGACATAGGGGTCGACCGCTTCGGCCGCGGGCTCGGGTTCGGGCTCGGCGGGCGCAACCCCGCGCGTGCGCGCGGCCGAAGCGTTGCCCCGACCGCCGCTTTGCCGTTGCCTGCCAACGCTGGCGGCATCGGCTACGCGGCCGCCCGCGGGTTTCTCGTCCTGGTCGGGAGTGCCCGGCAGGCAGGTGGCCACGCCATAACCCACGCCGAACGGCCCCTCGTTCGAAAGCATGCGAATGCGCAGCGGCAGCCCCTCGATGGCACCCGCCATAATCTGGAACGACCGCAGGCCGCATTCGGCGGCGGCCTCAACGAAGTCCTCGTCCATGGTGAACAGGCCGTCAAGCTGGCCGGATTCGAATATCTCGCCAATCTTCTCGTCGAACACGGGGCCTTCGGGCGCGAAACCGTACGGCCCTTCGGCCAACAGCTTGTGCGAGAGGTCGCCGCTTGCGATAAAGCCGACGCGCCGCCCGGTAGCCGCAACCGCTCGGGCGATGGCCTGCCCGAAAGCGCGGTGCACCTGCGGCGTGAAGCCCGAAAGCCCGATGCGCACAATCGGGCAGGGAAGGTCCTGCTGCGCTGCGGACTGTGGGTTTGCCGCCCGAAACGCCTCGCGCACAAAATACAGCGGCACGTAGGTGGCATGGTCCATGTCGTCGCGGTAGTACTCGCTGCCGATGGCCATGATGCCGGCCGCATTCGCCTCGCGTACGATGGCGGTGGCGAGCTCGACATCGCAGGTGGCGGAAAGCTTTTCGCGCGGCGCGCGGAAGTTCGCCATCGACCCGCGCAGCGTGGCGTCGGTTGTCACGTGGAACGCATCGCGGAACAGCGGCGCATGCGGCGAGGTCACGATCAGCACATCGGGCTCAAGCGCCAGCAACTCGCGCACGGCCTGCCCGTACGCGTCGATGGTGGGCTGGATCTTGCGCTCTTCACCCCGCCCGATGGCAGGCACGATCAGCGGTGGATGCGGCACCGCGATAGCTCCAAGAATCCCCATACCAACCTCCTGATGATGATTTACCGCGGGTATTTTTCATCATTATCGCCCGATGATGAAAAACACCCGCGGTAAATCATCATCGTGCGCGACACGGTTTCAGCGGCCAGTTGCGCGCTACTCCTCCACGATGTAGCTGGCGACGATCTCGCCGTAGTACGCCACGTGCATGTCGGTCTTCCCGTCCACGGCGGGATAGAAGGACTTCATCACGCCTGCGGGAATGTCGGCCTCGTCGAGCAGCTGTTTGTACATCACCTTGCACTCGAGCGTAATCGGGCACTCCGCCAGGGCGGGCGCCGCAACCATCTCGGGTTCCACGAGCGTTAGCCCGAGCTCCTTCACCTTGTCGATGTCGCGGCCCGACTGCGAGCCCGCCACCTTGAAAATCCGCTTGTCCAGCTTGCCGACGGGCGCGTTCACGGTGAACTCGCCGGTCTCTTCCACGAGCGTGTGGCTGTGGCGCGACTCGCGCACGAACGCGGTGAACGTGGGCTTGCCCCAGATGTTGCCGATAAGCCCCCAGCCGATGACCATCGTGTCCACCTCGTCGCCGCGCTTTGTGGTGAACAGGATGCCGCCCGGGTTTGCCGCGGTGATGGTGCTTGCATATTCATATGGGTCGATTGTGCGTTTTTGCATGTCAATCCTCTCTTACTGGTTTCTTCCAGCCCGATTGTACACCCGCCGCGCCTACGGCAGGGCGGGCGAGGTGTCGCCCAGGATCGCGCGCGCGGCCGTGTACTTCTCGAGCCGCTCGAGGTCGCGATCGCGCACCTTCGCCAGCCGCGAAAGCTGGGAATTATGGTGTAGGTCGGCAAGCTTCACCTTCACGGCCAGCGGGTTGTCCTTTAGGTTGCGCACGTAATCCAGGTAGGGCACGTCATCGTCGTGAGTCAGCAGCAGAATCGCCTCCAGCGCCGCGTCGGAGATGCCCAGCGCGCGCAGGTCGTCGGCCGTGTATTCGGTGTCCTCGATGATGTCGTGCAGCAGCGCGACGACGGTTTCATCCTCGGTGTCCATCTGTTCGGCCAGGTGAAGGGGATGGCTCACATAGGGAATGCCGCTGCGGTCGAGCTGCCCCTCGTGGGCCTTGAACGCGAACTTCATCGCGGCGATGGTGGTGGGTGTATACAGCATGGCAACTCCTTTCCTTCGGATGCCACTACCATAGTTGACCGCGCGCGGCGGGATGTCAACCCGAAAGCGACACATGACGCGCGCCAACGTGGGATAATGGCCGCAAGAGAAAACGATAGGCGCAGCGGGGAAAGGCGGCAGAACATGGCGACACTCAAGGATGCGGTCTACGGTGCGGCGGTCGGGGATGCGCTCGGCGTGCCCTACGAGTTCAAGGGCCGCGAGGCGTGCGACTGCACCGACATGGTGGGGTACGGGACGCACAGCCAGCCGGCCGGCACGTTTTCGGACGACACCTCGATGATGCTCGCGCTGTGCGACAGCCTGCGGGAACTCGATGGCCAGGTGGACAAGCACGACATTCGCGAGCGGTTCGC
The DNA here is from genome assembly GCA_030526775.1 of Coriobacteriia bacterium. Taxonomy (GTDB): domain Bacteria; phylum Actinomycetota; class Coriobacteriia; order Coriobacteriales; family Eggerthellaceae; genus UMGS1519. Next base: position 16,167 of record JAUNCA010000012.1, on the reverse strand, counting down.
GCGCTGGCTGAACCATGGCGACTACACGCCCGACGGCGTCGTGTTCGACTGCGGGCTCACGGTTTCGCGCGCAATCGCGCAGGGGCACGGCTGCACGCGCGAGCACGACAACGGCAACGGGTCGCTCATGCGCACCATCCCACTCGCGTTCGTGGACGCCAGCAACCGCCAGATCCGCGACGTGTCGGCTATTACGCACGGGCACAAGATCTCGTGCGATGCGTGCGTGTGCTTCGTGCGCGTGGCGCAGGCGCTCATGCAGGGCGTGGAGCTGCGCGAGGCCATCCGCGCGAACGCGCCGGGCGGCGAGGCGTTCGAGTTCTTGGCCGACGTGCTCGATTGGCCCGAGAGCCGCGTGCGCTCGGGCGGGTTCGTGCTCGACACGCTGGGCGCCGCCTTCTGGTGTCTCGCGAACACCGCGAGCTACGAGGAATGCGTGCTGAAGGCCGTCAACCTGGGCGAAGACACCGACACGACCGCCTGCGTGGCCGGTGCGCTCGCGGGCATCGTCTACGGCTACGACGCGATTCCTGCCAGCTGGATCGAGACCCTGCGCGCCAAAGACCTCATCGACCGCTGCCTGTTCTAGATGAGACACTTGCCCTCTGAGGGCAAGTGTCTCATCATGTTGCAAACGACGAAAGGGGTCCACGATGTTGGAAATCGGCACGCAAGCACCCGACTTCACGCTGCCCGACCAGGACGGACGCGAGCACAGCCTGTCGGATTACCGCGGGCAAAAGGTGGTCCTGTACTTCTACCCGCGCGACAACACGTCGGGCTGCACGAAGCAGGCCTGCGCGTTCGGCGAGCTGTATCCCCAGTTCCAGGAGAAGGGCGCGGTCGTGCTGGGCGTGAGCAAAGACACCGTGGCCTCGCACAAGAAGTTCCAGGAGAAGTTCGGCCTGCCGTTCACGCTGCTGTCCGACCCCGAGCTGGGTGTGCTGCAGGCCTACGACGTGTGGAAAGAGAAGAAACTTTACGGCAAGGTGTCGATGGGTGTCGTGCGCACGACCTACCTCATTGACGAGCAGGGCGTTATCGTGAAGGCTTTCGGCAAGGTGAAGGCCGCCGACAACCCCGCGCAAATGCTTGCTGAGCTGGGATAAGGGCGAACCGTGCGGCTCATAATCGCGCCCGCGAAGAAGATGGCGGCCGATCCGGACACGCTTGCGCCCGCAGGCCTGCCCGAGTTCCTGGACAAGGCCGAGCGGCTGAAGGAATGGATCGGCGGCCTGACGTATGCCGAGCAGAAGGCGCTCTGGGCCTGCAGCGATGTAATCGCCCGCCAGAACGCCGAGCGCTTCGCCCACATGGATTTGCACGCGAACCTCACGCCCGCGCTGCTGGCTTACGAGGGCATCCAGTACACGTACATGGCGCCGGCGGTGTTCGAGGATGGCCAAATCGACTACGTCCAGGAGCACTTGCGTATCCTCTCCGGGTTCTACGGCGTGCTGAGGCCGCTGGATGGCGTGGTGCCGTACCGGCTGGAAATGCAGGCGAAAGCCCAGGTGGATGGACATGCAAACCTCTACGAGTACTGGGGCGATGCGCTATACGGGGCCGTGATGGACGAAAGCCGCGTGCTCGTGAACCTCGCTTCGAAGGAATACTCGAAGGCGGTGGAACGGTACCTGCAGCCGGGCGACACCTACATCACCTGCGTGTTCGGCGAGCTCGAGGGCGGCAAGGTGCGGCAGAAGGGTGTCTACGCCAAGATGGCCCGCGGCGAGATGGTGCGCTATCTGGCCAGCATCCGCGCCGATGCGCCCGAGCAGCTGAAGGGCTTCGACTGGAGCGGCTACGCGTTCGACGAGGCGCGCTCTAACGAGCAGCAATACGTGTTCACGCGCCCGGCAAGCTAAGCGGGCCGGCAACAAAGCGGAGGAAGCGCATGGACATAGCACTGCATTACACGGAGCACGGAGCGGGGGAGCCGCTCATTCTGCTGCACGGCAACGGCGAGGACAGCACGTACTTCGAGTACCAGGTGCCGTTCCTGGCGCAACGGTTCCGGGTTATCACGATGGACACGCGGGGCCACGGAGGTAGCCCGCGGGGCGAAGCGCCGTTCACGTTGGAGCAGTTCGCGCAGGACCTGGGCGAGTTCATGGACCAGCAGGGCATTGTATCCGCGCACCTGCTGGGCTTCTCGGACGGCGCGAACGTGGCGCTGCTGTTCGCACTGGGCAACCCGCAGCACGTGCGCAGCCTGGTGCTGGATGGCGCCAACCTGTTCCCCGAGGGCCTGGCGCCCGAGGTACGCGCGGAGGATGCCGAGAGCTACCGCGAGGCGCAGGCCGCCGGCGATACGCACCAACTGGAACTCCTGCGCCTGATGATGGAAGAGCCCCACATCGACCCCGCCGAGCTGGCCGCGCTGGATGTTCCCACGTTGGTAACGGCCGGCACGAACGACATGGTCTTGGAGGAGCACACCCGCCTCATCGCCGCCAGCATCCCCGGCGCGCGCTTGCGCATCCTCGAAGGCACCCACTTCCACGCCCACGAGGACCCCGCTCCGTTTAACCAGGTAGTGGGGGAGTTCCTAGGATAAGCGGCCAGCGTGTCGCAGCCGCCAGCAACCGGGCACACGCAGGCCGATCAAAGGTACATCGCCACGCTGATGATGAGGTACACGACCGTCATGAACACGATCGCCACCGCCGCGCCGGCAAGTGCCTGCAGCGCAGCGCGGGCGGATTTCGGCATTTTACGATTGCGCTCGATCTCCGCGGGGTCGGCACCGTCGAGGAAGGCGCTCACCTCGCGTATGGTGTCGATGTCGTAGCGCTTCTGGATGCGCTCGGCAACGACAGACACACATACGCCTGCCACCAGCATAAGAATCGCGATCACGAAAAACGGCGAGGTGGGCGGTTGCCCCTGCTTACTCAAGATCGCCAGCATCACGGCGCCGACGACGAGGAGCGCGAGCGCGAGCCCCATGCTCGCCTTCACCTTGAAACGGTCGAGCTCGTAGTTTTCGATTTTCTCCTGCATGGCCTCCACGTCTCCTTTCACAAGGGAATCGACGGACACCTCGAACAGGCTGCTCAGCAGAAGAAGGCTCTGCACATCGGGATACGTCTTGCCGGTCTCCCAATTGCTGACCGTCTGTCGCGAGACGAATATCCGCTGAGCAAGGTCCTCTTGGGACAGCCCCAGCTTCTCGCGCTCCTCCCGTATGCGATTGCCGACCTCCACTGCGATCCTTTCGTTGCATCCTTGCAAGACGATGCTGCCATGCATTACGAAACGATACCACCAAAAGGCTTTGACATCGGGCATCACGAAGCGGAAACGCCCTGTCAAAATGTTTTGACAGGGCGCTGAACTGGACCTATGGAAAGCGGTGCACCCGCGAGCTTACTCCTGCGGGAAGGCGGCAAGCACGTCGGAAATCGCTGGCACGAGCACCTGCTTGCGCGAGACGCCGGGTTCGAGGATGTAGGCCGTCCCGTCGAATTCGAGCTTCTTGCCGAACGCCTCCTTCAGCACGTCGGCAGCCGCATCACTCGACGGCAGCAAGAACGATTTGGATAAGTCGTCGTGCTGGATTGCAGGTTGCTCGTGTCCGACAGCAGCGCACCCAGCATCAGCTTGGCGGTTTGCGGCGAGGGCTCGAAGCCGTAGTTGTAGTAGCGGATCAACACGATGGTCGCCGTAGACCCCAGCGGCCGCGCGTCGTACACCAGCTGGTTGCTCGTGGTGATGTTTCCCTCGCCATGGTGGTCGATGATGCTGATGATGTGCGCGTCCTTCAGCCCCTCCGCCGACTGGGCGTACTCGTCGTGGTCGACCAGCACGACGTTCAAGCCGGACGCATCCTCGAGCACCTCCGGCGCCTCCACCTCGGCCTTCTCCAGAATGTATCCGGTCTCGGCATTCACCGGGCCCAACACGGCCGGTTGCGCGTCATAGCCCAGGTCGCGCAGCAGTTCGGCATAGGCAATCGCGCTGCACACGGTGTTGCTGTCGGGGCTCTGGTGGCCGAACACGTACACCAGCCCGTCCACGAGCTCGATGGTCTCTATGTCGCTGCGGTTCAACAGCGTGCTCAGCTCGGCTTTTGCCTGGTGCTCGGCTTGCGCGTTGCTCCAGCCCAGGTTGTAGGCTGTGAATGCCGCGGCGATAACCGCGAGCACCGCGACTGCAATCCTCCATGCGCTGCTGGTTTTTTCCATGCGCCACCCTTCGATGTGCGAGCCAGTGAACTGCGACAATTGCACCAGCACAACAAGAAACTGACTCTTGTGCCAGGTAATACAGGTTGGCGGCAATCGGTGCACTGCCCATGCTCCCAGCCACGTACTGCCAAATAATGCGTCCGATTTGCGTGCCGAAACAAAACCTTGGCAAAAACGCGCTTGTGCGGACAGTTTTGGCGGCTGTCGGTAGGATTGCGGAATATAGCTTGAGTATCGACTGCTCTTGGTTGACGAAAACCCCAGGTAATTCGAGCCACTTGTCTCACCCGAGAATAAAGATACTAGGGGTATGTTTACAAATCCTACCGACAGCCGTCAAAATTGTCCGCGAGAGCCGTTTTTTGTTGTCGAAACTTGTCTACCGCTCGAAAACCACGCTTCCGGCTTCGGTGGGGTGGTCGTAGTACAGCACTTCGTCGGCCGTCGACTTGTGCGAAAGGTTCTTCACGACGATCATGACGTCGCCTGCCGCCGAGATGGTCATGAGGATGCCGAGGTACAAAAGGCCGAGCCAGCCCGTGCAGAACGCCACCATGATGGGGATAATGCCGAACACGATAAGCGGCATCAGCGCGCCCAAGATATATTGCCCTTTCGGCAACGGCATCTTGCACGCGCAATACGGGGTGAAGGTGTCGCGCATGATGCCGAAGTCGACATCCGCGAACCCGTTGGGTGTGAAGCGGCTCCAGGTTAAACCATGGACAAGCTCGTGCGCGACGATCAGCACGACGAACGCGACTATGTAGATGACGAGCTCCGGGATGGGAATGATGAAGTCGACGTCGGGATGCACCTGGATGAACAGCACGAGGCAGATCGTCCCCAACACCGCGAACGCAGCAATCGCGATTACGTTGGCCGCGACGAGGTTGATCGTGAGGTTCGTTCGCTTGTACCCTTGTGCCACGAGGTTGTCGCAGGTCTCGTTGAACTCGGCAAGTCGGCGCTGCTCCGCCTCCGTGAGCTTGCGTTTCTTCTTCTTGCGTGCCATGCGGTTCCTCCCGTTATGATGAGTCAGGGTGCCAGGCGCCGTTACTCATTGGTTTCCAAATCGCCCGCGCTGCAGGTCAGGTAGAACTTCGCGGGTTGCGCTTTGCCGGCCCGGAACTTCACCTTAGCATAGTTGAACTTGACGTACAGGGCGAACCGTCCCTCGGTGCCGTCGTCGCGCTCGTAGCCCACGTGCCGCGCGAACGCTGCGCCTGCGACCGCCTTGTCCATTATACGGACCAAGGGCGCTATTCGTCCCCGGGAACTGGCGTGGCTACCTGGGGTGTTACGTCTCCGGCTGCCATACGAACAGGCCGCTCGCCGCGGCGAGGTGCCGCACTTGTTCCAGCAGCGCGGGCGTGGGATGGTAGAGCGTCATGCACGTGCCGTCCTCCGGGACCTGCAGCAACGCGTCCTCGGCGGGCAGGAGTATGCACAGTGGCTCGCGACCAACGATCCACGCGTCCAGCTTTTCGGGCTTGGGGTTCGCCTTGCCTCGGGAGCTTTCGCCACGAAACACGAGGAAGTCGTGGTAGCAATACAGTTTCAGCGCCACGTCGGCGAACCTGCGCCGCAGCTCCGCACCGCGTGGGCCCTCCGTGAGCAGTGGCTCCACCGCGAAGAACTGTCCGCCGGCATCGGCGGGCACCTGTGACGGCAGCGCATCGATTACCCAGTACGGCTCGTCGAGCAGCGCCTCCACCCGGCTGGCCTGGTCGTCTGTTGCGTGCTTCTTTCCCTTTGCCACGGTGCGCCTCCACTCGGAACCCAACGGTATTGCGTCATTGCGTGCTCGGCTTAGTAGGGGCTTCCGGTTTCCCTCAGACGCTGCACCTGTTCCCAGGTCAATTCCTCGGTGCTGTAGCCGTCGAGTCCGGCCATGATTACTGCCCATTCCCGATTAGTCCAGCGGGCCACGACATCTCCCATGTCGTCGAGGATTTGCCAAGGTTCGGGGTCGTGGTCTTCAGCCAATACCGATGTGTTGAAAAGATACCCTCCCGCGACTTTTTCGGTTTGCGCGTCGTCGAGCTCATGCAAAACGTTGTCGTTTGTGTCCTGACTCGATGCGTCCATGTCTCCTCTTCCTTTCTGAAGTGGTGCGTTCGCTTTTCGGGCCTTGTGCAACCGCCCTGCTACAGCCAATTGGATGATGCCCCCAACCATCTTGCAACCAAGTTTTGGCTGGGGTTTTACCCTGTTCATTCTACGCGAAAGCAATGCCGTCCATCCCTGCATAGCTTCTCTGAATGACGTTGGTAACCGAAACGAGTTGCCGTGTACCAAAAACGGAACTCATAGGACTTGCCACTGTGGCAGAATGCTATTATCCCGGAACAGGGGGCGGGAAGCCGCACTGGGGGGATGCGACTGCCGCGGGGCGCCCAAAACGGGCGCCCCGCGTTGCGTTTACGTGGGACAAACAGACCAGGTCTGTTTGTCCCAGTACTCGACCGCTTGCCAACTTTAGTTGATGGTTCCCATTAAAGGGACACATGAGTTTTTCCCGACTGTCATAATGTCAACATCCCGCAAAGATAGCGGGAACGGGCGTAGGGTGGGACTATACCAATGGATGCAGGGCTGCTGCATCGAAACCGATTCGGTGCGATCGGGGCGATAGCCCCTTGTCGGCGTTGGCGACGGATCGGGTGTTTCACCGCGAAACCCCTGTTGCGAGGCAAGAAAGTCAAGGTACCACGAGCACAGCAAGGAGGATGCATGGCAACAGATGGAATGTGGTTGATGAACGACGATTACGAGTTCGAACTGGCGGAACCCTACAAGTCGATGCTGTTCGAATGCAAGATCCTGGCGACGAAAGCCTGGCGCGACGCGATCCTGGATTACCTGGAGCCGCGCACGGTTTACACGCGGGAGCAGCTGAAAGACGGGCTGATGTACCGCAATGACAAGACGGACATGCACCCCACCGAGCGCGTGAACGAGTTCATTCTCGAAGCGCTCGGCGGCGATTTGTAAGTCCGCATCGGGGGTGTGCGCAGCCGGCTCGCCATCGGGTGAAATGAACGAGGCCAGGGGTTTACACCCCTGGCCTCGTTGTTTGCGGCCGCTGTGCGCACCTCGTTTGCGCCGATGTGCGACAATACGGGTTGCGGGAACCAGCCGGCTGGAGCGCCCGCAGAATTATTGGCTGCGACGGTCGAGGTGCGCGATGGATCTCACATGGGAAGGCGGATTTGCCATACGTGTTCGCCACGAGCGTGACGCTGTCGTTGTTTCCGCGAATCGGGAAGGGCTCGTATCGCTTGCGCGGCACCTGCAAACCCTGGCCGACGAACCCAGCAAATCGCACTTTCACCTGGACGAACACAACTCCCTCGAAGACGGTTCCTGCGAGCTGATAATCGAGAAGGTCGAGATGTAGCCGCCGCCCATGGAATTCGTGCCCACCAACATACTTCCGGACACTACCGACCGGCAGGCGTTTCGCCGCTGGTTGGAGGCGCATCACGACTCGGAGCCCGAATGCTGGGTCGCCGTCAAGCGCGGCGAGCCCGTGGACGATGGCACCTTCTGGTACCTCGATGCCGTCGAGGAGGCCTTGTGCTTCGGGTGGGTGGACAGCATCTGGAAGCGCGTTGATGGACGGGCGCTTCAGCGGTTCAGCCCACGTAAACCGCGCAGTCCCTGGAGCGAGCTCAACAAGGAGCGCGTGCGCAGGCTCGAGAAACTTGGCCTGATGACCGACGCCGGTCGAGCGGTCCTGCCTGCCCTGGGTCCGCGCAGCTTCAAAATCGATCCGGACGTGGAGCGCGCGCTGAAAGATGCCCGCTGCTGGTCGAAGTTCAAGGCGTTTCCGCCGCTTTACCAGCGCATTCGCGCCTACAACGTGGCGTTTTACAAGACGGGCAATCCCGAAGCCTACGAGCGGTCGCTCGCGAACCTCATCGCGCACACCAAGCGCGGCGAACTCTACGGCGAATGGACCGATTTCGGCCGCCTGCTCGACTACTAAGCTGCAGGCGGATCGACTCGGTTGCCCCGCTCCATTCCTGCCTACTCGCCCTGCCGGCGCACAACCTTCTCGAACTTGAAGAGGCCACCGTCCTCGCCGGGGTAGTCACCGCCCTCGTCAGCGGGGTAATTCGGGTCGGGATGCCGTTCGTTGTAGTACGCGGTTATGTGGTAGCCGCAGCGATTCACGTAGAAGTGGATGTTGCGCTTCTCGTGGTACGGCGTGACGAGCTCCCAATGCTCGGCCTCGGGGTAGCGGGCCTCGATCGCGCACATGGTGGCATACCCGAGGTGTTTATCCTGGTGCTCGGGGTCCACGAAGATGAAATCGAGCAGCTTGTTCGCGCCTTCGCCCGAGGTAATCGCGCCGCCGACGCGCTCGCCGCCGCATACCACCTGTAACGCTTCGGCGCCTAGAGCCTCAAGCGATTCGTTCAGGTCGCGTTCGGGCGGGATGACCTCCGGGAAATCGGGAAACGCCTCGCGCGCGGCCAGCGTGAACGCGGTTTGCAGGCGCTGCTTGAAGGCGGGCATGTCATTGGGTGCTACGGGTTTCAAGGTGATATCGGGCATTTCCACGGGCCCCTCCTCTCGTGTACGTGCTGCCGCACCAGTATACCAGTGCCGGGCTGGTCGGTTAGAATGGGTGCAATCCGACAGAGAGGGGGGTGCATCATGGCATCGACTCCCGAGTACCTGGAATACGTGCTGGACCTGCTTGGCGGGGTAGAGGATGTCACCACGCGCAAGATGATGGGCGAGTACATCGTGTACGCGTCGGGCAAGGTCATCGGCGGCATCTACGACGACCGCTTCCTCGTGAAGAAGACGCCGGCCTCGCTTGAAGCGCTTACGACAACCGAGGTGCCCTACGAGGGCGCATCCGAGATGCTCCTCGTCGACATCGAGGACCGCGATGCGATAACCGCCCTGGTAGAAGGCATGCTTCCCGACCTGCCCGCCCACAAGAAGCGCCGCTAGCACTCGCAGACGACGGGAGGCTTCGCCAACCCGCTTGTCGCAAAGCTGTTGTTTTTAACGCTGCCCTGGATGCTTCGGTGAGTTTTGCGGGCAAATAACCTCCAGATAGCAACGAAAACAAGGTTTAAGACAGTCCAATCCAGAGACCCCCGAGTATCGGCGAAAGAGTGGTTCTTAAACCCCAGGTCAGCAGCATTCTATTCTCATCAAAGAATACTGTGCATTCGCAGGTGCTGAGAACAGAGCATCTTAAACCTTGTTTTTCATAGTAAATAAGCGACTTTTTGGCCAAAGATTGTTTCGGGTGCGCGTGCTACCCCGGAATGGGTAATCTCCCCGCCATCCTGTGATGCCTTTCTGACAAAGGGCGGCGGAAGATTGCCAGTGCTATTTTGCATGCTTCTCGTAGCACCATTGGGCGATGACCTGGATCAGCCCAATTGGGAGCGGCTGATCGTAGGGAAGCCGAATCGTTCCTTTGCTCACGTCGTATCCGGCCAGCTCGTCCGCGAATGCCGCTGTTGCATCGTCGCCCGGGTATAGGCCCAGATGCTTTTTCGCGGCTGCGAAGTGGATGATGTTCCTGCCTTTCCAGTATGTTGGCATCGACCAGGATATTCGCTCCGTCGCGTTTGGCAATGCCGCCCGAAGCGCCGACCGGATCTCGTTCAACTGGGGCTGCACCGCCTCATCCTGCGCAGCGATGTATTCGTCAATGCTCTGGGGTTTGACGCAAGAATGTTCTTGATGCTGCCTGCCGAACTCCCTGCCGCATTTTGGGCATTTCCACTTCATGGGCATCCTCCGTCGCGTCCTACCAGCTGCCGTGGTTGATGAAGTTGTCTTGCTTGCCGCAACGTTTGCACTGGTCGTAGCTGGTGCCGGATGAATAATCGCGGTGCACGATCTCGCCGTTCACATGTTCCCAGCTGTGGCTCTCGGTGCCGCACGTGGGGCAGATGCACGGGGCGGGGGAGTCGCCTTCGGGCTGCACGAACGTTCGGCACTTCGCGCATCGCCATCCGCCCGGCTTGCAGACAACCTCCCTGCTCTTCATCAGCCACGCAAACATGCTGCTGGGCAGCCACTTGTACCCGCCGTTCTTGCCCCACAGGTAAACGCTATGATCAACATCGTATCGGTACCCGCAGTTCTTGCAGGAAATTATGCCGATGCGCTCATCCGTGTCCGCGCCGATGCCCATGCTCGTGCCGTCAATCTGGTGCAGACAGCCTTCCGGGCAAAAGAAGTCCTCGAGCTCGCGCGCCACCGATGGCGCCACGATAGCGATCCGCCCGAACTTCTTGGAAATGTCGGCCGGGTTTTCGGCGGTTTCAAGCCAGTGCCCGACGACCTCCTTCAGGAAGCCCTCGTCCTCGAGGGCCTTCAATGCCGCCAGCACCCGATTTGCGCCCTGCGCGAGCAACCCGTCGAACGCCGCCGCGCACACCTTGGCATCCCCGAGCCGCTTGCCAATCTCGAAGCGCAGCGGCGCCTGCAACGCGTCTGGCCCGGCTTCGCAAACCTTTTTCAGGATGTCGGTGCTTCCAACGTTGTCGAGAACCCCCAGTGCGCGCTCATCAGGCAGTTTGGCGATGGCGCCGGCCAGTGCGTCGGCATCTCGGATCATCCCGAACGCCCGGTTCGCAACCGTCTCGTTTCCCGACCGCGCAGCCACGTCCGCGAGCACCTGGTCGTCCTGAATCTTGGAGAGCGCCTTCAGCGACACGGCCTCCTTGCGCGCGGACAGCGCAATCGTTCCAAGCAGCTGGTCCCAACCGGTCCAGTCCACTTCATCGAGCGCTGCCAGGCACACCGCCTCGTCCGGGTCGTGCACGGCAATCTCGTACTTCGCCCCCTGTAACCGCCCCAGCTTCTCGTTGGCGATCGCGCGCACGCGATACGACAAGGCGAAACTCGCCGCCTGAATGAGCTTCCCGTCTTTCTTCTCCTTCTGGATGGCCCGAATCGCGGCCTCTTCGTTGTCCTTCATCCACGCCGGGTCGAACAGTCCCATGGCGGCCTCCTAGAAATCGCGCCAGTCGAGCCCGCTCTTCGCGTACTCGGCCTCCATCGAGCTCACGAAACGCCCCGACGAGAGCGTGACCAGCGGTTCGTTGCGCGTGGGGTTGTCGCGCAGCCGCTGCTGGTACCTCTCGTAGATGGAAAGCTCGGCTTTATAGCTCGCGAGCCGCTCGTCGTATATGCTTTCCGTCCGCTCGGCGGATTCCTTGTTGGTGCTAATGCCCAGCGCGATGCCTCCGATGGTGCACGCCACGATTCCGATGCCGAACCCCCAGCCGAAGTCGAGGTCGGGCAGCACGATTAGCTGGATTATGGTCAGCACGAGCCCCACCATCACGCCGACGACGAATCCGAAGCCCACGATACAGCCAAGGCCTAAGGCCTGTTCACCCGCGCTTTCCTTCTTCTTGGGCTCGGCGGGCTTCGTCATCGGGTCCCACGATTGGCGCGCGCGGCAGTGCGGGCACTCGTGCTGGAGCAGGCCGTAGCACAGGTTCAGGTCGCTCCAGCGCTTGTCGCGCACGGCCTTCTCTACACGCGTCTTGCGAATCTGCGCGTCCGCCGAGTCGGCCATCGTGTTCAGGATGTTGCCCGCCAGCGCCGAGTCGTTCACCGGCACTTCCTGCGCGATAACGCCGCTGAACCGCTTCCCGCATTCTTCGCACACGGCCTCGAAATCCACGAGGTAGTAGTAGTTCTCTGCCATCGGCCGCACCTCCCGTTTCGGATGAAGCTGCATATATCATAGTTTACCCGAGTGGAGTGCGCCCCCGCCCGGCAATGGTGCAGTAGGGAAGGCCCAGCCCCCAGACACACGAAACCGCCGGACAGCAGGGCCGTCCGGCGGTTTGTTGCGTAATAAGAAGGCGAGCCGTACGCGCTAGATCTCGCGCGGGCCGTTAATATCCACATACATGGTACAAGGCGTATCTTTAGGGCATGGTTTCGGAATTCCGAATACCTGGATGCCGCCCGCGACCGCGGCGAGCTCTTCCTCGCTCAGCGCGACACCGATGGACTGGGCGAATTCTGCCAGCTCCTCGGAAGCCTTGCAGGCTTGCGCCTTCTCCATCTGCTCCGGTGTCATGTCGTTGAGGCTCATTCTTGCTCCCTTTAGTTGGGTTCCTTCGCCGCACCACGGCTGTCCATGCAGCATGTTCCTTTGTCAGCGCAGCCTGCCAGGCCGCGCAGCCCTGCGTTAAATCAGGTCCCAGTTCTGAATGATGAAGTCGCGGTATTCCTGCCGCAACACCGGGTCGTCGACGGTGTCCATAACCGCCAGCGCGAATTCCTGGTCCAGGCCATTCTCTTTAATCGAGAGTATCGACTCGCGAATGTGCTGCTCTTGCGCCGCCGTCATGCCCCCGCGATCTGCTCCAATAGGTCATCGGAAAGTTTTTGCATCATCTCTTCACGTTTCATTTTGCCTCCTTTGGCTGATTTGCTACTTAAGGATTGTCCGCTAGGTTCACGCCTTCTGTCCTGTTTGAAGCACATGCTTTTTCGCCTGCGGGCGGGCGGGAAACCGGGTGATGCGCGTACAATACTCGTTGAATGGAACCAACTGTGGGGAGGCACATGACTGGAATGACTCGACGTGGATTCGTTGTTGCTGCCGGTGGTGCGCTTGCCGCCGCGGCGCTCGTGGGATGCGGACCACAGACTTCGGGCGGCACGAGCCGCGGCGGGGAAGCCGCGACGGGCGACCTGTACTACACGCACCAGGACGTGCGCGAATCTCCCGCGTGGGTGACCAAGCTCGATGCCACGAAGGATGCCGAACAGCTCATCGTCGTTGCGGGCGTGGGCAAGACCTGCGCATACATAACCATGCACGAGAAATCGGGCGAGGGGAAGTGGAACCAGATTATCGCGACCCCGGGCTTCATCGGGCTCGACGGCCTGGGCGATGCCAATATCGAGGACGCCTACACGCCGGTGGGCACTTTCACCATCGACAAGGCGTTCGGCCTCGAGGCCCATCCGGGCTGTGCGATGGAATACACCCAGGTCGACGACACCTACTACTGGTCGGGCGACGCGCGCGAGGGCATGCACTTCAACGAACTCGTCAGCACGAACGACTTGCCCGACCTCGATGTGGATGAATGCGAGCACATTGCCGAGTTCGATTACGCCTACCGCTACGTGCTGAACATGGGCTATAACGCCGAGTGCGAGGTGAAGAAGGGCTTCGCGTTCTTCCTGCACATCTTCCGCGTGAACCGCCCCTACACAGGCGGCTGCGTCGCGGTGCCCGAGGACATCATGCGCTTCATCATGCAGCACGTGCAACCCGGCTGCCGCATCACGATCGATTCCCTCGAGAAGATGGGCGGCGACCTCGACGCCTGACGCGCCTAATGCCCCTGACGCAAAAGGGAGTTTCCCTTTTGCGCCAGGCGTAGCCTATCGAGCGCTAAAGAACCATCCAGTAGCACAGCGAATCGTCATCCCACGATTCGCCACCGGAAACGGCCTCGAGCTGCGCATCGGTGAGCTCGTAGCCCTCCTCCTTGGCCAGCGCCAGCACATCTTCAGGCGACTTGCAGGTTTTCAGCTTCTCGAGCTGCTCGGGGGTCAGATCCTTTGCTTCCATGAGGCCGTCCTTTCATGTTGCGAGTGCTTTACCTATTTGTTACGCATTTTCACCCGCTTCTGTCCGAGGAAGTGGGGCGCTTGCCTGCCGCGCAGTGAGACACCCGCCCTCAGAGGGCGGGTGTCTCATTCAATATCCAGGATGTTCTGCTGCGTGAAATCCACCCTGATGTTGCTGAAGATGACGACGCCGTCCTTCGCGTTCAGGTCGCCCCCTTCTCTTGGATGCACCACGAAGCAAATCTCGCTGGTGTTTTCGAGCGGGTTCTTGTTCATGTCGGGAAGCGGAACGGCTACCGAGTTCATTCCAGGTTGAAGCTCGCAGGTTACCTCGTGGTATTTCTGGTGGTTGTCGCCGGACTTGAGCTCCACCGTGATCCTATTCAGCAGGCCATTGACGTTGTCGACGTCAAACGCAAACGCCGCGTCTCGGTCGAACAGCAAGAACTCCCGCAGGTTGACCTTCCGCAGGTATTGCAGGGCGACCGACACAAAGCCGGGCTCGTAGGGCAGCTCCGAGAGGTGCATCTCGAGCAGGCACTGCTCGTCGTCGATCGTCTGGCACTTGACGATGGATTCCCGGGGAATCGTGCTGCCCGGGAACTCCTCAAAGAAGGCGTCGGCATTTGCCCGTGCAAGCAGCGAGAGCTCCTCGAGCACGTGCTTATGCACGCTCGCCGCATATTCGGCGATGCGCACTTCCAAGCTGCCCACGACAGATGCTGCGTCGGGGCCGCCAATTTGGCGGAGGAACGACGCAATGGTGCGCGGGTCGGTGAGGTCGGCAAGCTGCAGCTCGACCATCGGGGTGTTGGCTAGCGCGAGATCCGCCTCGAGCGGAGGCAGGAGCATCGGCTGGATGGATAGCTTGTTCCCCGCATCGAAGCAATAGCGATGGTACGCGGCACCGAGCTCCAGGATGCAATACCTGCTCTTCCAATACTCTTGCGAGAGGATGGCGACGAAGAATTCCGAGCCTTCCAATTCCCGATAGATCGTCTCTTTGTAGTTATCGCCAGACTCAATCGGAATCTCCGTAGAGCAAAACGGGTCTTCGCCCGGGCGCACTGCCTCGATGAGCTCGAGGAGCCCCGGGAGCATCCACGCATTTTGGGAAGAGTGGCTGATGAAGATCTTTGCCATCGCATAGGTCCTTTCTTCGATTGAGACGCTGCCCCGAAGGTGGTGTCTCAAGTCTTCCGCACCGCGTTAAAGCCAGGCAGGACAATCGTCTGCAGCCATGTCGGAGCACCAGGGGAAGCTGCCGGAAATCTCCTCGATTTCCTTGTCGGACAGCTCGTAGCCTTCCTCCTTGGCGAGTGCCAGTATCTCTTCGGGCGTCTTGCAGTTGCGGGCCTTTTCCTTCAGCTCCGCGGTCAGATTGTCGAAGTTCATATGCCGTTCCTCTTTCGTGGTTGGCATCATACTGCATGGTCATAATTCTATACGAAGCAGGCTTGGTGTCTGTCGCGGCAGAACGTGCGACCAGGTTTTGAGCTGCAACAAGTTCTTGATTCCCACCTTTTAACAGGGGGCATATAATTTAAGACATAGTAACGGGGGGCTGATGGGCAGTACGTCGGCAGTGCCCCGCACATGCCTTGTCGGCCACCGGAGAGACGGCGAAATCAGCTGATGCCTGGGAGGCGACAATGGCGACGGAATTCAAGAATCTCATTTATGCGATCGACGGGCGGACCGCCATCATCACGATGAACACCCCCCACAACATGAATGCGCTCACGCCCGGCATGGTCGACGACCTGGTCGCAGCCCTGCAAACCGCTGCCGCCGATGCCAACGTGAAGGCTGTCATCCTCACCGGCGTGGGCAAGGTCTTCTGCGCGGGCGGCGACCTGAACACCTTCAAGGGCCTCGACCTCGAAAAGGGCCTCGGCATCATGGACGATTCGGGCGCTATCGCGCGCAGCTTCCAGGATTGCCAGAAGCCCATTATCGCGGCGGTTAACGGGTACGCGATCGGTGCCGGGTTGTCGCTGGCCCTGCTGAGCGACTTCGTCATCGCCGCGGATAACTCCGTGTTTAGCGCCGCGTACGTGAGCATGGGGCTGGTGCCGGACATGTCGGCGCTGCACTACCTGCCGCGGGCAGTAGGCCTGCACAAGGCCAAGGAGCTCGCGCTTACCGGAAAGAACATCGACGCGGCCGAAGCGATGCGGATCGGCCTGGTAAGCGAGGTTGTTCCCGCTGACGAACTGCTTGCCCGGGTTGGCAAGATTGCGGCGAAGCTGTGCGCGCAGCCCGCCATCGCCATGAAGCTCATCAAGGTGCTGCTCAACAAGAGCTTCGACTTGAGCTTCGAGGGTATGGCCGAGATGGAGGTCCTCGCGCAGTCGATCTGCTTCGTGACCGACGA
>JAUNCA010000109.1 GCA_030526775.1 Coriobacteriia bacterium | reverse complement strand
CCACCACGATGCCCCGCTCCTCGAGCGCGGCCACGTATTGGCGCCCACGTTTGGTCAGGCCAGTCTCCGACTCGTGGCCACTGCCCAGGGCGTTGCGCCCATTCCAGGTAAGCCCCGCGATCTTCACGCCGTCGGCCGCGTACTCGTCAACCACCTCGAGGCCTTCTTCCAGGGCCGCCGCATTCTCGACGGTGAGGATGGCGGCAACCTTCCCCGCCGCGAGGATGCCCGGGATATCGCGGAAGTCGCGCACCTGGGCGAAGGTATCGGCGCACTCCCTCATCTGGCCGAGGAACCAATCCGCACCGGTGCGGTAGAACTCGCGATAGCTCGCGCTCGGGCAATCGTCCGGCGTCCAGACAGCGTAACATTGCGCCCACTGCATGCCGCGCAAGCGACTCGCCGAAACCTCGCAATCGTTTTGCGCGAGCGTGCCCGATCGCCGCGGCACCTGTAGCGTCGCATACGGTTCGAAATCCGCGAGGCCCAAGGGCCCCACGGTATCGCAATGCAGGTCGATTACCTGGATTCCCGTGCTTGCGGGTATCCCGGATTGGCTCGACGACGTCGTCGTGGATTCAGTCACGCTTGACTCCCCTTTCCCCTGGTCAGATGAAGAACTCGGAGGCTGTGGCGCTTTGGGTGCGCAGCCCGCGAGCAGCCCGCCCAAGGTCAGGCCGGCGGCAAGCGCGAACTCCCTGCGCGTGATGAGCTTCGTCATGCCGTCACCTCAAGTGCTCTCCGGGCAAGCGCATCCCAGGAGAGGCCTGTCACGTCACAGTAAGTCCAAGGGGCCGCAAATGCTTCCGCGAGCGCCGCCGCCAGCCGCTGCTCGAACGCGGGAAGCGCGTCCGGCTCGGGCTCGTCGACATTGCGCATGGCGGGAGGCTCGACGTACCACACGGGAGCGCCCGGCAGATTAGCCTCCAACCAGGGGCCAATGCCAGGCAAATCCGTCACCACCACCTTGCAGCCACAGGCCAAGGCCTCCACCACCACAAGCGGCAAGCCCTCGTAAAACGACGGCAACACAAACACGTCGCTCGCGCGATACGCCTCGGCAAGCGCGGTTTGGGTCAGCCTGCCCGGGAATACGACCTGAGCGCTTCCCGCCTGCGCCTGCGCCTGGATATCCTCGTATTCTGCCAGCGTGGCATACCCGCCCGCCATATTCAGGCGAACGCCAGCCGCATCGTCAAGCAGCTCAAGCGAACGCAATAGGCTTCGCACGCCCTTCGCCGCCGTCACCTTCCCCGCGAACACGAGGGATTGGCCGCGTTCGCCACGGCATTGCGGGTCAGCTGAATCCAGGCAGAACACCTCCCGGTTATAACCCGTGCCCGTCACCTGCACCAATGCTTCGGGTACCCCGTATTCCGCCACGATGTCGGCCTTCTGTGCCGCATGCAATGCCATAATGCCCGCAAGCCCGCGCACGCCACGGCGGATGGCCGCGCGCTCGAGCGGATTCTTGCGAATCTGCCGGATCTCGGAGCCATGGCACATGCCGACGACCGGCACACCCAAGCTCCGCTCCACCACATGGGCGGTCAGCACATACAGATGGTTGCTGAAAACGATATCGGGCTCAAACTCGGCCAGCACCTTATCGAGCGCCGCGTCGAAGGCCGCGTAAAACGCCCGCAGCATGCCCGCATCCAAATCACGGTAACGCGTGGCGCGGTAGGGCATCTCGTCGGACATGCCCACCACCGGAAACGGCAGCGCATCGGTCTCGAAGCGCACCGGGTGGAAGTCGATTCCCGCAGGAAACGAGAACTCGTCCTCGGCCGCGATTCCCGCGACAATGCAGACCCGATGCCCGGCTGCCGCAAACGAGCGCGCCAGCTCCTTCAAGAACACGCCGCTTCCCGTGTTGTCGGGCTTCTGGGCGGAAAGCAAGAGGATGTTCATGAATAAACGCCCCTTTCACCAGCAAAGACTACCATTGGGAAAGAGCCTCTACCAAAGCATCGACATCCTCGGCACGCGTCGCCCAGCTCGTGCAGAGGCGGATTATCGTATGGTCCGCGTCGAGCTTCTCCCAGAAATCGTAGACGACCATCTCGCCCAGGCGTGGCAAATCGGCGTCGGCCACGATGGCGAAGGACTGGTTGGTCGGCGACCCGTAGCATTGCTGGAAGCCCGCCTGCTGCAACGCCGCACGAATGCGCTGCGCCGCCTCGATCGCAGGTACGCCTATTCGCCCGTACAGCCCATCGCGGAACAGCTCGTCGAACTGGATACCCAACAGGCGGCCTTTTGCGAGCAACGCCCCATGCTGCTTTTGGATGCTGAAGAAATGGGGTACCGTGCCCGGGCGCGGGAACACCGCCGCCTCGCCAAGCAGGGCACCGCACTTCGTGCCGCCAAGGTAGAACGCGTCGAAGAGGCGTGGCAGGTCGGTGAGGGCAACGTCGTTTTCCGGGCACGCGAGCGCGTAGGCAAATCGCGCGCCATCAAGGTAGAACCGCAGGCCGTGTGCACGGCAGAGCGCCGACATCTCCTCGAGCTCCGCCAGCGTGTACAAGGTGCCGAACTCGGTGGGATGCGTGACGTAAACCATTCCGGGCATCACCATGTGGTCTCGGTTAAGGTCGTCTTCCCAGGCAGCGATGGCGGCGGCGACGTCGCACGCCTTCATCTTGCCATCCGTTTGAGGCACGGCGAGCACTTTATGCCCGGTGCGCTCGATGGCACCCGCCTCGTGCAAGCGCACATGCCCGCTTTCAGGTGCGATAACGCCTTGGTACGGAGCCAGCAGGGAGTCGATCATCACGGCGTTCACCTGCGTGCCGCCAAGGAGGAAATGGATCTCGGCATCCGGGCAGCCGATGGCTTCGCGGATACGCGCACGGGCAGACTCGCTGTAAGCATCGAGCCCGTAGCCCGCCGCCTTTTCCCAATTGGTCTCTTGCAGGCGGGCGAGAATCGCCGGATGGGCGCCCTCCTCGTAATCACAGGTAAATGAAGGCTTGTATACGCTCGGCAAAACTCATCCTCGCTTTCTCCGTCTGGTTCGCCAAACCAGTATACCGGAGGCGCAAACCCGCGGCGCCCGACCGCCTTGCGAAAGCAGACCGCTTCCCATCTTGTCGGCCTGCGGTACGGCAACTGGGGTATCGTATATGCATGCAGCGGAATCAGCGCGGCACAACGTACACCCCGGGAGGAACGCCATGATGAACAAGCCAGACACCACGCTGCTGCGGCAGCTGCCGCAGGTGGAGGAAGTGCTGAAAAGCGCGACCATCCAACAGCTTGCCGAAACGCTTCCCCACGACGTGCTCGCCGATGCCGTACGGCACGAAATAGCCCGCTTGCGCGGCGAGATCCTCGCAGGCGGAAAACCCATGGTGGCGCTCGAGAATATCGCACGCCGCGCAGCCATGGCGGCAACCGGGCTGACGAAGCCGTCGCTGCGCCGTGCCATCAACGCGTCGGGGGTCATCATCCACACGAACCTCGGCCGCTCCGTGATGGCGCCCGATGCCGTCGCCGCTGTAAACGACGCCATCCGCGGGTATTCCACGCTCGAATACGACACCGCAAAGATGGCGCGCGGTAGCCGCCATGCGCATTGCGAGAGCCTCATCTGCGCGCTTACGGGCGCCGAGGCGGCTATTGCGGTGAACAACAATGCCGCCGCCGTGATGATGGTGCTGCGCGAATTCGCCACCGGGCACGAAGCGGTTGTGAGCCGCGGCGAGCTCGTGGAAATCGGCGGCGCGTTCCGCATTCCCGACATCATGGAGATGTCGGATGCACGCATGGTGGAAGTGGGCACCACGAACAAGACGCACCCGCGCGACTACGAGCGCGCGATAACCCCTGAAACCGCCATGCTGTTGAAGGTGCATCAGTCGAACTACCGCATGCTCGGCTTCACCGAGAATGTGAGCATCCGCGAGCTGCGCCGCATTGCCGATGCCGCAAATGCGAAGCGAGCGATGGCGGGGCTGGATCCGGTGATGGTGTACGAGGACCAGGGTTCCGGCGCCTTCGAGCGCCTGGAGGTATTCGGCGAATATGCCGAGCCGACGATTGCCGAATCGCTGGCAGCCGGCGCCGACCTTGTATCGTTCTCGGGCGACAAGCTGCTCGGCGGACCTCAGGCCGGTATCATCGTCGGACGCAAGGAGCTCATCGACCGGTTGAAGAGCAACCCCATGGCGCGCGCCCTGCGCCTGGACAAGATGACGCTTGCCGCACTCGAGGCCACGATGCGCATCTACCTGCAAGGCGACCGCGATGGCCGCCCCGCACGCGAAGCCGTGCCCACCCTACGCATGCTCACGGAAGATGCGGAAACCGTGCGCGCACGCGCCGAGAAGCTGCTCGGGATGATGCAAGCCCTGCTCGACCCCGCGGCTGCTACGCTTTCGGTGGTGCCGGAGATTTCCCGTGCCGGCGGCGGGGCGCTGCCTATGTGCGACATACACTCCTTCGCCGTGAAACTGGAACCCACGCAGGGAACCGCCCTCGATTGCTGCCGCTACCTGGAACAACAGTGCGAGCCGCCGATTATCGCCCGCATCCACGAGGAGGCCGTCCTGTTCGATGCCCGCACGCTGCTCGACGACGAGCTCGAGTTGGTAGCCGCCAAAGTGGCCGCGTGCTTCGCCTAAGGAGCGAATGGACATACATATCTCGTGCGGCATCAAGCATAACTCCAGGTCGCAAATTGCGCGCGCCAAGATATGTGCGTTAATTCTCTCCGCGAGTCACAGGGACGCGTGGCGCATGCCAAATGGTGGCACAGAAGGGCCACAGGTATAATCAAGCGAAGCCATACTTTGCGAATGGGGGAATCCATGACGGAAAACCTTGCGCCGGACCTCGTACTGGGCACGGCTGGACATATCGACCACGGGAAGTCTTCGCTCGTGCTGGCGTTAACCGGCACCGACCCCGACCGGCTGGCCGAGGAAAAGAAGCGCGGAATAACCATCGAGCTCGGTTTCGCACAGCTGAAGTTGCCCGACGGGCGCAGCATGGGCGTCGTGGACGTTCCCGGACACGAGCGTTTCGTGCGCCAGATGATTGCAGGCTCCACCGGCATCGACGTCGCGCTGCTCGTTATTGCCGCCGATGACGGCATTATGCCGCAGACCGTGGAACACGTGGCCGTGCTGCAGACGCTCGGCGTACCTCGGGCAGTCGTGGCGCTTACGAAAACCGACCTCGTCGATGAAGAATGGCTCCTGTTCATGGAAGAGGAAGTACGCGCTTGGCTGGCCAACACCCCGTATGCAGATGCGGCCATCGTGCCCGTGTCGAACCGCACGGGCGAAGGCGTGGAAGACGTGCGACTGGCCATCCAGCAAGCCTGCAAGGGCGCAAGCCATTTGCGCACGGGCAGCCAGCTGCGCATGCCGGTCGATCGCGTATTCACCATCAAGGGCGCGGGCACGGTCATCACGGGAACGTTGTGGAGCGGAACCGCAACGCCGGGCCAAGTGGTGGAGGTGCTGCCCCAGGGCAAGACGAGCCGCATCCGCTCCGTGCAGATGCATGGGCGCGACGTGCAGGCGGCGCCGGCGGGCAACCGCGTGGCGTTGAACCTGGCCGACCTCGATCGCGACGAGCTGCAGCCAGGAGACTTCCTCGCCGAACCGGGAACGGTGCAGCCGTCCGACCGTTTCGATGCGCGATTCACGTACCTCGACACCGCAGGACGCGGAAAACCGCTGCTCACCGGCGTGCGCGTGCATGTGGCACACGGAACGCGCGAGGTGTTGGGGCGCATCCTGCTCGCCGACGGCCTTCCCCAGCTCAAACCCGGTGAAAGCTGCTTCGCGCAGATTCGCCTGGAAGAGCCGCTGCCGCTTTCCGCGGGCGACCGTTTCATCCTGCGCACCTATTCGCCGGTAAGCGTTGCCGGCGGCGGCCAGGTGCTGCAGGCACATCCCCGCCGTCGCACGATGTTGCGTGACGGCGAGGAAGAGCAGCTGCGCGCACTCGAACAGGGAGACCTACAGCATGCAGTCGAGCTGAACGTGAAGCAGCAAGCCGCCCCCGTGACGGTGGCGGAAGTAGCCCGGGCAATCGGCGTGGAAGAAGCGGCGGCACAGGCATGCCTGGAAGAGGCCGCACGCAAGCGCCGTCTGGTGGAGGTGGGCTCCGGCACGCCCGCGCTCTTCACCACGCAAGCGCTGGTTCAGCGGACGGTTTCGGCCATCGAGCGCACGCTCATCGGTTTCCATGCGAAAGATGCGAAGGCGGTAGGCTTGGGAAAAGCCCAGCTTGCACGCGAATGCGCCCCGCGCATGGACGCAAGCCGCTTCGATGCCCTGGTGGAAGAAGCCGTACGCGAGGGCAAGGCCGTCGCGGTAGGAGGCCTCGTTGGCCACCCCAGCGCCGTCGGCGCCGCCCAGGCGGCCAAGGACCAGGAAGCCGACCAGCTGCTGGCCGAGATGCTGCGCGTGGGCACCACTCCCCCGCCGCTGAAATACCTCTTCGAGCAGGCGGGGCTCGGGCAGAACGAAGGCCGTCAGGCGCTTACCAAGCTCGTGCATGATGGACGCGCGCAACGCATAACCGAGGAGCTGTTCCTAGCTACGAAGACGCTCGATTCCTGCAAGCAGGCCATTCGCGCGCACCTGGCTGCTGGCGGCGAAGGTACCGTCGCCGCCCTGAAAGACGCCATGAACACGAGCCGCAAGTTCGCCGTCCCGCTGCTGGAATACTTCGACTCGCATGGCGTAACGAAGCGCGATGGCGACATACGAAGCGCCGTGTAACGTTCGCGAACCACGGGCTCCCGACAATCCCCGGCAACAGACACACGCGACCCAGCGTTGAAAATGCATAGAAAGGGACTGTCCCTTTCTATGCATTTTTCGGCCACGGGGTTGCCACCTCTTGTTTCGACCGCTAACCCTATTCGTGTGTACACGGTGAGTAAGAACGGGTAAGCTACCCCTGACGCGGAGACGGATGGAGCCCTGGTGGGTCCCGCGGCCTTCAAAGCCGTTGCGAGGCGC
>JAUNCA010000108.1 GCA_030526775.1 Coriobacteriia bacterium | reverse complement strand
CGAACAGGCTATACACCCCAAGCGAAAGGGAGCGTCATGGACGCTCCCTTTCTTTTTGCCGAGATACAAGACACGGGCCAGAGAAAGCCACAGGGGGGGTAATGAAAAGGCTTTCTCCAACCCGCAGGGTGATTATACACATTTATTTATTTGTCTAGGTCTGTATTTAGTGATACATGTGCCGAATTAACAAAACCACACGTGGGAAAGGCTATCCTCGGACAGATTGGCCATAGTGAGTATCTCTTTTATGCCCTCTACCCCACGGTTTCTTCACATATGTGCAAGGGGCGCATTTTTGTGTTAGGCTTACCTAATGCATAAACATATCGAGTGGGCTCGAACCCGCGTATGCAATGGGGATGCGCAATGAATGTAGAGAAACTGAACCGGGTGCGCAACGCAGCACTTGCCTTCATCATAGCCGCAGGGCTCTCGTTTCCCATAACAGGACATGCTTTCGCAGCAGACAACGACTCGGACGACTCCTCGCCAAAAGCCAAAGACAAGTTGAACAACCTGTTCACAGACGAAGAAGAAGACAACACACCCACAAAGTCGGAATCAGTGTACGTTTTCGCGAATGCCGATGGCTCGGTGAAGAACACCGTTGTGACCAATTGGCTTAAGAACACCACCAAAGCCAAACGCCTCCACGACATCTCGGCGTTATCCGATATTCAAAACACCGAGGGCGGGGAAAGCTTCGATGCAAACGGGCAGAGCCTCGTGTGGGATGCGCAGGGCAACGACATTTACTACCAGGGCAACACCGACAAGGCGGTGCCCGTAGAGCTGAAGGTTACCTACTGGCTCGACGGCAAGGAGACAGATCCAGCCGATATGGCTGGCAAGAGCGGACACGTGCGCATCCGCTTCGCCTACCAGAATAACGCGCATTCCGTCGAGTACGTGAATGGAGCCGCCTGCACCGTGTATGTCCCCTTCGTGTGCATCACGGGAACGGTTTTGGACAACAAGGTGTTTAGCAACATCGCGACGAAAAACGCCAAGGCAATTAACGATGGCGACCGCACACTGGTGGGCGGGTATGCGCTACCCGGCCTGCAAACGAACCTCGATTTGAGCGAAGACGACCTGGACATACCCGATTACTTCGAAGTAGAAGCCGATGCGAAAAACTTCGAGATGGGGACCACGGTCACGCTGGTGAGCAGCAGCCTGCTCGACAACCTGAACACCGATGAGCTGGACACGAGCGAAGTCGGCGATGCCCTGAATGGGCTATCCGACGGCATGGGTCAGCTTGTGGATGGCACCAGCAAACTGTACGACGGCATGAAACAGCTCGACTCTGGAGGCCAGCAATTGGCATCTGGCACAGCCGAGCTTTCCGACAATACCGCGGCGCTGCCCGAAAGCGCGAAAAAGCTCGCACAAGGCGCCGCAGCGTTGGCAACGGGCACGGGCACCCTCGCTGAAGGCACGAATGAACTGGCCGAAGGCCTGGGTGATGCCACCGATGGATCGGAAGCGCTCATCGCCGGCAACAAGCAGATAAGCGATGGGCTGAACCGGCTGGTAAACGGCACAACCGATGCCGAGGGAAACAAAACCTCGCCAGGATTGAAGGACGCAGCAGACAGCGCCAGCCAGATACGAGACGGAGTTTCGGCACTGGCTGAGGAAGACGGCGCGCTCGACCGGATTGCCGCGGCGCAAACCGGGCTCGCAAGCAGCATGACAGCTGCCTCCGGGGCAATTGCTCAGTATGTCGAGAGCATCGATACCGTGAAGGACAACCTATCGCAAGCGCAGACGGGACTCGACGAGGCTGGCCACACGCTTGATGGCCTAGCTCCATTAACGTCCCTGAAAGACGGGATAGACGCGAACGAGCAGGCCGCGGGCAACACCGCCGCCGCAGCGCAGGCAACCGTCGATGCATTGGATGCCATAGACGTGAACAGCATCGAGGATGAGGATCTGAAAGCGGCCATTGTGGGAGCACAAACCGCCGCCGAAGACACAGCAAAAGCCGCAAACCAAACCACTGAAACCGCAGGACAGCTGGCGGTCAGCGCAGCTGAAGCTCCCGATGCGCAGGCCATAGCCGCCCTCGGCGAGTCGATTTCTTCGCTCAGCACCGATATCTCGCAAGCCGTAAGCGATTTGGATGCCGTGGAAAACGGCGATGGAACCGCATCCGACCCGGGCTTGAGCGGGATCGCGCAATCGCTTTCCGATGCTGCGGACGGTGCGGACGCTATCGCGAGCACGATTGGCGACGTGAAAAGCGGCCTCACCGAAACCGCTGGGGGGCTCGACCAGCTGGGCAGCGGCCTCGATGGGGCTGTCCAAGCCATCGGCAACGAGGAAGATTCCGCTGCACAGCAAGGCAAAAACCCCACGCTGCTCGGCGGGAACAACGATGTGACAAGCGGCCTGGAATCGCTGAACTCGGGGCTTGCATCCGCCGAGGCAGGCGCGGGACAGTTGGCAGAAGGTGCAGACAGCCTGGATAAGGGTGCGGATGCGCTGTCCACAGGCTTGAAGGCGCTTCGCAAGTCGGCTCCGATGCTTGCAGCGGGCATCGAGGCGCTCAACGCAGGTACGTCACAGCTCTCGGAAGGGATCGGCGCTGCAACCGATGGGACCAAGCAACTCGCCAAGGGCCTTTCCGCTTTCAACGACGAGGGCATTCAAAAGATCCTCGACGCATACCACGACAACCTTGATGGCCTAACCGACCGTTTGAAGGCAACGACCGAGGCGGGCAAGCGCTACGACACCTTCAGCGGGAAGAGCGATGGCATGAAGGGCTCCGTGAAGTTCATCTACGAAACCGAAGCCATCGAAAGGCAGTGAGTCAATTACCCCTGGGGTAATTGACTCATGCGGACCGGCCCTACTTTTTTATTTCGTATTGAGCATATGCGAGTTTGAGCCAAGCTTGTAAAATATTTGGCGTCGGGTTTAAGAGTGGCGATACACCCCAAACCCGCGGAACACATAAATCCAAGATGGGAGGATTATTCATGTTTGATTACACTGGTAAGGTTGTTGCGGTAACTGGTGCTTCTTCTGGCCTTGGCAAGCAGATGGCCGAAGGCTATGCCCAGCAGGGCGCGAACCTCGTCCTGATGGCCCGCCGCGTTGAGCGCCTCGAGGCCTCCGCGAAGGAATTCTCCGAGAAGTACGGCATCGAGGTCCTGCCGGTTGGTTGCGACGTCACCAGCGAGGCTTCCATCGACGCCGCTCTGGCTGCCATCGACGAGAAGTTCGGCCACTGCGAAGTCCTCCTGAATTCCGCTGGCGGCGAGGCCGGCACCGGCACCAAGCTCGTGGACTTCAAGCGCGAGGACTGGGACTTCACAATGAACCTCGACCTGACCTCCATCTTCACGATGTGCAAGAAGTTCGCCGGCTATATGCAGGCGAATATCGAGGCCGGCAAGCAGACCTATGGCCGCCTCATCAATATCGCCTCCATCTACGGCCTGGTTGGCAACACCGCCATCCCGACCATCGCCTACCATGCCTCCAAGGGCGCTGTCGTTAACTTCAGCCGCGGCGCTGCTGCCGAGCTCGCCCCGGTTGGCATTACCGTGAACACCATCTGCCCGGGCTACTTCTACACCGAGCTCACCACCGAGACCCTCGACACCGAGTACTTCCAGAACTTCGCGAAGTCCACGGTCCCGATGCAGCGCTACGGCCAGGGCGGCGAGCTGAACGCAGCTGCCGTGTTCCTGGGCTCCGAAGAGGCCAGCTACGTCACCGGCCAGGCGATCGCCGTCGACGGTGGCTACACCTGCGTGTAAGTTGCAACTGAAACACCGCGAACCTGGAACCCGCGCCATCTGGCGCGGGTTCTTTTTGTTTCCCGCCGAAACCGACCGGAAATGTATGTGGAGGCGACATGAATATGGAGGGATTAGCATGTTGTTTCCACACTGAATTTTCGGGTCGGTTTTACAACCAACCTGCCGTTCACGCCCGCATGAAGCCGCTCAGCATGCACGCGCCGGCAGCGCCCGATTCCTGGACCGCAGCGAGTCGGCTAGTCGTGATGCCCCCGATAGCCCACACGGGAATCTCCACCGCCGCGCACACCGCTTGCAAGAAGGCCAACCCCCGGGGTTCCAGGCCGGGCTTGCTTCCCGTTTCGTAAATATGTCCGGCGATAATGCACGCGCAGCCCAGCCGCTGGGCGCACTGTGCATCCTCGACCGAATGGCACGAGGTGGAAAGCACGAACTCTTCCGCAAGGCGCTCGCGCATCCCCGACTCCATCGCCTCGAGCGTGGGAAGCGTCAGGTGCAGGTGGCAGCATCCCAGCTCGCGCGCCACATTCGCATGTGTATGCACCACGAGGGGGATGTGTGCGTCGTGGCAGATGGGCGCAACGCTACGCGCCAGGTCGGCGTATTCGCTTTCGGGGAGATCCTTTTCGCGCAGCAGGATGCCGGCAGGCTGCATCGCAGCGACCCGTTTCAGCTGTTCGACCAGGCCGTTTGGGCACAGCGTGCGATTCGTCACGCACAGCAGGGGCAACGGCCGCGAACGGTCGCGGCTTCCCTGTGGCCAAAGCGACGAGGTCGTCTGCTGCATCTGCGACCGCCTACACGTAGACGTAGTCATTCAGCACGGGCTGCATGCCACCCTCTTCGAGCTCGGCATACATCTGCTGCAAGCTGCGAGCATCAGCGATCTCGAACTGCTCGTCGCCTTCGGCATCCGCGTTCTCGCTGGTGCCGTGATACTTTTCTTCGTGGTCGCCAATGCCGGTGGACACGCCGGCCGACACCTTCGTCGCGGCGATCTTCACGATGCCGTTGCGGAAGCGCGCGGTTTCACGCGACGACACGACGATGCCGGCAAACGGCATGAAGATGCGATACGCGCAAAGCACCTGGCAAAGCTGCGTTTCGTGCACGTCGAGCGGGTTGATGGCCGCATTGTTCACGATGGGGCGCAGTCGCGGGCAGGAAAGCGAGATCTCCGCGTGCGGGTATTTGCGCTGCAGCAGATACGCATGCAGGCCGGTGGCCAGGGCATCGCGACGGAAGTCGGCCAGCCCCAGCAGCGCCGAGAAGCCCACGCCGCGCATGCCGCCCATGAGCGCGCGCTCCTGCGCCTCGAAGCGGTACGGCCATATGCGCTTGCGGCCCATCAGGTGCAGCTGCTCGTACACCACGCGGTCGTAGGACTCCTGGAATACGGTGACGTAGTCGGCGCCGCATTCGTGCAGGTAGCGGTAGTCGTCCACGTTCATGGGGTACACCTCGAGCCCCACGTTGCGGAAGTATTTACGTGCGAGCTTGCAGGCTTCGCCGATGTACTCTAGGTTGCTCTTCTTGGGGCTTTCGCCAGTAAGCAGCAGCACTTCCTCGATGCCCGAGTCGGCGATGATCTTCATCTCGCGCTCGATTTGCTTGGCATTCAGCTGGATGCGGCGGATGTCGTTATAGCAGTTGAATCCGCAGTACACGCAATAGTTCTCGCAGTAGTTCGCAATGTAGAGCGGCGTGAAGATGTACACGGTGTTCCCGAAATGCTTGCGGGTTTCCAATCGCGCCTTCTGCGCCATCTGCTCGAGGAAGGGTTCCGCAGCCGGCGAGAGCAGCGCCTTGAAATCCTCGATGGTGCACGTGTCGTGCGAAAGCGCGCGGCGCACGTCGGCCCCGCGGTAGGCAGTCGGGTCGTACGCCTCGAATTCCGCGGCTACGCGATTGCGGATGTCGGGGCTTATCTGGTCCATGTCGGGCAGGTACGTCATGATGTCGGCCCGCGCCGCCGGGTCGCGCTCCACGCGATGCTTGCGTTCGAGCGCAGCTGGCCCCAAGTGCGGCGAGTCGACGAGGAAGCGCGCCGCGAGGTTTTCGGAGGCGCTCATCGCAGGAACCCCGTAAGCGGGTCGGATGCCGCGGCGCCGCGCACGAGCACGCGGCCGAGCCCCGACAGATACGCCTGGCGACCAGCCTCGATGGCCTTGCGGAAGGCGTCTGCCATCAGCGGCAAGTCGCCCGCGGTCGCAAGCGCCGTGTTCGCCATGATGGCAGCCGCACCCATCTCCATGGCCTCGCAGGCCTGGGACGGACGACCGATGCCCGCGTCCACGATGATGGGGGCATCCACCTCGTCGATAAGGATCTGGATGAACTCGCGTGCCGCCAGACCCTTGTTGGACCCGATAGGAGCCGCAAGCGGCATCACGGCTGCGGCACCGGCATTCACCAGGTCGCGCGCGTAATTCAGGTCGGGCATCATGTAGGGCAGCACGACAAAGCCCTCGTTCGCGAGAATCTCGGTGGCCTTCAGGGTTTCGGCGTTGTCGGGAAGCAGGTACTTGGAATCGCGCATGATCTCGATCTTCACGAAGTCGCCGCAGCCGAGCTCGCGCGCCAATCGTGCGATGCGCACAGCCTCCTTGGCGTTGCGCGCGCCCGAGGTATTCGGTAGCAGGGTAACGCCTTCGGGTATATGGTCGAGAATGCTCTCTCCATCGGCGCTGTTCGCGCGCCGGACCGCCAGCGTGATAATCTCGGCCCCCGCCTGCTGAACGGCAGCCTCGATAAGCGCCATCGAGTATTTTCCCGACCCGAGGATAAAGCGCGAATGAAACTCGCGTCCCCCCAGAATCAGCGGATCGTTCGTATTCGACATGCTCGTTTCCCTTCTGAAACATCTATAAGCTATCCCAGTATAAAACGCTCCCGCCCGCACGCGCCAACCGCTTTCGCCCAACGCACTAAAACACACGTTGAGCACGTTGGTGAACGCTGTTGCCCGCGTTTTTTCGGCAATCATGCGCTCCTAAGTAGTTTCGGCCCAAAAACAAGGACCCTGCGGACAATAATGACGGCTATCGGTAGGATTGAGCGAGCTTCTTCGTTGTTTCATTATCTTCCTAGAGAATAATGGATTTCTGACCTGGCGTTTTCGAAACGGCACAACGAGCACTATTGGGAGGGCTTCAAAAAATCCTACCGATGGCCGTCATTTTTGTCCGCAAAGGCGTTTTTTGAGAACCAGTTTTGAGAAC
>JAUNCA010000011.1:2568-23003 GCA_030526775.1 Coriobacteriia bacterium | reverse complement strand
TCATGGGATTACTCCCATTCATACCGAAGAGATAGTCGACGCGTTTCATCGCGGTAACGCCGTGTTGCAGGAAGAATATCTTATGCTTGGCTATCCTCGGCTGCACCAGGCTCGGTTTCGGGCGCCACTGATACAGATGAGAGCGTGCATCGGAGGCGATGTAGATTTTCGCGACCATCACATAGAGCATATGTCGGAAGCTCATGAAATCAACGACATTGCGGTCGTACTTCTTCACCCGCTCATACTCGGGGGAATCCTTATCGATAACGTAGTAGATGTTCTTTCGAATGTCCTGCGGCGCATGCTCCATGCAGTATTCGAAGAAGTAGTAGCCATTATCTTGCGCAAGCGAGCAGAACTTCTCGTAAACGAGCCACAAGCGCTTACGGGCCCAATATGCATGCCCCACGGCGAACACGATGAATGCAGCGCACTCGCGCACCTTTGTGATAGCAACATCGCTCTTATGGCGTTCGCGGTAGATGAAAGCAAGCTTGCCACCCTTTGTCGCATACGGGAAAACAATATGGCCGTCGCCGACATTGCATTCCCGGTTGAGAATCGGGGCAGTAGCAGCAAAACCCCTCGTCACGTATGGTTGCACGTAATAGCACCTGCCGTCGCGCTCTCGGAGTTCGAGCGCCAAATCCCAGTATGTGCCGTCGAAGACTTCTCCTGCGGGAGTATAACTGACCATAACCCGCAGATAGTTTCCGTGTTCACTTACCGCATACTTAAGCGGGTGCCTTGTGTCAGACGAAGTCATACGATTGACGAGGTATATACCCAAGATATCGAAATCGCCGCGGTGAAGTTGAATGTCAACCCGCACGCTTTTACCACCAGGTGTGGAAACCCGTTTGGCATCAGGACGACGGTAGTATTGGGCAACGTTCTCGGTATATGTGAAACGCAAGCAGAACCGGTCGAGGCAAGCGTGCTTGTCGTCTTTGTCATAATAGTAGGGCAATACCGAAATCTCGCGCCCGTTTGCCCTGTCGACAAGCGGTTTACCGGTCGTTCCCAACGCATCATGGTCGAGCCTCGCGTCTAATGCGGCATACTCGACCGCTACCGGCGGAAGCGTACGATCCTGGATATCGTCGATATTCGCAACACCGGCAGAACATGCCGCAACGCCGATTGCTTCATCACCCGTATCGAGGTTTTTCAGGAGCAACGCCGCTTTCATCACCGCGTTGTTCTTAACGACAAACTGCGGGTCTTCCAAAATCGCGTTCACGTCATACCGCGCGCACGCGCTAGCCTTATCGTCTTCGTTCTCCAGCTCGGCTTCCCATGCGATGGCGGTTCCATCGCGTACGAGCAAAGCCTTTGACGCAACGAAACCAGGCGCATCGAGTTGCATGATAACGGTATCATCGTGCAACTCCACCCGTGCGGGAAATGCAATCTCGCTGCCGAGCGAATAGCTCGATCCGATTCCCGTGGAGATATAGTCCCTTCTATAGGAGCGGTCAATGTTGAGCCCGCCAAACATCCACGTGCGCTCGCGATCCTCGAGCTTGGAACGGGTCGTCCCAGAGAACCGTTTGGTGAAATCCTCGAGGTATGTTCTCGGCAAGGTTCGCGTGATGAACAAGTAATTGCAACTGTCGAGGAAATTGTCGTGCAGATATGCGGACTTGATTTCGTTGAATCGTGTTCGATTGAGTACGACGATATCGCGTTCAGGATCCGCTGCGCGCATGATGCCGTCTATTGTCTCGATGTTCTTCTGGTTTTCTACGTCAAACGCTCTCCAGGTCTTCTGAGCATTCTTCGCGCAATCGATAATAGGCACATCCACCTGGTCGTAGCGCTCAAGCAACAGGTCCAGAACCTGCGCAGCATTATCCTTCGAGTCGTATGGAAGATACTCAGCGTCGAAACCGCTTCGGTCTGGCTGCTTCCCTTGGTATCCTCGCTCCTTGAGGTATGCGCACAGCGCATCTATGTCGTAGATCTTAGTGAAAGGCAAATCCTCGAAATCGAGGTAGAAACCCCTATCGTGGGTGTATTCTTCGAGGTCATACGCAAACAGCACGATAGGCCTTCTCGTAAGCGCATAATCGAAGAACACGCTCGAGTAGTCGGTGATGAGCACATCGACCTGAGAGAGGAAGTCGTAATTGCCTACCGACTTGGGAAATGGCTCAATATGGCGGTACTCCCCCAACGAGATGCTATCCGCAACCATCGAGTGGAAGTTCACGTACATTCGTTGTGAATCATCGAGGACCTTGTCAATTTTCTTCAGCATCTTGCGCACATCATGCGCATATCCTTGAATATCGACGTTATGGTTGCTCGTACCACGCCATGTGGGCATATATGCGATGGACTCGATGCCGTCGAGCCCGCACTGCTTGCGGAGGGCATCGTTTCTACCCTGCATGAACACCGCATTTCGCGGATACCCGACCATTGCGATTGAACCCGTGTACAGGTCTTTCAGATTGTAGTCGCGCATGATGCACTCACGCGTGAACTCATTGGGGAAGGTGACCATGCTCGCTTGAATGAAGTTATGCTGCACGTTGTACATAGACTCGATACCAAGCCGCATCTGCTTTCCGAGGGTCTTGAGCGGCGTGCCGTGCCAAGTCTGCACATACACCTGCTCAGGGCGCCTGATGAAGTAAATCGGGAAGGAGCTGTTGTTCAAGAGGTATTTTGCGGTAGCCAGCACGTATACGTACTTGCGCGATTCGATGTCGACGATCTTCACCGGTAACTTGTTGTCATCGATGAACTTCTGGTCGCGCTTGACATCCATCGAACCGTAGTAGATCTCATACTCGTCCGCGATGCCCCGTCGAACCATCTCCTGCAACACGGCCAACGTCGAATCCGACACGTTCTTACCATGGAACGACTCGAAGAGCATCCTCTTCTCGTTAACGCGACAGTGCTTGTAAAACCAGGCATAATAGAACTTCTTTTTCGGCGAGAGCGTGACGAGGCCCTTCGCCTTTTTCCTCAGTGTCCTATATGCCTTGCCTATTCCTCCAGTTGAACGTTTGGCCATATATACCTATCCCTTGAAGCTGAAAGCGGGTCTATCTATTTTTTCGTCACCGTACCGCCACTGCCGGTGGCGATTTTTCCGGAGCGTTTTACGCTGTAGAGGTAAACGCTTCCCTTCGTGACGCAATAGATCCTTCCTTTGATCCGCGCCTTTTTAATGACGACTTTTCCCTTGGTGGTGCAATACACGGAAGAATGCTTGTTATCGGAAATTACATCTCCCGTACCAGTTAGGAGCACATAGCCTCCACCGCGAAC
This sequence comes from Coriobacteriia bacterium, assembly GCA_030526775.1. Classification (GTDB taxonomy): domain Bacteria; phylum Actinomycetota; class Coriobacteriia; order Coriobacteriales; family Eggerthellaceae; genus UMGS1519. The sequence goes on along the minus strand of JAUNCA010000011.1, from coordinate 19,712 downwards.
ATTGAGTCCTGCACCCTTTTGGTATTTGATAAGGTTTTTCGAACCCCTAATAATGACTTTCCCGCGGTTCTCGGCTTCGATGCCGCCCTTTTTACCGTATATCACCTTGTTGTTGCTACCCATGTATATTGCAGCACCTTTGCCAGCTGCCTTTATCTGGATGTTCTTGCTGCCCTTAAACGTATTGCCCGACACATCTTTGATAATGCTCTTGCCAACAGTGCCGGCAGGTGTCTTCGCAACAGCGCTCAGGCAATCATTGTTTCCGTACATCTTGTTCTTCGTGAAATGGTAAAGCTTGCAATTTGGCTTTATGTAGACGCCATTAACCCCGTTGCCCTTCATCGTGCAACCGGTAATGGTTGTTATCGTGCATCCAGGGTGGTCATACTTATACCCCGAAACCGGATCCGAATTCGTGCTTACCGCCTTGTCAGCGTTGTAGTTGATGTTGCAGTTTTTGATAGCTCCCGCATCGGCATGCGACAGATTTATGCCAGCGCCTTCCTTATTGGCTCCATTGTTGCAGAATTGGGAGTTCTCGATAGTCTTTACATACGCCGCGTCCATCACCGAAATGCCGCTCTTGCCACTTTTCGTCACCTTGACGCCAGACACGACAAAATTCTGACAACCCTGGCCTTTGCCCGCAATGCCATAGTTATACGCGTTCGTGACAATGCTCTTGTCTATCCGACCGTTGTTATTGCTGAAGCTGTTTTCCCTGAACTTCAAGACTGTCTTCGCGATTTTCTTGCCATCGAAATACCCGCCATACACCGACCCGTTTAGCTCCACAAGCGCGTCAACAGCTTCGCTTGGGAATACCTTGCTTTCGGTTTCCCCAACCAAAACCACGTTCGCTGGGACGACAAGCTTCGACGAAACCGCATACGTTCCTTCGGGGAGGTATACGATGCACTTCTTCTGAGCCGTTGCGTTACTCGCTGCCTCATCGATGTAATGCTGAACGCGACTGGTTCCGGCGGTAACCGTAATCACGCGGTCGTCAGTAACGGAATACTTTGCTTTCGCATCATTCAGATTGGCTGTTGTCGCATACGCCGGCGGCGCAAGTAACGGAATGAGCATAAGGGCCATAAGGCCGAGCGCAAGCACAGCCGGAATACAGCGAATACCCCGACACTTTCGGTGCGCCAACTGCGTCATCGTAAAGCCCCCTAGCTAAGCCAATGCTGCCGATATTTACACTCGTATTATAGCGAATGCGTGATATCGGCAATTACTCCCACGTGAACAGCGCTAAAACGCTATAGGGGTATCCTCGCTAGACACACCGCTGCCTTTTCTATTGAATGCCGACGACGGAGTCGAGAGGCCGAGCTATCTTATTTCGCTTGCTTTCCTTTGGCCAGATGCTGTTTCACCTGCGTGGTGGAGATTCCCGGGGTCCTATCCAGGTACACGAGCTCGCAATGATCGCGTAGGTATTCGAATCTCTCGGACCCGGCCCAGTCGCCGCCCATGACCACAACGTCGACATGGTAGTCCTCAACGTCCTTGATTTTCTGCTCCCAGTTTTCCTCGGGTATAACGAGATCGACATACCGGATGGATTCGAGCATTTCCTTGCGAACTTCGTAGCTATAGAAGCTCTTCTTGCCCTTACCGGCATTGAACTCATCCGTCGACAAGGCAACGATAAGGTAGTCGCCCAGAGCCGCTGCACGCCGCAGCAAGCGCGTGTGCCCATAGTGAAGCAAATCGAACGTGCCATAAGTCAAAACGCGACGAAGGCCACGGTATGACGTATCGGCCTCCAGGGGCTCATCGACAGTCGTTTCTTCTTGTGCATTGCCCAGGTCTTCAATACCGCTCATGTCATCTCCAAATCGTTCGGGTCGAGTTTCAATAGCTTACTATTGCACCCCACCGCCAATCTCATCACTACCAAATAATCAGAATATGCCGAGCCTAATCGCTGGAGGTAATTATCGCATTTTCGTTCGTGGCGGGTTGCGCATCGTCCTTAGAGGTATATTTATTCGCAACCATCGCTGCATCTAGATTATCGCGAGGAACGCCATCATGGATGAATTTGCAGATATACAAGCAATCGGGGTCTCTTCTCCGCGACACCGAAACATCCGCATGACTCTTCGCATCACTCCAGCTTGCTCGGACGTAAAGCCAATCGCGGCGAAACTAACCTGCAGTTTGGGCCGAGAGAGCGACATCGTCATCCCCATCACACATGTTTCCGGCAGCAACCCGATTACCGCCAACCTCACGATTGCGCCCGATTCCCACTTGCATTCTTCGCCGCTTTGGCATCTGTTCCTCGAAGTCGAAGCTGGCGGAACCACCCACGACATCCGCGTGAAAACCGATAGCCGTTTCCGCAAGACTGCTCCGCTGAGGAATATCCAAGCATACGATGCAGATGGACATATCCTCTTCCCCGTCAACCAACCTGGGTCTACACTCTCCTTCATCTGTCGTGAACGGCTCGACTCCGATTCATCTGCCACAAGGGCTAAAGAGCTCTTTGCTTATGGGATCTGGAAGGTGCGCCAACGCTTTGTCCGGAACAAGCGCTACTGGGTATTCTTCGAGAAGCGCTGCCAAACAGCACAGGACAACGCGTTTGCGCTGTTCTGCTATTGCATGGAACACGCAAGCCCCGAGGTTTCCAAACGATGCTTCTACATCATCGATCCGAAATCGCCCGATTACGGCAAAGCCGCAGAATACGGAAGCCATGCGGTCGATTTCATGAGCTTCAAGCATATGAGACTGGCGTTATTCGCAAACCTCTACGTTGCATCTGATGCAAAATCGCATCTGTATCAATGGCATCCAAGGCCAAGCCTCATTCGACGCGCTATCGGCCGCAAGCCCATGTTCTTCCTCCAGCACGGCGTAACGGCGCTCAAGCGCGTCGACCCCGTCTTTGGAAAACACGGCATGCATCCGATGACGTATTTCCTTACCACTTCGATCCGCGAGCAAGACATCGTTGTCGATCATTTCGGCTACGACCGCAAGCACGCACCAATCCTCGGGTTTTCTCGCTGGGATTTTCTCCGCGATACGTCCTCGGACAAGCTCCCGACGGTGTTCTGCATGCCCACCTGGCGGTCCTGGCTCGAGGATGCCAGCGATGAGGAATTCATGAGCAGCGATTACTACCGCGCCTATAATGACTTGCTTTCCGATGCCCGGTTATCGAAGCTGCTTGAAGATGCCCATTGCCGCATGCAGTTCCTCGTTCACCCGAAGCTCAAGGAGCACCTGCGCACCTTTACCGTTGATAACCCGCTCGTTGAAATCGTCGATGGCGAAACAAGCAACATACAATCCCTGCTCATGGAATGCAAGGCGGTGATCACCTATTATTCGATCATCTGCTGGGATGCACTGTACATGGACAAGCCAGTCGTCTTCTACCAGCCGGACGCCGAGAGGTATCTCGAGCAAATCGGCTCGTACATAGACTTCAACACCGACTTGCCCGGATATATCGCGCATAATGCCTCGGAACTCGTCGAACACCTGGATGCGACAATCGCCTCGAGATTCCAGCTCGATGCCGAACACGCGCGTGTAGCCGCTTCGTGGTTCGCGCATCGGGATGAGAACAACCGGGAACGGACACTGCGGTACATCCTCAACGAAGGATACTGATGCGCCCGCATCGGGCAAATTGCTTGGCAACGACCACGGGAGTCATGTGAACTATGAGCCTATTGAACAAACTCGGCAAGCTTAAGAGCAGCGCGCGAACACAGTATCGAAGCATCGTCGCGGCTACTCCTATCGAGGAAACATGGGTTCTGGTCGAACCCCAACAAGGCCGTTCGCTCAATGGCAACATGTATTACGTCTTGCTGGAGCTTTGCTCAAACGAACGATACCGCACGTTCACGCTGTACTGCGTGGCAAAGTCCGGTAACGAAACCCTTTTCAGGGCGCTTTTGGACGCTGAAGGCGCCCAACGCGTGCAGATCGTCACCCGAGATTCCGAGCGGTACCTGAAGCTCCTTGCAGCTTGCAAGTACCTGGTAACGGATATCGGCTTCCCCCCGTACTATGTGAAGAAAGAGGGTCAGATCCTTTGGAACACCTGGCACGGAACGCCGCTTAAAACCCTCGGCCGTGACGAAATCGAGGAATGCACGCTTATCGGGAATATGCAGAAGAACCTCATGCAGGCCGATATCCTCTCGTTCCCAAATGAATACACGCAAGAGCGCATGATTTCCTGCTACATGCTCGACCAAGCTTCTTCAGCGGAGTGCTTACTCGCAGGATATCCCCGTAACACCGTATTCTTCGAGCGCCAACAAGCCCCATCCCTCGCTTCGGGTTCCCATGCCTTGCGGATGTACGCGTATTTGCCCACGCACCGATACGCCTCAAACGACGAGGATGCGACGCATGTCGCCCGCCGTATGTTCGAGAACCTGGATAGAATCGACGCGGCGCTCGACGACGAGGAAGAACTGTTCGTATCGCTGCATCCGGTCCAAAGGGACCAAATCGATTTCGCGAAGTACGCTCATATACGTCCGTTCCCTACAGATTAGGAGATGTACCGCTTCCTCTCACGGTGCGATGCGCTTGTCACCGACTATTCGAGCGTGCAATTCGATTTTGCTCTCACCAGGCGAAACATTATCCTTTTCGCCTACGATAAAGACGAATACCTCGCCAATCGCGGAACATACCTCCCGCTCGAGCAACTCCCGTTCCCAATCGTGAAGGATGTCGACAGCCTCGTTTCGGCCCTGCGTGCCGAAAAAACCTATGATGATGCGGGCTTTCTCGAAACGTATTGCAGGTACGACTCGCCTACCGCCACCGCATCGCTTTGCAGCCACGTCTTCTTCAACGAAGACACCATCCCTAGCAAACAGCAGCTGCAGCCGAACGGAAAGAGGAACATCCTCATAGCCCTCGGAGATGCCGCCGCTTCCAAAGTTCCCGGAAGCACCGACTCCCTGCTCGCTTCGTTCGATTCCGCCACCTGCAACGTGTTTTTGATGTTCAAGCCGGCAAGCTTGCGCGGCCGTGAGGGATACCTGCTCTCATTGCCCGAAAGCATCTCGTATTTCCCCATTGCCGGCTCGATGACGCTCAGCCCCAGGGAACGCTCCATGCAGGCGGCATATGCGCGAAAAGCGCTTCCGTTCGCCGTCTTTGACAAGAATCTTGATGCGGCATACCGCTTCGAGGCCCGCCGCCGCTTTGGAACCATCGATTGGGACACCGTCATCTGCTTCGAGAACGACTCATGGCGCGACAAGTATTTCTTATCCAAGGTCTCATGCGCGCACCGCTATATCGTCGGAAACGATTCCGCAGATGCGTCTTCACGCCTGCCTATGGGCATGGCTGACCACATCCGAAAGAGCTTTGCCCCGCTTCAACGCTAAGAGGCGGCGGTCTCCGATACGGTTGCGTGGACTGCCCTGACCCGCTCCAGGCTCGCTTCGGGACCGAACGCGGCGTCGAGTATTTCGCGCTTTTCCGCAGGAAGCGTCCGGTATGCGTCTTCCCGATAGAAGGGAGCGACTATCTCTTGCAGCCGTGTAAGATGCGCACGCGCGATATCATCATCTTCCGATGCGATCGTATGCAACGATGCATCGATATCACGATTGAACAGTCGCCTCATCAGGGTCCAGTCGCGCTCGGAATCCGGCACGTTTTCAGCGATGTACGAGAAGATATCCTCGTATGCCATAAGGTTGACATCGGTATCTTCCCAGGTTTTCTCGGAGATATTGCCCGCAGAGGAATCGCACGTCAAATGGTAATAGCTGTAGTCGGACGCAACGGAAACGCGATTTGCATTCACATACGCCCGCAACACGAACCCGATGTCCTCAGGCATGCAATAAGGGAACCTGATGTCCTGCACGAGGTTGCGGCGATAGAGCTTATACGGCCCGAACGACCACATCACCTTCGAACGATACTTGTCGACCGAAACCTCATTGAAGCGCATGAACATCGATTTCGGGACATCTCGTCCGCCCTCGCCCCTGAGCTTTACAAGCATGAGGTCCGAATCCCAGTCGAGAGCGTGCTTGAGCATGCGTGGAACCGCTTCGTCTCCAAGCCAGTCATCGGCATCCAGACAGAACACGTACGTGCCGATGGCATTATCAAGGGCGACATTGCGCGGTTTCGAGGGGGAACCGGAAGGCTCCGGCAGGCGAATCGGCTTTACGACCCCAGGGTAATCCCGTTCATAGCGTTCGAGGACCGTCCATGTGTCATCATCGGATCCGTCGTCCACGACGATAATCTCCATGCGATCGAGCGGGTAATCCTGCGCAATCACCGAATCGATTGCCCGCCCAACGGTGTCTCCCGCGTTATGAGCCGGAATGACAAAGCTCAGATCGCATCCATGCTCGCCAGAGACCAGTTTCATACGATCCACGAGCGGTGCCTTTTCGTGCTTTTCGTAGCCGTCGAATACCGATTCGAAAATCCGCTGCGTCGCGTGTCCGTCGCAGCCCGACATGAATTTCTCGCGGAATGCGGAGAGCTTGCCGTAATCGTATGTCTCCTCGATGCCGTCAATCGTGCGAATGAGCTCCTCGGTGGTCCCCACTACCGGACCAGGGGTGAGCTCGTCGTAGTCGTAATAGAAGCCACGCCAATCGTTATAGTCTTCGATGTCGTACGCGAAGAACACAATCGGGCGGTTCATCAGCGAGTATTCGAACACGATCGACGAATAATCGGTGATGCAGATATCCGCTGCAGCCATAAGGCGGTCTATGGATATCTGGTTTGCATAAAACGCGAACTGCTTGCAATCTTCGGGGATCTCGGGCGGATGCTTCACGAACGGGTGGTGCTTTATCAAGAGCACGTAATCATCCTGGAATGCATCGCGCATGCTCCTAAGGTCCATCGCATCGGGACCTGTCGCCTCGCGCACACGCCCCCGAAAAGTCGGCGCGTAGAGAATGACCTTTTTCGAGCTAATACCGGGATATGCAGCATCGACGTCGAGCCGTGCCTCGTTCAAGAACGCCTCGTCGAAGAACACGTCGGTTCGGCTTACGCCAAGCGGTTGCACAACCTCCGGTTGCTGCTCCAAATCCATTGCCTCGCGATACGCCCATTCGACTTCCGGACTGCTTACCGTCACCAAGCTGAGATTCCGGTAGAACGGGTGCTTCTGCAACTCCCTCTTCGTTCCACCGAACTTCAATTCGGCGGTGCTCATACCCCACTTCTTGAATGCGCCGCACGCATGCCAGAGCTGAACGACCTTCGTCTCGGGTCGCAATGGCACGCAGCTCACGATATCGCTTGCATCGTTCAGGAAGACATAGTGCGCTGTCGCGAGCTTCTGTATGAGGGCTTCGCAGTTCGCCTCGTATGCTCGGAAACCGACAAAGGTCTGCTCCAACGCAATGAACTCGATGTCATAGTCATAATTGTCGCGGATGTGCTCCATCATGTAGACGAACGAGTCGCTTATCACGCCCATCTTTCCTTCGACGAAGAGCACCTTGCGTTCATCGACCGGATTGTTCTTCACGGCCTTTCGATACAACCGGGGAAACCGATGCGAGAACACGTAGTCCTTCACTACCGCCCGGGCGATCTTGCGGAGCGTCGAGGATGCCGCCATGCGCTACATCTTCCATTCCATGATCGTCTTGCCCATCTGCTTTCGCACATCCGCATCGAAGGCCGTGGCGATATCCTTCACACTCTCGACCGGAATGACGGAACCGACGAGCGCCGACAAGTACTTTGCCATTTCGGGATGCTCCCGGTGCATCTGCAACGTGCGCTCGAAATCCTTGCGCCCGCTCCTGCTGCTGCCGAAGAAGCGCAACCCTTTCTCGAGCACCATGCGCGTGTTGATGGGAACCGGATACTCGGATACCCCCATGAGCGACACCGTTCCCTCGGGCCTGATGTGGTCGATTATCTGGTTGATGGCAGATGTCGATCCCTCGCCACCACAGCATTCGAATGCATGGTCGACAAGCAAACCCTCGGGAATCCCCGAGCTCAGGAACGTTCCAGCGGCGAACGTGAAGTCGGCAAGCTTGAAGGAGTTTCGGCCAATGACGTGAATATTCGCCTGTGGATACTTCAAATGCAGAATCAAGCTCACAATGAATCCGAGGTTGCCATCGCCCCACACGCCGATATCGCTCTTACGTCCATGCGCGATACCGTCGAAGCGCGTCACCGCGTGCACGGCCACGCTTACAAGCTCGGTGAAGGCGGCTACGCGCGTATCGATTCCCTCGGGAAGCGCAAGAACGCGCCTACGCGGCAGCACGCAAAGTTCCTGCATGAAGCCATCATAGCCGCTCCCGGCGAAGTGGCTCGACCGGAGGTAGTTCTCGGCGATGTAATCGTCGTCCTCTACCGGATCGTTCGGCAGCATCACGACACGCGTACCCGGAGCGTACTCCCCGCTCCGGTCGTATACCACGCGGCCGATGCCTTCATGGATGAGCGCCATCGGAAGCTTCTTCGCCATGACGTGAGCAGAACGTTTTCCCTGGTAATAGCGCTGGTCGGCATTGCAGATAGAAAGGTGCGTCGGGCGCACCACCACGGAGTCGCCAGTAACCTCGACGAACTCCGCAACCGGCTCGATCGTGCGAGCTTCAACCAGGCGGTATACGCGGTTAAGCATTGTCCACGTCCCCACCGTCGATCATCGCACGAGCGATGCGCATATCGTTTGTATACGTGAGCTTGATGTTGCTCACATCGCCGCGGACAAGCGCCACTTTCTCGCCCTTCAGCACGAGAATCTTGCAGGCATCCGTGAGTATCGCCTTCTCCTGCTCCGAAAGCTCTTCGAAAAGGCGCTTCAAACGCACGGCATTGAACGATTGCGGCGTCTGTCCCTGGTAATACTCAGCCCGGTTGGGAATGCTCGTTATGGTCTCGCCATCGACGCTTTGTACAATCGTGTCCGTTGCGGGGATAACCGTATCGACTGCCCCGTACATCCGCACGGCCTCGATGTTCTCCTCGATTATCCTAAACGTCACAAACGGGCGCACGGCATCATGCGTCACGATGATATCGTCATCCGCCAAACCGAATTCGCTTTCGATATATGCAATGGCGTTCATGATGGTGTCATTGCGCTCCGCTCCACCCGACACGAGGGCGATGCGGTCGATGAACTGCGGCAGGTGACGCATCAGAATATCCTGCGTCTGTTGCATCCAGCCTTTCGGCGCGAGCACGATAATCTTGTCGAACGCATCGACGAGGCAGAATTTTTCAACCGTATGAACAATGACGGGCTTGCCGCCCATCAACCAGAACTGTTTCGGTTTATCGGGATTACCCATGCGCGATCCCGAACCACCGGCGAGAATTGCAGCATATGCCTTGCCCATATCGACTCCTAATAGTGTTCTTCGTAATATGCGGTAGCATCTTCGATGCCACCCTCGTAAACTTTCTTGCCCTTATCGAGCACGATACCCCTGCTGCAGAACTCCTGCGCTGTTTTACTCGCATGTGTCACGAAAAGTACAGTTACGTTCTCGTCCATCATAATCTGCCGTATCTGCTTCAAGCACTTGCGCTTGAAAGCCCGGTCGCCAACAGATAGCGCCTCGTCGACTACAAGGATCTCTGGGTCGATATACACGGCGAAACCGAAACCGAGACGGCTTTTCATGCCGCTCGAATACGAGCGCATCGGCTGATCGATGTACATCCCAAGGTCGGCGAATTCGATGATCTTCGGTTCGAGCTCCGCCATCTCCTCGGGATCGATACCGAGAATCTGGCCACGAAGCCGGATGTTCTCACGGCCAGTGAGCTGGCTATCGAAACCCGCTTGAAGCTCGAGCAAAGCAGAAACGCGGCCATTGACCTCAATCGTGCCGCTTGTCGGATGTGTCACGCCGGTAATCATCTTCAGCGCCGTGCTTTTTCCCGCACCGTTGTGCCCAAGGAACGCAACCGCCTCGCCTCTCTTTATCTCGAAGCTTAGATGGTCGTTCGCGTTCACCGTGCCCATATACAGGCTCTTCGGTCGGATGCCGAACATGCCGAGGAAGCGTCCACGGTCGTTCTTGTACAGGTGATATCGCTTCGTCACATCGTCGAAACGCACCATGACCTCATCCGATACGGAGGTCTTATGCAAATCCTTCGTAGCGGCCAACACAGATTTACGCGGCTTTTTCTTCGCGGGCTTTGCCGGAGCTGCGGGTTTTTTCGGAGCCGGTGCGGCTGGTTTCGCTTCCGCTTTCACTTCAACGGGGGTTTCCGGGGTATTCTCGTTAGAGGACATCCGACACCTCCTCGTTCAACCGCTTGTAAACGAAGAGCGCGAATATGAGCGTCACGATAAACACGATGGCAAATCCCGTGCACAAGGCCGGATCTTCCCAGAACCAAATCTTGTCGCAATACGCATCGCGAAACACCGTGCAGAAGAAGGTCACGGGATTGTAGTTCATGACGGCCTGAATCCAATCGATATCTACCGCCTTCAGCGGAAAGATAACTCCGGAAAGCCAGAAGAATGGCGTCGAGAGGGTTTTCAGGAGATTAGCGACGTCTTTTGAAAACGCGGTAATCTGCGAAAACCCAATCGAGAAGATATTCCAGAACAGGAACATGATTACGAGAACCAAAGGTATCTGCAAAAGGTAGATATCCGCACCCATCCCGAACACGAAATATATGACGAGCATGAAGGCTTGCAATATCAGCGCGATGAGCAGCTGAGACCCGGTGAAAATCGTCGATATCGCCGCAAGCGGGAATTTGATCTTCTTCACCAAGTGTGAGAACTTATGGAGCACATCGCAACCATTCGTGAGCATCTCCTGCATGAAAAACCATGGGATGATGCCAGCTGCCAGCCACACGATATACGGTACGCCATCGGGGATACCAGTACGTGCGCCGCGCAAACCGATTTCCAAGGCAAACCAGAAACAGAAGACGTACATGGCTGGCTTAACGACGAACCAGCCCCAGGACAGCAAGGTGCCGCGGCTCTTCTTCACCAACTCGAATTTGGAAAGGCGCCATATCTGGGAACGCCACTGCCAATTCTCACTTAGCCAGTTTTTCAGCGTTGTAAGCAATACGCTCCCTAATCCCCTTCTGTTCAATACAGATTAGAATTCTACCACACGCGGCACAGCGAGCTTCCTCCCCCCACAGTGGAACCATAACCACGCACGCGCCATACGTGTATAATCGCGTTATCGACAAACCCGCCGCCACCGTTAGCATGCCCTCGGAGGAACGCGTGCCCGAACTATTCGTCCATTCAAATCACCTAGTCTCGAGGCTTTCGTGAAAGCGTTGGCAGTACGTGTGCTTGCGTTAGTTCTAAACGCTTGGTATCGCATATGCGGTATCTCCGGGCGTAAAAACGTCGCCCTATTTCTCTCCCGCCAATCGAATGACATGACCGTTGACTTTCAACTCCTCGCCAACGAGATGATTCAAGCTGACGGTTGGGCAATCGAGCAGCGCACGAAGATGGTCGATGACGGCACCGCCGGCGCCATCTCGCTTGTCGGCAGGATGTTCGGAGACGTCCGCGCCCTCGCGCATTGCCGCATTTGCTATGTCGAAGGCTACAATCCGGCAGTCAGCCTCCTGAACATGCATTACACACCATTTGAGACTTCCGGCTTGCCCACCTCTGTTGTTAACCGAACGTTTCCCGACGAGCCCATAATCATGCAGGTATGGCATGCCGCCGGGCATTTCAAGAAGTTTGGCTACGAAGCGCTCGACACCCCGGAAGGCCGCAGCTCCGAAGATGCGCGCATCTTCCGCATGCATCGGAACTACTCTTGGGTAGCATGCAGCGGCGAAGGGGCGCGCAAGGGATTTGCAGATGCGTTCTCGTGCCCCGCAGAGCGCGTCGTCGCGCTCGGGCATCCTTCATTCGACGAACTCTACCGCAACCCGGCGGAATCACTGCAGAAGGTATATTCGGTATATCCCCAGCTCGAGCACACGACGAAACCCGTCATCGTTTTCGCGCCCACGCTTCATCGGATTCGGGGCGACGCCGTGTTCCAGGAACTGCGTGACAAGCTTGAAACAGATCCGCGCTCACGCGCCTACGAACTGGTATGGTCCTTCCACCCCGTTGCCCTCCAGGGAACCGATATCCGTGTAACCACCCGTGACCTGTTGCGATGTGCAGCACTCGTCGTTACCGACTATTCTTCCGTTGTCTACGACGCGGCCTTGTTGGATACGCCATTTGCGTTCTATACGCCCGACATCGAGGAGTATCGCGAGTCCCCTGGCCTTGCAACCGATCCCGGTTTCCTTGCTCCGGAGCTTTGCCTGTCAAGCCCGGATGAGATGCTCGAATTCCTCGACCTTACATTTGCAGGCAATGCGACCGCTGTTAATTACCCCGCATCCGAACGCGACGCCTTCATCGGAACAACGCTTTCCGCCTGTGGCCCTGGGTCCGCAAAGCGTATCGTTGATTTCACGATTGCACAGCTTGGATAAACAACGCACGCGATGATTCATGGTGCCAGGCACCGTGACTCATGAAAACTCGAGGAAATTCTTGATATCCGAGTTCACGAGCGTATTGCCAGCAACGAGGAACAGTGCATCTTCTACCTGGTTCTTTTCCAGGAAACTTTGAAGCGTTCCCTGGTAATGGCGCGGGTCGAGAATGAATACGTCGTGATATGAATACGCGAACAGGTAATCGACGTTGTTCGTGAATGAATCTCCTATGATGAGCAGCGATCCTTCACCCTGCTTGTTGATGAGGTGAATCTCTCCAACATCTGTATGGAACCACTCTGCATAGGCGTTGGCGAATCGCTCAGACGGTTCGTATCTCGTATTGTCTTTTGAAAACCCATTATTCAAATATGGCATGGAGAGTTTCTTGCCATTCATTATGACAACCAACTTTTCCGAGGGCTTTACCACATCGTCGACAACATCCGAATACGAGACGATCAAACCACTTCGCGCCTCAGATCCATAAAATGGCCCATCGTATACCCGCTCGATCTGAAGGTTATCAATCGGTTTCCTGGCAAAAGACTCGCATATCTTAAGATATGCGTCGATGGCACCTTGAATCTGCGCATGGTGGTCAGTATGGAAGAAATAATCGAAATATCGGTCGGAATCGCCAACCGACAGGTCGATATACGGGCACTCTGCGGGAAGCTTATCGAGAAAACCGGTCCGATAGTATTCGTAATCAGCATGTTTCGACACCAGGTCGTGTGCCGGGTTTGAATCCGAATTGCGAGAGCGGTCTACGAGCGCAAAACGCCAATTTATATCCGGATATTCCCTCACTGCAGCCTCGACCGCAGCACGCCTTTCCTCAAGCCGTTCAGGCGTCACAATCGACTGTGATGTCGGATACTCAACGATAGCCTCATCTTCTGGACATGCAAGGTACGTCGACCCGAAGAAGGTCGGATATGCCCTAAAGCCGTAAAAGACGTTGGAACTCTCAATGCCGAACCTTTGCAGCTGCGCATTTCCGAGCATCACAGAGTCGCGATACGGTATCGAATCTGCCGCGAACTGCTCAAATGAATCCTGATACTCGTGCGCCAAAAACGCTTTCGCTTTGAACTCAGGCAGGTTCTGGTACAGTCGCCCCTCGAGATACGATTGCCGCTCGATTGTGCCCGGATCTGGAAGCGTCGCATAGTTGACTATCGACGATAGCAGCACCGCGAACACACATCCCACGAAAAGGATCGAGCGAATGATACGAGCTTTATTGGCTTGCATGCTGATAGTTCTTACCCAATCGGGGTCGTGTAGACGCTATTCGGGTCGCCGCCTTCGCGGAAGACGTCCATGATGGATTTCCACATGGCGGGGTCGTAATACGTCAGCCAGAGCCCAGTCGCAGGGTCATCCGCGCCTTCCCAGGGGAACGATGCCGAGATGTACTTCACATCGTCCGCGTTATCCATGAAGTCGGTTGCGTAGTACAGCATTGCCTCGTAGCTCATGTTCGTGTGCACGATGTTCATGAAGTCATCAATGTAGCCGGTGAGCTCTTCGGGATGCGTGATTGCCTTATTCACCAGCGAGATGATAATGCTACGGTCGTTGTATTGACGCGTTGCGTCACCGCTGTTGAATATCTTGCGGACGCGGGCGAACACGAGGGCTTCCTCGCCGTTCAGGTGCTGGTCGCCAGCCTCGATGCTTATGTTGCCGCCACTAATAACGTTTTGGAACGTCATCGGTGCAATCACGTTCACATCCACACCGCCCAGGGCGTCGATAAGCTTGCCGAATTCGGCGAAGTTCACATCGAAGTAGTACTTGATGTTAACGCCGGTGTATTCCTCGACCTTCGCGACGATACCCTTGATGCCGCCGCGGTCGTACGACTCGTTGATCTTCACGACCTCGCCGTCGATTTGCGACTGCGTGTCGCGCGGAATGGAGATAAGCGAGATGAGATGAGACTTGGGATCTACGCGAGCGAGCATCATTACGTCGGAGCGCTGGTGGCCATCGGAGCCGTGTTTGCCTTTGCCCTCATCAACCGTGCCATTGCGGCTATCGTTGCCGACGATGAGGCAGTAAAACACCTTGTTCGAAAACGTCTTCACATCGCCATAGGCTTTGTCGACCGGTTCGGGCTCAAGATTCAGATCCGGCGCTTCGGTGTTGAACTTGTTGCATCCCGCAATGGCGAATATAGCCAACATGCAAACGAACGTTGCGGCGAGAATTCTAGCTATCCTTTTCACCGAGACCTCCCGAGCGAAGCAAAGTAATGATTCCTCTCAATCCAATTACTTTACCGCTATTTCACGACATGCGGGCGATAACATCGTAATCCGCTAGATTTCGCCATGAGTTCATGCATGGCCACAAGGTTTTGCGGGTAGTTCGGCTCCTACCATTCCTCTTCGTAGTAACCGTAATCTTCCGAATAGTCACCGTAGTTCTCGATGTAGTTGCCGTACTCGTCGTAATAGCCGCCCTCGACAGCCGCATTTTCCGTCTCGATGTTCGGATCGACCGTGGAGGGATCACCGCCAGCCTGCACAACCTCCATCACACGTTGCCAGCCTTCGGGATTCTCGTAGCACAGCCACAGCCCGTCCTGCGCCTCATCATAGTCGCCCGCGGTCGGTCCTGTGCCAGAATACATCGTATAGCCCTTGCCGAAATCGAGCGCGAGCCCCATAAAGTCAGCCATGGTCATGTCGGTACCGAAGCACTCGGCTATCTTCAATCCAAGCGCCGGGTATTCGAGCGGTGACTTTGCGAGGATCGCGCCTGCTAGCGCCCCCACGATTACTCGCACGTTAGACTGCCGTGTGCCATCGCCGTCGGAATACGCCTTCCTCACGCGAGCAAAAATCTGCACCTCTTGGCCGTTGAGCTTCTGACGCCCGGCTTCAACCGTTACCATCTCGCCGGTGAGGGCATCCTTGTATTCGATGGTTTGCGGAACATCAACTTCAATGCCGCCTAGCGCATCGACAAGTCCTTGAATGCCGGAGAAGTGGGTCTCTATGGTATGGGCGATAGGCACACCCGTCAGCTCGGAAATCGCTTGCGTTTGCAACGTCGCCCCACCTATGTTGTATGCCTCATTGATCTTGTATACCTTGCCGTTGTAGTTCCAGCGCGTGTCACGCGGCACCGATACAAGAGTTACCTGCTTGTTCGCGGCATCCATGCGCGCAAGGATGATGACGTCCGCACGTTGGTTATCCGATTGGTTCTCCCAGAGATTGCTTGTCCCGGACATCTCACGCCAGTCGGAACCGAGCAGCAGGATGTAGTATGGCTGCCCCGCCGTTGCGGGCGTAATGGCCTCGGAAAGCGTATCGGGCGTCGAGAGGCTTTCGTGGGTACGGCTGTCGAACGCATGCGCATATGCCGCAATCGCTATTCCCAACACGAGCGCTAACGCGACAAGCACGAGCACAATCCGCAAGATAATCTTACCCGCACCTCGTTTGCGCGGTTTCGCGCGACGGTGCGTGTAATTGTCCCGGGAATAGCTCGAAGCATCGGGGTATCCCCAATCCTGCGCTTGGCTTTGGCGCCCACGCTGGTACGAACCTTCCCATGAGGGTTTATCTTGTATCGAATGCTTCGCCAAAACTCCCCCTCCCGGGTATCATCAAACCTCATCTTCGCGGATTAAGAGTATACGTCTTGACTCGCAGGCCACGAAAATTAACACGATATATTCGAACCGGATTTACCCAACTCGCACACCCAGCTCAGATTCCACCAAGTCGAACGCCGCATCGATAGCCTTGTCCATGTCGTAGTACTTATACCCGCCCAAACGACCGGCGAACACGACCTTGCCCTCTTCCGCGGCAAGCGCTTCGTATTCTTCGTAAAGCGCGGTGTTCCGTTCG
Source organism: Coriobacteriia bacterium (assembly GCA_030526775.1). GTDB lineage: Bacteria > Actinomycetota > Coriobacteriia > Coriobacteriales > Eggerthellaceae > UMGS1519. The sequence continues at coordinate 3,339 of JAUNCA010000011.1, read as the reverse complement.
TCGTTGATCGGGTAATACGGTTCGTCGCCCGGCTGCCAATCGGCCGGATACTCGCGCGTGATGACCGTCTTCGGTTGTTCGCCATATTCGAAGTGCTTGTGCTCGATAATGCGCGTCCACGGAACCTCGCGCTCGGTGTAGTTCACCACGGCGTTGCCCTGATGGTTCTCCTCGTCGAGGACCTCGCTCTCGAAACGCAGGCTGCGATACTCGAGCCTTCCGAGCTTGTAGTCGTAGAACTCGTCGATTGGCCCGCAGTAGATGACGCGCGCGGCGATATCCGGCTGCTCGGAAATAATGTCGCGGTATTCCGTGTTCAGGCGAATCTCGACATCGCCGAACATGCGCTCGACCATCTTCGTGTACCCGCCCATCGGGATACCCTGCCAGCGGTCGTTGAAGTAATTGTTGTCAAAGCGGAACCGGCACGGTAGGCGCTTGATGATGCTCGCCGGGAGGTCCTTGCAGTCGCGTCCCCACTGCTTTTCCGTGTAGCCTTTGATGAGCTTCTCGTACACGTCGCGTCCCACGAGGGAAAGCGCCTGCTCCTCGAGGTTGCGCGGCTCCCCGATACCCGCTTCGGCGACCTGGGCGGCAATCTTCGCCTTCGCCTGCGCGGGCGTGCGCACGTCATCCCACATCTGTGCGAACGTGTTCATGTTGAAAGGCAGGTTGTAGAGTTCGTCCTTATACCTGGCCACCGGGCTGTTTATGTAATTGTTGAACTCGGCGAACTGGTTCACGTAATCCCAAACGCGGCGAATCGACGTA
>JAUNCA010000011.1:0-2558 GCA_030526775.1 Coriobacteriia bacterium | reverse complement strand
TGTGCACGTTGATGCCCTCCACTTCCTCGCAATACACGTTGCCGGCGATATGGTCGCGCTTGTCGATGACGAGGCAGGTCTTCCCCACCTTCATGGCCTCGTGCACGAACACTGCGCTGGAGATGCCTGCGCCAACGACAAGATAGTCATACATGTTGATTCCTTCCTTTCCAACCATGTGGGTGCTGTCCCCACATGGCTATTCCGCAAACTTCGCAAATAGCGCCTTATAGGGTGCGCTGACCTGGACTTTCATACGCGTGCCAAGCGCTGTGTGCTCCTCGCTTATGATGTGGCATTTGCTGTGAGCAAGGCTGGTGATGTCGCCGCGGTTGTACGGCACAAGCACTTGGAACACATAACCGGTATCGGCTGCTGCCTGTTGCACATATGCAAGCAATCCATCGATGCCAGTTCCCTCGTGCGCGCTTATGAAGAGCGCTTCGGGATACCGGTAGCGCAGGCTTTCGAGCTGCGCACCCTCGAGCAAATCGATTTTATTGAACACCATGACGCGGCGAATATCGCCTGCATCAATTTGGTTGAGAATCTCGTCGACCGTCTTCGCCTGCTTCTCGAAATCGGGATCTGCCGCATCGACGATGTGGAGGACGAGGTCGGCCTCGCGGATCTCGTCGAGCGTGCTCTTGAAGCTCTCGACCAATTTCGTGGGCAGCTTCTGGATGAAACCGACGGTATCGGTGAGCGTGACCTCCCGTCCATCGGGCAGGTTCAAGCGCTTGCTCTTGGAATCCAAGGTGGCGAACAGCTTGTCGTAGCTGAGCACGCCCGCATCGGTAAGCCGGTTGAGCAGCGACGATTTGCCCGCATTCGTATAGCCGGCAAGGGCAACGCGGAACACGCCGCTCTCCTGGCGTTTTTGCCGCTGGATCGCCCGGTTCTTCTCGAGCTCCTTCAGCTGGCGGCGGATGGAGGTGATGCGGTCGCGCACGATACGGCGGTCGACTTCGAGCTGGCTTTCACCCTCGCCGAAACGGCTTCCCACGCCGCCGCCCATGCGGTTGCTGGCAAGGTGGGCCCACATGCCGCGCAAACGCGGGTAAAGATATTCGTTTTGCGCGAGACGTACCTGCAACCGGCCTTCTTTCGTGGTGGCGTGAAGCGCGAAGATATCGAGGATCAGCGCCGTCCGGTCGATGACCTTCACGTCCCTGCCGACGGCTTTCTCGAGATTGGACTGTTGGCTCGGCGTGAGCTCGTCGTCGAGTATTACCAAATCGATGCCCAAGGATCGGCAGGTCTCCGCAATCTCCTCGGCCTTGCCGCTTCCTACAAACGTCTTCGGATTGACCTTCTCGAGGCGTTGCGTCGTCGTCGCAACCACTTCCGCTCCGGCGGTCTCGGTTAGACGACGAAGCTCCTCGAGCGACGATTCGAGAGACCAAGTTGCATCCGGGCGCTCGATTCCGACGAGCAGAGCCCGCTCCTGCTCTTCTTTTGGATAATGAAACTCATTCATGGGGCTATTGTACCCCAGTGCATTCGTGCGCACTCAATCCCCATCGGATAGGAGTTGTTGCATGCGTCGCAAAGCTTCCGCCAGGCGCTCGTCAGGTACGGCAAGGCTGATGCGGATGAATCCCTCTCCATCTTCGCCATAGCCGCTGCCAGGCGTAACGGCGACATGCGCGTTCTGGAGCACGTGGTCGGCAAAGGCCGCTGACGTGTACCCCTGCGGAATCCGTGCCCAAACATAGATGGTCGCCTTCGGATATGCGCACGCAAGCCCCATCTCGTTTAGCGCGGGAACCACCATGTTGCGACGCCGTTCGTAAGCGGCGCAATTCGCCCGCACGCACGATTGGTCGCTTTCCAACGCTGCAACGCCCGCCTGTTGGATGGCGTTGAACACGCCGGTGTCGATGTTGCTCTTCACGCTTGCGAGCGCTTTGATTGCCTGAGCGTTTCCCACGGCGAAGCCGATGCGCCAGCCAGTCATGTTGTAGCCCTTCGACAGGCTGAAAAACTCTATGGCAACCTCGCGTGCGCCTGGACGCTGCAAAACCGATGGCGCCTGGTAGCCATCGAAACAGATATCGCAATACGCGTTGTCGTGCGCGAGCAGGATATCGTGCTCGCGGCAAAACGCGATGGCTTCATCGAAATAGCCCTCGGGAGCGCTTGCGCCGGTGGGATTGTTCGGATATCCGAGAAACATCACCTTCGACCGATTGAGAACCTCCTCGGGTATGTTCCTAAAGTCTGCGAGATATCCGTTCTTCTCGGTGGTGGGCATGCACCAACATTTGGCATTCCTCAGGGTTGCCGCGGCGGAATATGCAGGATAGCCGATGCTCGGCACGAGCGCGAAATCGCCCTCGTCAATGAATGCGTTTCCAAGATGGACGATTCCCTCTTTGCTGCCTATGAGCGCGAGCACCTCCGTTTGCGCATCCACTTCCACGTTGAATCTATTCCTCAAATATGCCGCAGCCGCCATCCGGTACCTTGCAGATCCGACATAGGCAGGGTAATGGTGGTTCTTCTGATCCCGCAAGGCCTCCACCATCGCATCGACGATGAACTGCGGTGTCGCG
>JAUNCA010000107.1 GCA_030526775.1 Coriobacteriia bacterium | reverse complement strand
CCCCATTGCACCACTCCTTCTTCCGTGGTGCAACGATCGCTAGAATCCGCCCTGGCACCGTGACTCATGTTTGCTTAGCCGAACCACGCGTGGGCGAGGGTGCGAATGCCGGCTTTGATCTTCTCGAGCGGTATCGCTGAATAGCCTACCAGCACGTAGTTCCAATCTTCGGGCTTTGAGCTTACCCAGTCTTGGCTTGTGGGGTACACGCGCACGCCGGCTTGTCTTGCCAAGCGGATGAGCTCCTCTTCCGGTCTCCCATCGCGGGTGCGTACGAGTACGTGCAAGCCGGTTTCCTGCTGGAGGTATTCCACGCGATCGCCCAGGTAGGCGTCTATCGCCTCGAGAATCGCATCGTACTTGCGACGATATGCCGTCTGGAGACGGCGCAGGTGTGCGTACCAGTAGTCGCCCCGCATGAATTCCGCGAGCGTGTACTGGGTTTGCCATGGTGCTTGCGCGTGGAGCAAGCCGGGAGGGCTGAGCCATTTCAACATGAGCTTTGGCGGCAACACCACGTAGGTGAGGCAGAACGAGGGTGCGAGCGACTTCGAGAACGTCCCCATGGTGATTACCCGACCCTCGGTATCGAGTGCGTGCAGCGAAGGCAGGTGCGGGCCGCCATAGCGGAATTCGTGGCAGTACTCGTCTTCGATGATGTAGGCGTTGTTCTCGGCTGCCCATTTCACGAATGCCTGGCGTTCTTCCAACCCCAACAGCGCGTTCGTGGGGTATTGGTTTGCGGGCGTGGTGTAGATGAGCTTCACCTTGTCGGCGTGTTCCGGGGCAACTTTGAGATTGCTCCATTGGAAGTTGGGATAGATGGTATGGGGGGCCACTTCGTATCCGCTGAGCCTTGCTGCGTGGTACGCCTCGGGATATCCCGGGTTATCGACGTATACCACCGCCTCGTCCTGCCGGAACAGAAGCAAGATGGAACTGAACGCACGGCGTGTAGTAGGCAGAATCACGATTTGCTCTGGGTGTGCGACGATGTCTTGCTCCTTGATGAGGTAGGTCGAAATCTGCTCGCGCAGCTCGGGTAAGCCTTGGCGGTCGGCATACCGGCACACGTCGAAACGGCAGGGGTCGAGCATGATGTCGCGCGAGATACGCGCCCATCGTGAGTAGGGGAATGCCTCGGCATCCATGCGGTCGTACGCGAAATCGAATTGGCACGGCGGTTGGTTGTGTAGCTCCTTCTGCCGAACAAGCAGCTTTTCCAGGTCCGCGAGGTATTCGCTGCTGAAATCTCGGGTGGTTTGGCGCAGCGAGTCGACGGGATTGATAAAGTACCCGCTGCCCGGCCGCGCCTCGGCGTATCCTTCCTGCGCGAGCAGAGTATAGGCCTGCTCGACGGTATTGCGGGAAACGCCCAAGTCCAGGGCGAATTTGCGAATGGATGGAAGTCGATCGTCCATGCGGTAGGCGCCGGTTTCGATGCTCTCGACAACCTGGTTGTAAATCTGACGGTAGAAGGGCGTCGAATCGTTTCGGTCGATGGTTATCACGGTTTCCCCCTCGGTCGAATTCCCTTTCGCACATGCCTTTATGAAGATTATACCTGTTAGACACGTGTCACAGATTGTAAAAGGACAAAATTGTACCTAAGAGGAAAACTGACCCTATTAGTATGAAAAGGATGACCTGGCTTGCGGAAAGGCGGGAAAGCCGCCCGCACTGGCGTGCGCCGTTATTCCACGCAGGCGACTACCTCGACTTCCACCAATGCGCCCTTCGGCAAGCCGGCGACGCCGACGGCGGAACGGGCGGGCAGATGCTCGCCGAACGAGCGGGCGTACACTTCGTTGAATGCGGCGAATTGTCCGATATCGGCAAGGAAGCAGGTGGCCTTCACCACATGGTCGAAATCGGTGCCCGCAGCGGCGAGCAGCCCCGTGATGTTCTTCATGACCTGGGCGGATTGCTCTTCAATCGTAGTGCCGACAAGTTTTCCCGTGTTGGGATCGAGCGCAATCTGCCCGCTTGCGAACAGCAGGCCGTTCACGACGATGCCCTGCGAGTACGGGCCGATAGCTGCAGGTGCGTCTTTTGTTGCAATCGTTTTCATATGTTTCCTTTCCAGCGTGAAACTGCGGTATGCTCAATGCAAGCATACCTGAAAGGGGTTTAAAAATGGAAATGCTCACGCTGGAGGCGTTTGAGGCTGCCTCCGAGAAAGTGCTCGAGGTCACGCAGGAGACGAAGCTCGTCGAGAGCTCGTTTTTCAGCGATGCCACGGGCAACCGGGTGTTCTTCAAGCCCGAGAACATGCAACGCACCGGTGCCTACAAGGTTCGCGGCGCCTATTGGAAGATAAGCACGCTTTCCCAGGAAGAGCGCGAACGCGGGCTCATCACCGCGTCGGCGGGCAACCATGCGCAGGGCGTCGCGTTTGCGGCAGCCCGCTTCGGGGTGCCAGCGACCATCGTCATGCCCACGACGACGCCGCTCATCAAGGTGGAGCGCACGAAGGCACTGGGCGCCCAGGTCGTGCTGGCGGGCGACGTGTATGACGAAGCGTACGACCACGCGTGCAAGCTTGCCGAGGAAAACGGCCTGACGTTCATCCATCCGTTCAACGATTTGGGTGTGGCTACGGGGCAGGGCACCATCGCGATGGAAATCGTGAAGGAGTTGCCGCTGGTCGACTACATCCTGGTGCCGGTGGGTGGCGGCGGCCTGGTGGCGGGCGTGGCGACGCTCGCGAAGCTGCTGAACCCAAACATTCACGTCATCGGCGTGGAGCCGGCGGGCGCGGCCTGTATGAAGGCGTCGCTCGAGGCCGGCCACGTGGTGAAATTGCCCCAGGTTGTGACCATCGCCGATGGCACGGCGGTGCAGCAGCCCGGCGACGTGGTGTTCCCCTACATCCGCGACAACGTGGATGAAATGATGACCGTCGAGGATGACGAGATTGTGGTCGCCTTTCTCGATATGGTCGAGAACCACAAGATGGTGGTGGAGAACTCCGGCCTGCTCACGGTCGCGGCGTTGCGGCATCTGCCCTTCGAAGGCAAGAAGGTGGTATCGGTGCTCTCTGGCGGCAACATGGACGTTATCACGATGTCGTCGGTGGTGCAGCACGGCCTTATCCAGCGCGACCGCATCTTCACCGTCAGCGTGATGCTGCCCGACCGCCCGGGGGAACTCGTGCGCGTGGCAAGCATCATCGCCGAGAACCGCGGCAACGTCATCCGCCTGGACCACAACCAGTTCGTGACGGCCAACCGTGCGGCTGCCGTGGAGCTGCGCGTGACCATCGAGGCGTTCGGCACCGCGCACAAGGACCAGATCGTGAAAGCCCTCGACGATGCCGGCTTGCATCCCCAGGTGGGGCAGGCAGTTATCTAACCACCTGCGTGCCTTGAGAAAAAGCAAGAAAGTGTCCCCGTTGCGCGTGCAAGGATTGCGGTAAAGTTGAAAGTCAATCGCGCACGATTCAGCGCTTTCCCGGGGAGAGGGGGAATTGCATGAAGAACGGTCCCACGCTTGCGGATCGCTTGGCCGTGCCGCTGCTCGTCGTGGGCGCGGTGCTGTCGGCGGCCGGTTTCGTTTGGTCGTTCACGGTGGCGCCGCTGGTGAACGGCGCCGAGGTGGTGCCCGAGATGGTGGCGGGGCAGATGGTGTCCCACCAGCTGCTGTTCAGCCAGAAAATCTTCTACTTCCACATGCCCGTGGCCATGGCGGCATTCGCGGCGCTGGCTTTCACGGCCGTGTATTCCATCTTGTACCTGGTGAAGCGCGAAGCGCGCTATGACCGCCGCGCCATGGTGTCCGTCGAGGTGGCGGCCGTGTTCTCGTTCTGCGTGATGGCGACCGGCGTTCCCTGGACACGTTTCGAGTGGGGCGTGTGGTGGACGTGGGATCCGCGCCTGACCACCTTCCTCATCCTGTGCCTGATGCTCATCGGGTATTTCGTGTTGCGTTCCGCATTCGCGGGCAACGAGAAGTGCGAAACGTACGCGGCGGTATTCGCCCTGGTGATGTGCGTGGATGCCCCCATCTGCATGCTCATCACGCGCCTGATTCCCTCGAGCCTGCACCCGGTGGTGTTCCGCAGCGATTCAGGCCTCTCGCCCGACATGCTGGTGGGTCTGCTCCTGGCGCTGTTCGGCATGCTGGCCATCGCGTATGGCATGTACCGCCTGCGCGTGCGCCAACAGGACATGGCCGTTCGCATCGAGGCCCTGAAAGAGCAGCTAGAGGAACTTGAGTGAACCAAAGAGGGCAGTCCTCTTTGGTCCATGTGATAGGAGAAGAGCATGAACGAGATTCTGATGAGCGTATATGGGGCTGTACTACCTGCTGCGCCGTTCGTCATCGCGGCATATGCGCTCATATTGCTGGCGCTGTTCGTGTACGTGGCTATCGTCGTGCGTGGCCTGAAGAAGAATGAGCGCGACATCGAGGCGCTCGAAGAAGCCGTTACCCGCATGGGGGCGACACGGGGGCAATAAGAAACGGGCTGGAAGACGATGCCTTCCAGCCCGTATTGCATAAACGGGGACAGTCCCTTTTTATGTAATTATCGACCGCCGAGGAACTTGCCGGCGACGCGGAAGAGGTCGTCGAGGCCGAGGCCGTCGGACAGGTCGACGCCAGCGGCGATGTTAGCCGCGATCTTGGCAGCATCGAGGCCGTTGGAGACGTTCACGCCCTGCGTGCTGCCGGAGCCCAGGAGCGAGTTGGCAAGTGCGTGCACGCTGTTGTTGTTCTGGCCGAGCAGGCCGGAGGCCATGGCAGCAAGGCCGCTGAAGTCGACGGATTGGCCGCCGGCGAGCTGCGACATGGCAGCGACAACCTGGCTCGCCTCTTCCTTCGAGACGTTGTTGTTATTCGTCGCATTGCCGATGGTTGAGTAGGGGTGATTCAGCAGGCTGGTGAGCATCTGTGGGTTCTGTGCGACTTGGCCGGCAAGAAGCTGGACGACACTCTCGATATTCATGGATCCTCCCATCGTTAGGTTATGAAGTTGCCTCCATTATACGCTTGAATACCTGGGAAGATGAAACGAGTGATGCCTTTTGTGGTCTCGATTGGCGTACGACCGAGGTTCCGACCTTGAGAAACGGGAGCGATGTGGCCCCATTGAGAGATAGCAACATTTGGTAGTCTGTAGTGCGGTTACAATTAAACCTTCAGGAAGTTGGCGAAAGGAGCGCCGTATGGCCGTCAAACAGAAGCAGCGGTTCATTGTAGTGGGCGGTATTGTTCTCATCGCCATCCTGGCAATGCTCGCATTCTTCAGCGCGAACACGGCGGTGAAGGTGATGACGGTCGCCGAGGCGGCCTCGCCGAATGCCATCGGGCAGCGTGTGGAGGTAACCGGCAACGTCGTGAATAACTCCTTCGATATCCAGGGTGACATCCTGACATTTGCCATCGCCGACCCTGACGATCCGGGCACCGATTTGCGCGTGCAGTACGACCGGGGCGTTTCCGCCACCTTCGGCAACGGCGTTACCGCCATTTGCACGGGCACCATCCAAGACGACGGCATGCTGAAATGCTCCGAGCTGGTGACGAAATGCCCGTCGAAGTACGAGACCGCCACCGATGCGCTTACCGTAGAGCGACTGCTGGGCTATGGCGACCAGATTATCGATAAGACCGTGAAGGTCCAGGGAACCTTGAAGGCTGGCACGCTGGCCGATGCCACCGCAGATGTGCGCTTTGTCCTGTCCGATGCAGACAATGCCAAGCTCGAGATTCCCGTGAAATACCAAGGCGCGCTTTCCGACGAGGTGAAAGACGGCGTGACGGTCGTGCTGTTGGGCTCGCTTGGCACCGATGGTTCCTTCACCGCGACTGAAGTGGCTCTGGAAGGATAGCGTTTTATGGCGACCATAGGATTATTCGCCCTGTTCCTGGCCTTTGTCGCTACGCTTGCCGGCGCGGCGGTGCTCGCGGTTTCCGTTTGGCGTTACCGCCATACGCATCGAGTGAACGATAGCCTCGCGTGGGCGGGGCGGCTCTGCGCCATCATCGCCTTTGTGGCAACCACGGTATGCTGCGGGTTGCTGGTGTTCTGCTTGGCAACTGGTGACACGTCCATCAAGTACGTGGTCCAGTATCGCAGCGATTCCTCCGATTCGCTTGCGTGGCTCTACACGCTGTCCGGCTTGTGGGCAGGTCGGCAAGGTTCGCTGCTCTTCTGGGCATGGCTTATTACCGCATTCGATTTCTACCTGGCCGTACGCTATCGCGACGCGCGCCAGGTGGTGGATGATTGTGCCTTGGCTATCTCGCAGGCGGTTGTTGCGGCCTTCCTGGGCGTGCTGCTGTTTAGCGATGGCAACACCCCGTTCGAGGCCATGGCGTCGAGCTACTTCGCTGCGGATGGCTCGCTTACGGGCGGTGCCGAGCTCTGGGGCATGAACTCGCTGCTCGAGCACTGGGCCATGGCCGTGCACCCGCCGACGCTCTTCATCGGCTATGCGGGCATGACCATTCCGTTCGCCTACGCGCTGGCCACCATGATCATCGGCGACGACTCCGACCTCTGGGTGCGCCGGGCCAATGGCATCACGGCGTTTGCCTGGCTGTTCCTGGGAATTGGCATTGGCCTGGGCGCCGTATGGGCGTACGTGGTGCTCGGCTGGGGCGGCTATTGGGGCTGGGACCCGGTGGAGAACGCGAGCCTGCTCTCATGGCTCGCGGCGGTTGCGCTTATGCATAGCTTCACGCTGTATCGCCAGCGCGAGGCCTTCAAGCGCTGGAGCGTGGTGTGCGCCTGCATCACCTTCATGTTCGTCATCGTGGGCACGTTCATCTCGCGTTCGGGCCTCGTGCAGAGCGTGCATGCTTTCGACGGCGACCCGGTTTCGCTCGCCCTGTTTGGCGCACTCATCGTGGTGGCGTTCGCCGCGGCGCTTTTCGGTGCGCTTGGCCGGCGCTCGACGTTTGCGGTGGGTGATGCGGGGGATGAAGATGCTGCACTCGCAAGCCGCAGCATGGCGTACTACCTGCTGAACGTTCTGATGATGGTGGGCGCCTTCCTGCTGTGCTACCTCACGGTGGCGTCCGCCTTACCGCAGCCGCTGCCCTTCGCGGGGCAGTCCATCG
>JAUNCA010000010.1 GCA_030526775.1 Coriobacteriia bacterium | reverse complement strand
TGCCTGCGGAATGTGTTCGCAGACTTTCTCAAACCACAGCATGAAGTAACCGCCTGCGAAGCCGGCGAGCAGGGCGCCGAGGAAGCCAGCGGAAACGGCCTGGCCGCCGGGCTCTGCGAAGGTGCAGCCAGCTGCGGCCATGGCGCCGCCGACGAAACCGACGAGCAGGCCGGGACGGTCGGCGATGGATTGGCCGATGTAGCCGGCCAGGATGGCGAGCATGAAGCCGAAGCTCACGCCGCCGATGCCCTTGAACCAGGCGGCCACGGCGGTGTTAGAACCGAAGTTGCCGTCCTGCGGGGCACCCGCGAGGGTGTCGATGAGGAATGCGAGCGCGATGAAGATACCGCCTGCGACGACGAAGGGCAGCATGTGGGAGACGCCCTCCATCAGGTGCTTGTAGATCTGGCGGCCGAGGCTCTCGCCTTCAGCGGATTCCTCTGCGGCTGCGCCGCCGCCACCGGTGTGGTGGTAGACCGGCGCTTCGCCGGACATGGCGCGGGTGATGAGCTCTTCAGGCTTGTTGATGCCGTCGGCCACCTTGGTGATGACGACCTTCTTGCCCTCGAAGCGGGCCATCTCGACGTTCTTGTCGGCGGCAACGATGATGCCATCGGCTGCGGCGATTTCATCCTTGGTGAGGACGTTCTTGGCGCCGCCAGAGCCGTTGGTCTCGACCTTGATGGAGATGCCCATCTTCTCGGCCTGCTGCGCGAGCGCCTCGGCAGCCATGTAGGTGTGGGCGATGCCGGTGGGGCATGCCGTGACGCCGAGGACCTGGATATGGTCGGCAGCGCCGGCAGCCGGTGCTGCGGCGGCTGCAGGGGCGACCTCTTCAGCCGTTTCCTCGGGGAACTTCTCGCGTTCCTTATCGTCGATGAGCTTCAGGAATTCCTGCGCATCCTTGGCGCCGAGCAGCTCGTTGCGCCAATCCACGTCCATGAGCATCGTCATGAGTCGTGCGAGCACCTCCAGATGCACGTCGCCGTCGCTCGGAGCGGCAATCATGAACAGAAGGTTGGACGGCTTGCCGTCGGGCGCTTCGTAATCCACGCCGTCGGGCACGGTGATGGCCGCCAAGGCCGGGCGAGCAACCGCGTCGGTCTTCGCGTGCGGAATGGCCATGCCTTCGCCGATAGCGGTGGTGCCGCCAGCTTCGCGGGCCAGGATGGCCTGACGGTAGGTCTCGACGTCGGCAAGGTTCCCGGCACCTTCGTGCAACGAAATCAGCTTCTCGATGGCATCGGATTTCGAAGCCACGGAGACACCGAGTTCAATTGCCTCTGGTGCCAAAAGGTCAACAATTCTCATGGATTTCCTCCTTCACAAGAATCATCGAACACCGCATCGAGCGCTGCGGCGGCGCTTATTTCTATGCTTCAAGCTGCGCAAGCAGCTGTTCCACCAATTCCGTGGGGGCGAGCCAGGGGCTGAACGCCGTAGCGCTGCCGCAGGCTTGCCCGAGTTTGTAGGCGCTCTTGCAGGCCTCGAGGCCGGTTAGCCCCGCCTCTTCGGCACGCAGGTAGCCCTCGACGAAGCCGGCGACCACGCTGTCGCCCGCGCCGACGCTGTTCACAAGCTCACCCTTGATAACCGGGGCGTCCATGAAGTCGCCGGTCTCGCAGATGATGAAGCTGCCCTTTCCGCCGCGGCTCACCAGCACGTTCTGCGCGCCCTGCGCCTGCAGGTCGCGTGCGCCGGCGATGAGGGCTTCGACGTCGTTTTCGTCGCAGCCGCAAATCTCGGCGAGCTCTTCGTCGTTCGGCTTGATGAGGAACGGCTTGTACGGCAGGGCGCGGGTAAGGGTTTCGCCCGTCGCGTCTACGACCATGCGTGCTCCGGTGCCGGCCAGGGCATCGAGGATACGCGCATAGGTGTCAACCGGCATGCCAGGCAGCAGGCCGCCCGAGAGGATGAGGAAGTCGCCTTCGCCCACGTTCTCGATCTGCTTCATGAAGGCCGCGAAGGCATCGTCGTCCACAACGGGACCGGGGCCGTTTACGGCGGTCTCGACCTCGTCGGCGTCGGAACCGGCGATCGTGCCTTTCAGCTTGATATTCACACGGGTATCACCTGCGGAAAGGCGGATGAAGTCGGCCTTGATGCCCGCATCGGCGAGCGCGGCTTCCAATGCGGCGCCGGTCCATCCGGCGGTGTAGCCGAGTGCGGTGCTTTCGCGTCCGAGGTGGGCAAGCACGAAACTCACGTTCACCCCTTTGCCGCCAAAGTAAAATGCCTGTGCATCCGCGCGATTTACCGCGCCGGTTGCGAGGTCGTTACAGTGCGTGACGCAGTCGATGGCCGGGTTGAACGTGACGGTGTAAACCATGGTACCTCCCGTGTGTGTTCACAATTCCTACAAGCAATCATACGGTGAATGGCACGCGTTGTCAGTTCGCACCCATTCAGTTTTCCCATCGAGATAGGCCGAAAACCATAGAGAATCAAAATGGAAATCTCGGTAATCGGCGCATTATTAATCGTGAACGCGTGTTGATTGCCTGTCCCTATTTACTGCGGTTTCATCGTCCCTGCCTGAAGAATGAAACTAGCGGTTGTGACGTTCCTGGATGAGCTGTGCCGTGATGCTGATGGCGATTTCAGCGGGGGTCTTGGCGCCGCATTTGATGCCGATGGGGGCGTGGACGCGTGAGAATTCCTCTGCGGCGATGCCGTGTTGGCGCAGCAGCTCGAAGTTGCCGGCGATCTTGTCGACGTGCCCGATGAGCCCGACATAGGCAGCGGGCGATTTCAGGGCGTGCATGAGCGCCTCCGGATCGTGCGCGTGGTTGCGCGTGAGCACACAGGCGAAGTCGTTCCGGCCAAGTTCGATGCTTGCGAGCTGGTCGAACGCGGTGAGTATACGCTTCGCGTGTGGGAATCGCTCCTCCGAGAGGAAGCTGGGGTCGGGGTCGACCACCTCCACCTCGAAGCCTGCATCCGCGGCGTAGGAGGCGGTATAGCGTGCAACATCGCTTGCGCCGAAGATAACGAGTCGTGTGGCGGTGAACAGCGGAATCGAGCTCCAGGTTAGCCCGGGGAACTGGTCGAAGTGCATCGATGGCCCGCGCGTGATATCGAGCATTTGGAATCGATCGCGCGGGCTGTACTCGTAGCCGCAGACGATCTCGAGTGCTTCGTTTGCAAAGAAGGGGAAGGTTTCGGTGTTTGCGCTGCCGTCGGGGTAGGGCTCCCAACCCGTTCCCTGCGTGCACGTACGCGAATCGGTGACGAGCTTGAAGCCAAGCCACGCCTGCTCATCGCGCCGCGCTGCCTGCAGGGCGCGCTCAAGCACCGGAATGTCGGCTGACGTGAACATGATGGCCGGGCTATCCCACGCGAATGCCCCCGTAGCCCGAAGCGAGTCGAGCGCCTGTTCCAGCGTATGAGCGATTTCAGCCATGAGACACCCTTTCCGGCGCAGATAATGATTAAGGCTAGTATATCCTTCGCCCGTGCGCCATTTTGCCCGGAGGAATCCCTCCTGGGGCAAACCTCATCGAGTTTTGGGTGGTTTTGGTACCGTTTCCAAGGTTTTTGATAGTGCCATTTCGGATACTTAGAGTATGCGATTATCGCTTCGAGTAAAAGCCCAGGTCAGAGAGAATTATATTTTCAATCGAATAATCAGTTTCGGTGGGTTCTAGGGAACGGACTATCAAAAACCTTGGAAACAGTACCATTCCCCGGGGATATTTCCGGAAGTTTCGTTTGCGGCCTTTGCTTGGCAATGTATTTGCGCTCTCTTATGCGATTCATGATGGGATTTAGGGTAGCGTGCTTGACATGGGTACCCCCGGGGGGTATACCTTGACAGGCGAAAGGAGCTTGCCATGCCCGAGAATAAAACCTGCCCGCATTGCGTGAAGCACAAGAATACCCCGCGATCCGAGGAGATGCAGGCCGACCTGCAGAAGCGGTTGAACCGCGCCATCGGACAGCTGAACGGCATCAAGCAGATGATCGACGACAACCGCTATTGCGGTGACGTGCTCGTGCAGCTTTCCGCCACGCGTAGCGCCATTCAGAGCATTGAGCGCATCGTGCTGCAGAACCACCTGGAGACCTGCGTGGTCGAGGAGATTCGCGCGGGCAATGACGAAATCGTGCAAGAGGCTATGGACCTCATCAAGCGGGTGGCGAAGTAGCATGGCGGCAAGCCGCGAACAATCAATGGAAAGCGATTCCTCCCGCACGGTTGCCAAGCAGACCTTTGATGTGACGGGCATGACGTGCGCTGCCTGTTCGGCTCGGGTAACGAAGGCGACGCAGGGCGTGCCCGGCGTTGAAGAAGCGCTGGTGAACCTCCTGAAGAACAGCATGGATGTCGTGTATGACGGGAATCCGGCGACAATCGCGGCAATCTCCGAAGCGGTGGAGAAGGCGGGATACGGTGCAACGCCGCGTCCAAGCGCCTCGGCGACCGCTGCAGCGGGTGCGCCCGGCGCTTCCGGCGCAAGCGCGATGCCGCGCGTGTCGGATGCCGCGCGCAAGGCGGCTGACGAGATTCGGCGCCGCCTGATAATCTCGGCGGTTTTCACGATTCCGCTCTTCTACATAAGTATGGGCCACATGCTGGGTTGGCCGCTGCCCTCCGCATTCTTGGGCCACGAGAACATGATGGTGGTCGCCCTCACCGAGCTGCTGCTGCTCGCGCCCGTCATCTTCGTGAACTTCCGATATTTCAGCGTGGGCTTCAAGACGCTGTTCCACGGCGCGCCTAACATGGATTCCCTGGTTGCGTTGGGTGCGGCCGCGTCTACCGTGTACGGCATCGCAGCCATGTATCGCATGGGGGCTGCGTTCGGTGTGGGGGACATGGAGCTCGCGCACGCGGCATTCATGGACCTGTATTTCGAAGGCGCCGGTATGATCCTCACGCTCATCACGCTGGGCAAATGGTTCGAAGCGCGCGCGAAGGGCAAGACCACAGGTGCGCTGGAAAGCCTTATCGACCTCGCGCCGAAGACCGCAACCGTGTTGCGAGACGGCGTTGAAACGGAGCTTCCCGTCGAGCGGGTGCGCGTGGGCGATGTGCTCGTAGTGAAGGCGGGCGAGTCCATTCCCGTCGACGGCGTGTTGGTAGAAGGCGCGGGTTCGGTCGACGAATCGATGCTCACCGGCGAGAGCCTGCCCGTCGACAAAGGTCCTGACGATGCCGTGACGGGTGCGACCGTGAACCAATCCGGTTGGTTCACGATGCACGCGACAGCCGTTGGCGCCGACACCGCACTTGCGCGCATCGTGCAGTTGGTGGATGACGCCACGAGCACGAAGGCGCCCATCGAGCGCAAGGCCGACGCGATCAGCGCCGTGTTCGTGCCGGTGGTCATCGCCATCGCGGTCGCGGTGTTCGTCATTTGGATGCTTATCGATGGCGGCGTCTCGAACGCCATCATGCATGCGATTTCCGTGCTCGTCATCTCGTGCCCATGCGCATTAGGCCTGGCCACGCCCACGGCGATTATGGTGGGAACCGGCTGGGGTGCGCGGCATGGCGTGCTCATCAAGAGTGCGGAGGCCCTCGAGACCGCGCATGAGGTGAAGACCGTCGTGCTGGACAAGACGGGTACGATTACGGAAGGCGTGCCTCGGGTAACCGATATCGTTGCCGCACGCCGGCCCGGCGAAAGCGCGGAGGAAGCCGAAGAGCGCCTGGTTAATACAGCGTTTGCGCTGGAATCGCGCTCGGAGCATCCGCTTTCTCGGGCGGTTTGCACGTGGGCGGTTGACGGGCGCCCCGAAGGTCCCAGTGAACTTTCCAACTTCGAGACCCTGCCGGGACGGGGCGTTTCCGGCATGTTGGAGGGGAAGAGGTGCCTGGGAGGCAACCGCTTGCTGATGGAAGAGGCGGGGGTCCCGCTCGAGGGGCTGCTCGAGGAGGCTGAACGACTCTCCGGCCAGGGGAAGACGCCCGTGTTCTTCGCGCTTGGCGGGCAGGTGCTCGGACTCATCGCCTGCGCCGATACCGTGAAGCCCACGAGCCGGCAGGCGATCGAGACCCTGCGGGGCATGGGGGTGCGCACCGTCATGCTCACGGGCGACAACGAGCGCACCGCTGCGGCCATTCAGCAGCAGGTTGGTGTGGATGAAGTTGTGGCGGGCGTGCTGCCGGCGGGCAAGGAGGAACACGTCCGCACGCTGCAGGCAACGGGCAGGGCCGCGATGGTAGGCGACGGTGTGAACGACGCGCCAGCCCTCGCGCGTGCCGACACCGGCATCGCCATCGGAGCGGGGACGGACATCGCCATCGAGAGCGCCGATATCGTCCTCATGCGCAGCGACGTGCAGGATGTGGCGGTGGCGCTCGAGCTCTCGCGTGCCACGATGCGCACCATCAAGCAAAACCTGTTCTGGGCGCTGTTCTACAACGCCATCTGCATCCCCGTGGCAGCAGGCGTGCTGTCGCCGCTCGGCGTTAGCCTGAACCCGATGATCGCCGCCGCGTGCATGAGCTTCTCGAGCGTGTGCGTGGTGACGAACGCCTTGCGCCTGCGCGGGTGGAAGCCCGCGTTCGCACCTGTCGAGGCGGGGCTCCGAGAACTAGGCCCTCAGGACGGGCTCTCTGTTATCCATTCGGCGGTCGAAGTGGCTGCCGTCGAGACCGAGGAGGATTCAACCATGGAGAAGACCATCAATGTGACCGGCATGATGTGCAAGCATTGCGTGCACCACGTGACGAAAGCCCTCGAGGGCATCGAGGGCGTGAGCAACGTCCGCGTGAGCCTCGACGACAACAACGCCGTGGTCGATGTGGCCGAAGGCGTCGCCGACGAGGCCCTCATCGCCGCCATCGTCGATGCCGGCTACGAAGCCGAGATGGCATAAGCCCATGCGAGAAACCGCGGTCCGGCGCTTGCGCAAAGCGCTGGTCTGCGTGCTTGCCGGCTGCCTCTTTGCGTTGGGAGCCTGCGCCGAGCCCGCTGGGCAGGCTTCGGCGCCGCCGAGCGCGAGCAGCGAGGCAACCGAGTCGGGCGCGTCGCAAAGCGCAACGGCATCATCCGCCGTCGAGGACGTGACGCCTCCGGAGGAGGAGCCGTTGCCCGACGCCGCCTCGTTGCCGGCGGAAACCGTCCTCTCGCCTGAAGACGTGGAGCGGTATGGCATTGCAGCGCTCTTCACCGTGCAACCGATTCCCGATGCGGTATTCGCACGTATGGAAGGCGTGACCTTTCCCGCCGATTGCCCCGTCGCCCGCGATGAGCTGCGATACCTCCGCGTGCTTCACGTGGATGCGCAGGGCCAGGTGAAGGTGGGCGAGATGGTGGCCAACGCGGCCATCGCCGACGACTTGTGCACGATCTTCCGCGAACTGTACGAGGCGGCATATCCCATCGAGCGCATGCGCCTCGCCGACGACTACGGCGGCGACGACGAAGCGAGCATGCGCGACAACAACACGTCAGCCTTCAACTGCCGTCCCATCGAGGGCACGGGCGAGCAGTCGCGCCATAGCTACGGCATGGCCGTCGACATCAACACGCTGTACAACCCGTATGTGCTTGCGTCGGAAGGTATCGTGCTGCCGGAGACGGCGGGCGCGTACGTCGACCGCACCGTTTCGGGGCCCTATACTATCTGTGCGGGCGACTTGTGCTGCCAATTGTTCGCCGAACACGGTTTTGCCTGGGGCGGAGATTGGATGGAGCCGAAGGACTACCAGCATTTCGAGAAGTAGCGTAAGCGACGGAGGTTGCGATGTTTTGCACGAACTGCGGGAATACGATTCCTGATGGGGCGTCATTTTGCACGAGCTGCGGAGCCCCGGTCGCCGCGCCCTCGCAAGGTGGTGCTTCCCGGCAGTCACAACCTGCTGCAGTTTCCGCGCCTGCGCGCAACCGCTCTTGGGTGCCCATCGCCGTGGTTATCGTGCTGGTCGCCTTCGTGCTCGGGGCGCTTTGGATTGCGTTCGGTCCGAAGGGCAGCGTGGAAGGGGGGTCTGTCGATTCGTATGACGAGGCCATTTTCTCCGCTCCGGTGGGTTCCATCGTAACGTTCGGGACCTATGAGCAAAACGGGGAAGCTGCTGATGGTCCCGAGCCGCTCGAGTGGATCGTGGTTGCCAAGCAAGGTAATCGTGTGCAGCTCGTGACCCGCGAGCTTGTGGATTATCAGCCGTACGATTCCGAGAACGCGGGGTTTGCCTGGACGGATAGCCAGCTCCGTGCCTGGCTCAACGACGAATTCATGCGGACCGCGTTCACCGACGCGCAGCGTGCGATCGTGCGCGATACCATCATCGCCTGCCCGGGGCAGCCGGCTGACGTTTACAACCCGATGGTCGATGAGCCCGAATGGGACCAGGCATTCCTGCTTTCCGGACCGGAGGCGCTCAATTTGTTTGCGAGCAACGCGGAGCGCCAGGCGTGGCCAACGGGATTCGCCGCTGACCATCCCGGTGCGCCCGAACAAGCCAACTGGTGGCTGCGTTCCACCGGTTTCGAGCGGTTTGGCGCTGCGCGAGTGCTGGAAAATGGCGAGATTGACGGGTATGGCGCCTCGGTTGTGGACAACGAGGCGTACGTGCGCCCCTCCGTCTGGATTGCGCCTCCGGATTCCGACGATGGTTCTGACAACGAGGGTCGTGCCGGTGCGTATTGGGAGGTCATTAGCTATATGCTGCCCGAGTGGCGTTACGCCTTTGCCGACCTTGACCACGATGGCGATATTGAGCTCATCGTGATTGGCTCCACTTGGGATGATCCCGACAACTTGGGCGTGTATTTCTATGGATATGAGGATGCGCAGGTCGTCTACCTGGGCAGTGTGTTCCTACCCGGTTATAGCGATGCGACAATCGTAAAGATTCTCTCCGAAAACGGGGTGTATCTCTACGGAGGCGAAGCGCCGGGCGTTTTGATGCGCGTGACCTTCGCAAACGGGGGCTGCAGTGCGGAAACGCTGGAACAAGGCGCCGATGCGACAGCCAGAGTGCAGGAAATCAGCGGCAACGATGGCGTGGTGACGCTGTTGTTCTGGCGCTGCGATGACGATGATGGTGCTGAGTCGATGCCGGATGGCAGGTGCTCGGTCGATGGTGTGGTAATCGACGGTGCGAGTAGCGGGGAGAACGCCGAATCTGGCTCGGAGCAATCGAGTTCGTCGGAGCGGGGCAGCATGCTCGACGAGTACCGCGACCAGGCGACACCGGGCAACACTTCTACGGTGGTGAATGCGGATAATGTCGGCACCCGCCACGACCTGAACCTCTTCCTAAGCAACTTCACGGAGAAGAGCTCGAATTTCGCGTTCGATTGGAATACTTGCACGGATGCCGAGATGTGCGAGTTTGCCATCGACCACACGCGCCTGAACTTCCCCGAAGCGGTCGAGGACGCCTCGGGCGAAGGTGTGAAGAACGCCGCGGGTGAAGCCTGTGGCGAGCGCATCGCGTTCGAGACCTTCGCAAAGTATCCACGCGTGTTCCTGAAGAAAGATTTCGGCGAGGGTAACGTTGTTGAACCGTGCGTGATGCGCAGTGGCTACGTGTATTTTCCGGCATCGGGTTGGCACGCTCCAAATGGTGTGGCGTACGTTACCAGCACGACTGACATCGGCAATGGCCGCGCACTCGTGACTTTCGACGTGTACGGAGACGGTGTGGATTACGTGGTTACCGACGAGTCGTATTACACCTGCTCGGCGGACGAGTTGCAGAAAAAACTCGGCGTGAGCGGCATCAGCCGCACCGGCAACGCAATCCTCGAGCCCATGGACGACGGCAGCGTGGCCCCCTTCAAGCTCTGGGCATTCGAGAGCAACTAAATGATGATTCACCGCGGGGATAAATCATCATGACGATGAGTCGAAGAACGTATCTTCGACTCATTTTTCGCACGGCCTCGCGAGCCCAGACGCATTCCAAAAATGAGTCAAAGATACGTTCTTCGACTCATCCGCGGTGAACAGCTGGTTTTTCCTTGTGCATGTTTAGGGCTCGTGTATACTGGTGAAACTTTGCGTCTAAGGAGGATCACCCATGATATTCGAGGCCATGATCGCCGATGACGAAGCGCCTGCGCGCGTGGAGTTGCGGCATCAGCTGGAAGATACTGGCCGCATGAAGGTCGTCGCGGAGGCCGTGAGCTTTCCCGAGACCGTCGCCAAGCTCATGAAGGGCGGCATTGACGTGCTGTTCCTGGACTGGGATATCGCCGACCCCACTTCGACGCTGCTGCGCGATGCGCTGCCGAAAATGGACCATGTTCCCATGCTTGTGCTGATGAGCGCGTATACCGATTATTTCCCCGAGGCTTTCGGCGTGAAGCCGCTGTATTACCTGCCCAAGCCGACCGACCGTGCCGACTTGGATAGGTGCATCGCCGCTATCGAGAAGCGCCACCTGGAGCTCCTCGAGAGGAGGGCGCGGTAAATGAAGATCCTCGTGTTCAATGCGGGCAGCAGCTCGCTGAAATTCAAGCTCTTCGAGGCCGAGGAAATGGTTCCCGCCTTGGGAGAGCGTGTGCTTCCCCAGGGAAAATCGCTGCTGAAGGGCATGGTCGAGAACATCGGCACCGACAACGCGCACCTTCTTGCAAGCAGCTTCCAGGAGCAGAGCTTCCGCACGGTGGAAGCCGCCAACATGCGCGAGGCGCTTGACCTCGTGTTGAAGCTGCTGCTCGACGACGCCATCGGCCCCATCGACAGCCTCGGCGAAGTGGATGCCGTGGGGCATCGCATCGCCCACGGTGGCGACGTGTACAGCTCTTCGGTGCGCATCGACCGCAAGGCGGTTGACGTCATCAAGCGCTACTCCGACCTCGCGCCGCTGCACAACCCCTACGCCCTGCAGGTTATCGAGCGCAGCAAGGAGTTGTTCCCGAACGCGTTGCAGGTGGCGGCGTTCGACACGGCTTTCCACCAGACCATGCCGCGCCGTACCTACGTGTATCCCATTCCGTATCGGTATTACGAGAAGTACGGAATCCGCAAGTTCGGCTTCCACGGCATCTCGCACAAGTATGTTTCGCGCCGTGCGGCCGACTTTTTGGGCGAAGACCTGCGCAGCCTGAAGATGATCACCTGCCATTTGGGCGCGGGCGCGAGCATCTGCGCCATCGACCACGGCTACAGCATGGACACGTCCATGGGCTACACGCCGCTCGACGGCCTGATGATGGGCACGCGTTCCGGCTCAGTCGACCCGGCGATCATTACCGCCATCATGGACAAAGAGGGTCTGACCCCCGCCGAGATGGACCGCATCCTGAACAAGGAATCGGGCTTCTACGGCATCTCAGGCACCTCGAGCGACCTGCGCGACCTGAAGGAAGTCATCCGCTTCGGCGATGCCCAGGCCGAGCTCGCCTACGACATCTTCCTCACCTCGATTCGCCGCTTGGTGGGCGCGTATGCTTTCGAGCTGGCGGGCGTGGATTGCATCGTATGCACAGCAGGCGTGGGCGAAAACGACGCCTATGCGCGCCGCCTGATTTTCCGCGGTCTCGAGCACTTCGGCATCGAGATCGACGAGGACCGCAACATGGTTGAGGGCAAGGGTGAGCGCATCATCTCGACCGACCGCGCCAAGGTGAAGGTGCTCGTGATTCCCACCGACGAGGAAGCCGAGATTGCACGCGACACCTGGCTGATTTCCGCCGGCGTGGACCTGAGCGACCCCTGGGCGTATTAAAGAGTGAAACGAGCGAAGCGGGTGCCTGGTGCCCACTTCATTGTTTATTGGCATCTATATCAAAGCGCCCCCAGACCAGGTACAATGTTCCCATGTATGTAAGGGTGGGTACACACGGTATCGATAGAGGGCGCATCTTTTGTGCGCTGCTGCTTGCGCTGCTCTGTGCACTTGTCATTTCACCGGCGGCGTTTGCAGACGAGGGGGAGATGACGACCCAAGCGAACGTGACATCTGCCGAGGTGTCGCGGGACGGGGTTGATTACGGATGGTTGTGGCTCGCAACGGATGACTACTTCTACGTTTTAAACAGATATCCAAGCCAATCCGCTTTGTATCGCGTTTTGGGATACGCCAAGGACGATTACGGCAAGACGCGAGTGTATGGATGCTCCGAGCTCGGCGCGGTTCAGGCAGATCCAACCGGATTTAGCCATCGGGACAACATCTATGAGACGTTGTACTACGACGGCACTCTCGTCTATCATCGTGGGCCGCATGTTCAAATCGAATACGTGGTAGCGGGAGGCCAGCATGGGGCGGATTACATGGCGAATGAATGGTGCTCTCGTGATTTCCCTGCTGGAATTAACAAGTGGTTTACCACTCCAGATTCGAATACCCGTATCAACGCTACAAAGAGTGCAATAAAGCGGGTTGTGTTCGAGGACACCGTTGCACTTCATTGGGATAACTCCGAATCAAGTGACCAGCTGTTCTATATAAGCAACTGGTTCGCAGGTTGCGTGAGTCTTGAGTCAATTGAGGGCTTCGAATACATCTCGACTCCTTACACCGAGACCATGGCGGGCATGTTCCGTGGTTGTGCATTAATCGAAGAGCTTGACTTATCCAGCTTCAGCACATCCGCCTGTACGGATTTTACGGGCATGTTCGATGGATGCGATTCGCTTACAAAGATCACTTTTGGTGAAAACTGGACTCAGCGAGGCGCAGCTGAGGGAAAACGCGCAACGTTCAACCTGTCTATGGCTTGTGAAGAAACGGGGCAGGTCTATGCGCAAGGCGATGTTATACCCGACGGAGCGGGGACGTATGTAACTACGCGCACGAGCATAAAGAAAACCCAGGTGCTTTTTGGCCAAGCAGGTGCGGTAGCAGATACGGCACCCGAAGCGTTTCAATGCGAATACACGGGCGAGGCAATAGTGCCGTCACTCGCGCTTGAATATGGGGACATGGAGCTTGTGGATGGCGAAGACTACGTGGTTTCCTATTCCGACAATATCGAGGATGGATGGGCGGTTGCCAATATTTCGGGTATCGGTGAGTTTTACGGCCATATGAACGTGAAGTTTCAGATTGTCGATACAGGTGCATACGCATTCCTGTTCGATAACGGCACCTTGTGCCTTAAGGCGCATCATGCGCGCCCGAGCAGCACGGTGGCATCCGCCACGGTGGGCGTTGCACACACGTACCGCTGGTTTGATGCCGCGACCGATGACCCGGGGATCGATGTGCCCTGGGCCGACGCAGCCACGCAGGTGAAGCGAATCGTCGTCGACCCATCGTTCGCCGCGTTCCGACCCGTGAGCATGGAGCGCTGGTTCTCGGGTTGCACGCAGCTTGCCGAAGTCGAGGGCTTGGGGAATGTCGATACCTCTGCGGTCTCGAGCATGGCGGGCTTGTTCGAGGGGTGCACGGCGCTCACCGAGCTGGACCTTTCCGGGCTCGGCACGCACGGCGTATCCGACTTCAGCAATTTCGCGCAGGGCTGCACCGCGCTCGAGAGCCTGAACCTTGCGAACCTTGACCTCTCTGCCGCGATTGACGCCGAGGGCTTCACCGGCGGCTGCGCCAGGCTGCTTTCGGTGAAGACGGGGTCCGGGTGGAGGAACGCGCCGGGCGGCCTGTCTTTCCCGGACGAGTACTTCCAGGTGGCGCCGACATACAAGAAGCACGCGGCGGGAAAGCCGCTGCCGTCGGGCGCGGGGGAGTACCGCTTGGCCGAGATGCCCATGCAGTCCGCGAAGATAGTCATGCCGAAGTCGTCCTACGATTGCACGGGCAAGGCCATCAGGCCCAAGCCGACCGTGACCGTCGGCGACGTGAAGCTCGTCGAGGGCGTGGATTACACGCTGAAATACGAGAACAACCTCTACCCGGGCACGGCGAAGGTCAGCGTTCTGGGCAAGGGCGTCTTCAGCGGCGGCCTCGTGGTGAAGTTCGGCATCAGGTCGCTGATCTCGCAGGCGGGCGACCGGGTCACCTACAAGGACAAGATTGCGACGTACACGCTGAAGGTGACGAAGGTTGCGAAAAGGGACGGCCACGTCGCCAAGGCGAACGTGACCATCACGAAGGTGACGGTGCACAAGTCGAGCGTCGCGAAGCTCTCCCTGCCCACCACGTGCACCATCGGCGGCGTGAAGGTGACGGTCACCGCCGTCGGCAAGAAGCTCACCGGCAGCTTCCGCAACGTGAGGACGGTCAACGTCGGATCGACCGTCACCTCCATCGGCTCGAGCGCGTTCTCGAAGGCCCCGAAGGTGACGAAGCTCGTCGTGAAGACCTCGCGCCTGAAGAGCGCGCGGAACTGCCTGAAGGGCTCGAAGGTCGCGCGGGTGAACGTGACGGCGACGCTGACGAAGGCGAAGCAGACGAGCTACAAGAAATGGTTCACCTCGAGCTCCGGCAAGTCCGGCGTGCGGTATTCGTACAAGTAGCCACGATATAGCCTTCCCAGCACGTCATTCTGAGCGGAGCGCGAAGCGCGGAGTCGAAGAATCTCCAGCGCTCCAACCCAGATAGGAACGCTGGAGATTCTTCGCCTTCGGCTCAGAATGACGTGCTGGGGACAGTCCCCAGATGGTAATCGCGCTACACGCCGAGGACGGGCATCACGATGAAGCGGGTGGTGGCGCCGAGGCAAATGATGTCGGTGGCGGAGATGACGACGGCATCGGCGGGGTTCGCACCGACCGGCAGTTCTTCTCCATTCGCGCCCGATATCACGCGCGTGCCATTGACCGAACCGAGGTCGCGGATATACCACACCCCCTGGTTGCGCCACACGTATGCGTGGCTGCGCGATACGCCCTCATCGACATCGGCCACTACGTGCTTCGAGCCCGGAAGCAGCCCGATTTCGGTGCCCTCGGGATTCAGCACGTGCATCTGGGATCCGGCTTTGATGCGCCCGTCGACGATGCGTACGAGCCCGAGCAGGATATCGGTCGGAGCTGCGGCGGGGGCTTCAACCGTGTTGATAACGGACTGTGCAGTGTGGAAGTCGGCTCCCAAGATATTGGTTGCATAATCCACCACGATGATCGAGGCGGGGTGGGGGTTGCCCACGCAGCCGGTGATGACGAACATCATGAGCAGCAAAAGCGCCCGGTCGGCTTCGTTGACCAAGTCGACGTGCATGATGTAGGAGTGCATGTTGCGGAACACCGATTCGTCGACGTTGCACTTGCGCAGCGCCTGCGTCATTTCTGTGGCACAAGGCCCCATGAGTTCTTCGGCGAGCACGGTTTTGGCGGCTGCGTGATTGCCGCTGCAGCGGTCGACGGCGATTTCCTCGACGACGCGCCGATACAGTTGCGGGCAGGTTATCTGGAAGCTGTTGAACAGGCCGATGGGAAGCTCTCCGGGCATCGTGTGAACGATGCGGCGCGAGAGCTGCGAGCTCTCGTTGATACGGTCGCGCAACATGCGGCCATCGAACGTGAGGGTGGTGTTGAGCAGGATGTTCGCAGCATCTCGGTTGCTGATGCCTAAGCTCTTGAGCTTCGCGTACATTACCGCGCTCGGCGTGTCTTTGCGTGCCATGTTCTTTTGCTCTTCCATGTGTCCATCGTAGCGCATATCAAAGATGGCCCGATGCGCAAACGCGGATCGGGCCATCTGTTCCCCCCGCTTTATTAGGCGACAGCTAAGCTGCAACGACAAGCAAAAACCTGTGCAGGTTTTTTAGGCGGAAATATGGTATGAAATTATATTTACACGTGAACCGAACACAGGGCGGGGGATACCGAACAGATGAGAATTGAAGGCAACAGGCTTATTGCGGTGGCGATTGCCATTGCAGTGCTGTTGCTTGCCGGGGCGGCTGTATTTGCGTTCTGGCCGTATTCGGACGCCAGCTCCCGAGCGGACGTACAGCCGAAGGGGGCGCTTGCGGAGTATTCCTGGGAGGAGCTTTCGGCAATCGCGCATGAGATCTCGGCCTGCAATGGGCAGGACGAAGCCATGCGCTGCGCGGCGCATTACGGGTTGTGCCAGGAGGATGGCGCGATCGACCCGAGCCAGGTGAAAGCTGTCGACTTAGCCGATGGCTCGACGGTGCAGGTGGTTCTTGCGGGCGTGTGGCACGATTCCCGCACCGATGGCGGCAAGGCGGGGCTCACGTTCGCCTTTGCGGATGCGGCTGGACCGCATGCGATGAACCATGCCTTTGAGGATGCGGAAGGCGATATGGCTGATAGTGCCGGCGGATGGGCCGCGAGCGACATGCGCGCGTGGCTGAACGGCGATTTCCTGCGCGAATTGCCTGCCGACCTGCGGGGGTGTGTTGTGAGCGTCCAGAAGCGCGTGGCGAGTTATGTCGATGCGCAGGATGAATCGGTTGAAGCGGGGCATCTGGCGGGTACGCCAACCGATTGGGTGGGCGAAACCTCCGACAAGCTGTGGCTGTTCAGCGCCGCGGAACTCTGCGGAAGCGTGCCCGAGAACGAAGCCATGGGCATCGAAGAGACCATGGCGGCGGTGTATGCGGGCGAGGGAGAGCAGTACCCCCTGTTCGCGCAGTCGGGTGTTGCGGCTTTCGCGCCGAGCGAGCTGCTTGTGCGGACGCAGCCAGGTGAGCAGGCTGCCTGGACGTGGTGGCTGCGCACGAAGATGCTCGAATTCGGTGATGGCTTCTGGCTCGTGGGAACCGACGGTACGCCCCTGAACGGCATCGGTGAAGACGCCCGCATCGTGGAAGACCCCGAGTATGCCCCCGACGAACTATGGGGCCCCGACCACGCCCGCGGCGTCGTGGTGGGTTTCTGCCTATAGCCCGTATCAGATTCCCGCGGGGCCAATTGCCGTGTCGAGCAGGTTGGCCAGGCGCTTCATCTGCCATTCGCCGGTGGCGTCGACGTAGCCATAGCGCTTCCCGGCTTCGATGGCGACGGCGTCGGGGTTCTCGGCGTCGAACTGCACCGTGTCGTCATCAATGCTCGCCTGGGCGGGTGCAAGGCCGTCATGCAAGTCGCCGAGCTTCCAGAAGCGCGGCTTCATGTTGGCATGGGGCTTGCCGGATGGCTCGATGAAGTCCCAGAGCTGGGTTTTCGCATCCTGGACGGCGGCGAGGCCTTCCGAGAAGGGGCGGGCATCGCGCAACGTTGCCGGGACTTCCCAAGTACCCGTGGCGTTTACGTATCCCCAGTTACCGCTTTGCGCATCACGTGCGGGGGCGAGGCCGTTGGAGAATCGCCGCAGCTGCGGGAACCGTATGTCGCTTGCCCAGTTGCCATCCGCATCCACGATTCCCCACGCTTGTGCGGTAGGGGCTTGGGCGTCTTCTGCCACGGCATATCCGTTGTTCGCCCGCATGCCCAGCGCGGTGAAACGAGGCCCGATGGCCCAGTTACCCGCGGTGTCGATTGCGCCCCAGAGCTTCGAGCTTTCATCCTGGGCGGCGGCGATTCCTTGGCTGAAGGCGCCGGCTGCATGGAATTGCGCGGGAACCGCCCATTCACCTGCGGTGTTTATGAAGCCCCACAACTTCGTGCCCGGATCGAGCGCGGCGGCGAGATCTTCCGAGAAATCGGCTGCCAATGCGAATGCGGGCAAGAGGAACCAAGCATACCCTTCAGCCGAATCGGTCGGTGTGATGTAGCCATATCGTTGGCTGGCGTCGTCGTACACGGCGGAGAGCCCTGCGCGAAGCGCACCCGGTTCGCGGCTTGTTCCCGGCTTGCAGGCCATACGTCCGTCCGCCGTGCAGAACACCCAGCCGTTGCTCTCGCCATCGAAGGCCTTGAACAGGGGCTCTCCCGCATAGCGCGTTTGAGTGGTGGCATAACGGCTGGCGTCAATCGGTGAGGGTGTTTGCCGGAGCAGCTTGCTGCCGATGATGGTGCCCGAAAGCACCGCGGCAACTGCCACGATGCCGCCAGCGATGAATCGGCGCCGGGAGAGCAATCGGCCGGCCGTTCCCGGCTGCCAGAATGAGGCGTCGGCGGGCTTCGCGCTGTGTAGCGCGCCGACGGCCTTTTGGGTTGGCATCCGCTTCCAGTTCTCGAGCGCGGCCTTCAGCTGCGCGATCGTCGGGCGATCTTCCTGCTGAACCGAAAGCCCGGATAAGATGGCGCCCGCAAGCGCGCCACCATCGGGTTCGCGCAGTGCGAGAGGCTCGGGGGCAGATTCGGTTTTCAGGCGATATGCCGGGGGCGAATCTGGCCTAATGGGGAAGGGCTTGCGCCCGGCGTACAACTCGTAGAGCACGCTGCTGAGCGCGTACACGTCGATGGCGGGGGACTGCCGATAGCCGTCGGGCAATGCGACGTCGACCGTGAGCATCTCGGGGGGCGCATACGCTGGTGTGCCGAGGCGCGTAACGCCAGCTTGCTGCGTGAACGTCGGATCGGGCGCGTTCGCAAGCAACGCGGCGCTCCCGAAGTCGACCAAGCACAGGTCGAACGAGCCGGTACGTAGCTGCTCGTCTGCGGGCGTGCGGTCGGCGCGCAACATGATGTTGCGCGGCGAGATATCGCGGTGCACGAAGCGCGCGTCGAGTTGCGTGGCGCGCTCAAGCTGTTCGAGCACGGCGATGCCCAGGTCGGTGACGATTTCGAGGGGAAGGAGCGCATCGGGTTCTCGTTGTGCGCGTTCGCGGACGGCGTCGCGCAGCGTCGTCCCTTCCACCCATTCCATCACGAGCAAGGGGTTACCATCCGCGAGCCCGAATCCGTACAGCGCCGGAAACCCGCGAAGATTGGAGACCGCCAGGTGAATGCGGTATTCCTCGTAGAATGCGGCTACGTGCTCTTTCGTAACGTAGTCGGGTGTGGCGCCTTTGGCCGACGAGGCGTCGCTGCTGAACGAGGCGCGAAGCCGCTTTCGCTTGGGGCTGCTTGCCCCGCTATTCGATGCCGTTCCGCTCGATGTGGCGGGATGTAGCATCTTCACGGCGAAAGCTTCGCCCATCACGTTTGTGGCCTTATAAACATTGGCACTTCCACCGCGATGGCCGCTGTCCTCTTGCAGGAATAACGTCATAAACCGGCGCTTCGCCGCGTCTTCGGTGCCCGGTGTCACCGCGAACGCCGCATCAAACAGCTCTAAGTCGAGTATGCGTATGTCTTGTGTGAATTGCCCCATGTCCACATTATGCCCGAACCGTCTGCCCGCAAGCTAGATAGCTTCAAGCGCACGACACGAGAAAGCCCTTTTCTTGCACGTGAATGGAGCTTGTGAACGACTGGCAGGCGCGGATTGCACGTCGGGTCGCGTGAATCTGCGGCAAAAAACAGCTTGTGAACGGATTCGGCCTGCAAACGTGCGGTCGCGAGCCCCCCTGACGGCGCAGCCATCGTTCATAAGTTCACGTTAGGTGCAGAATCAGCCGGTTTTCGTGTCGTTACCATGTCGGGAATCCGGTAGAGTTTGCCACTCCCGCAAGATTGCTTAATCGAGTGGAATGATGTCGGCATCCCACCAAGGCTGCCGGCCAGACCGGTATAGCAGGTCGAGCAACCTCTGCGTCTTCGCGACATCTTCGAGGCGGATCGCGCGCCTTCTAAGCCCCCGCGCATTCCTCACGACCTGCGCAAGCCGAATAATCTCCTGAGCGTTTTCGGCTTGGTTCTTCGTAACCACATGGATTGAGATGCCCTTATCCGCCAGGATGCTTTCACGGCGGATATCCTTGATTTCGCGAATGGTGCCGGCGTGGCTCTCCTTGCCGTAATACTCGAATCCAAGCATGCTGCCCGGGAAGTATGCATCAATTTCATAGTGGCCTTTTCCAGCGGCTTTCCGGTGCTCGCCTGTAAGCGGAACAACATAATTAAGCTCAACGGGAAGACATGATTGCCCGCCCTTCCTACGGGGAAGTGCCATCGAGATCGCGAGCTTGCTTTCGCGCGGGGACCGAGAACGATCCAGGATGAACCGCACCGCCTTTCGGGCGATGTTGGCGCCATAGAGGCCTTTCGCGCGTGCCAGGAAAGAGACAAGTTGGTCGACCGTGGTTAACGGCTGTGGCAAATCCGCAAAACCGCGATTCCGCTCGTCGAAACCGGTTGAATAGAGACCGCAGAGCTCACAACCGAGTTCGACCAGGTGGACAAAGTCGAGCAGCGGTGCCATTTGGAGGAAACAGAATTCGGGTGACGCAATGTACACGCCGCGCGTCACTCGGAAGAGCGAACCATAAGGCAGGCTTCCCGACCACACGTGGCAATGCACCAGCTGTGTATTCCGACGCGATTCTGCATCGGGTACGAGGGTGTGTACGACAGGAAGGTCGGGCAGGCCAAGCTCAGAAAACGCTTCCTGAGGGCACCGTGCGTTTTCGTCTGGTTCCGGGACGCGCTTAATCCTCGACGGCGTATAGCTGTGCTTATTCCGAGCCGCGAGGACCCACGCGTAGATAGCAGTTGTATGGCAATAGAAAACACTCATGGGCAAACCGTAACAGGGCAGTCTCTCGTGGATCTCTCGGAAATCTCACATGAACCTTAGACAGACCTTTGATAAGGCTTAGACAAACCTTAGATAGAGCTGAGATAAGGCTACTTAAAACGGTGTATGGTGCTTCTGAACAGGGAATTCTTCCAAATGAAAATCATGAGTCGAAGCACGAATTCTGCAAGGCTAAACCGGTCCTACCATTGGGGGGAATTCATTTGTTTTACAAAAAATGCAGCACCAATTGCCTTGCGACACGAGAAAGCCCTTTTCTTGCACGTGAATGGAGCTTGTGAATGACTGGCAGGTACAGATTGCACGTCGAATCGCGTGAATCTGCGGCAATAAACAGCTTGTGAACGGATTCAGGCCGAAAACCAGCGGTCGCGAGCTCTCCTGACGGCGCAGCCATCGTTCATAAGTTCACGTTAGGTGCAGAATCAGCTGGTTTTCTTGTTGTGCCCTTAGGCTGGTGGCAAATCCCCTATTTCAACAAGCGAAAAGGCCGGGCTCGCGAAAGCGAACCCGGCCTCAGCATTCAAACGCCCCTACAGCGAGTAGTCGTCGTTCTCCATTTCCTTGGCGAACAGGCCGGGGAGGCTTTCCATCAGGTAGTCCAGACGGGCTTCCTGCTTCAGGACCTTGCGCTCGGCATCGGTGGTGCGCTCGGCGGCCGGCAGGGCCTCGAACTCCAGGCGTGCCTGCTTCACCGCGCGCTTCATCTTCTTGAACTGGCGCTTGAGCTCGCATTTCTCGATGCCTTCGCGCTCGACTTCAGACTTCCACATCGGGCCGCGCATCAGCTGGTTGGTCTCATGGAACGCCCTCTGGCGTGCGGGGGTCTGCAGCTTCGCGATAATGCGGTTGCGCTCGGCTTCCATCACGCGCAGGCGGTCGTACACGCGCTGCGCTTCGGGCGTGACGAACGGGATGGAGCTGTACTGCTCGGCCGTGCGGCTCGGGATGGCGAGGCGGCGCAGGTCGGAAGTGTCGGTGTAGAAGCCGTCGATGGTGTCGTGCGCGCGGCGGTACAGTTTGCGCTTCATGTACGGCTCGGCGAACTCGAGCAGCGTGCGGCAGTTGCGCAACGCGGTGCGCACTTCGTTCAGGCGATCGGGATCCTTCGGGTCGTCGAAGAACGCCCAGGTTGCATTCGAGGCCTTGCGGGCGGCCTGCTCAAGCGCCTTCTCCAAGTCGACGAGGGTCTCCCAGCGCGAGGAATCCGGGCCCTGGACGAACCAGGCGAGCTCGGCGGATTGCACATCGCCGGCGGGGAACTCGTAGCACACCACGGCGCACTTGTTAAACTTCAGGTGGTAAGGGCACAGGCTGTCGGCGAGTTCCTCGAGGAAGGGGTTGTGCCCGACCAGCACGAGCTTGCCCTTTTCCTCGTCGAGCATGCGGCGCAGCGCCATGAACTCGCTGCTATACAGGTTGGGAATCTGCTCGATCTTGTCGAGCCCCATGGCGTCGGCAACGATTTCCGCGGTCTGCCAGGCGCGCACGGCGGGGCTGCTCCAGATGCGGTATTCCTTCGGATTCTCGGCCAGCGCGAGCGCACGCGGAAGCGCGGCCTTTGCCGAGCGGATGCCCGCGGAAGTGAGCTGGCGCTGATGATCCTCAATTTCTGGAGCACGCGGCTCGGTTTTCGCATGCCGGACCAGAATGAGCGACTTAATCATGGCTTCCCTTTCGCAAACACCTCGACGATATTGTGAGCTTTATATAATACCCGAGGAATGCAGCTTAGTGGGGGAGTTTTAGCATTGCCGTGCCAGTTGCCCCGATATGCCGAAAGCGAGGCTCGGTTATTGCGGTCCAAGTGCAACTGTATCAAAGCTTTTGGTGCCAGTTTCGCTCAAATGGTTGGAACCGCGTGCTGGGAACTGGTACACTTCTTCTGCTATGGCGAAATGATGACAGACAACCACAATGTGGCTACCGGGTGAAAGGGTGGTGTAATGATTCAGTGCTTCCTCACAGACGCAGAAGGAAAGACCCACCAGATACCCGAGCCACAACCGGGTTGTTGGGTGAATGTCGTCGCTCCAACGGCCGACGAGCAGGCCTTGTTGCACGACCAGCTGGGCATTGTCCCCGAATTCCTGCGTAGCTCGCTCGACGATGAAGAGAGCAGCCACGTCGACTTCGACGACGATACGCGCCAGACGCTCGTCATCATCGACTGCCCGTTCGTGGAAGATGAACGCGAGGCCGAAGATCCCACGATGACGCAGTACGACACGCACCCGCTGTCCGTGCTCATCGTGCCCGAGCACGACATCATCATCACGTTCTCGCTGCGCGAGAATCCCACGGTGCGCGACTTCACCGAACGCTACGTCTTCCATATGGACACGCACCAGCGCACGCGCCTGCTGCTTGCCATCTTCTTGCGCGTGGCGCAGCGTTACCTGGTGTATCTGCGCAACATCAACCGCCAGTTCATCAAGAATGAAAAAGCGCTGCAGAAGTCGCTCGCAAACGAGGACCTCATCAAGATGCTCGGCTTGGAGAAATCGCTCGTGTACTTCAGCACTTCGCTGAAGGCCGACGAGGCCACGCTCGTGCGCATTAACTCAGGTCGTTCGATGAAGCTGTACGAGGATGACAAGGACCTGCTCGAGGACGTGTTCATCGAGATTCGCCAGGCCATCGAGATGTGCACGATTTACTCGAACATTTTGAACGGCACCATGGATACGTACGGCAACGTTATCGCGAACAACATGAACATCGTCATGCGTACCCTCACGGTCGTGGCCATCGTGCTCGCATTGCCCACCATCGTGTTCAGCTTCTACGGCATGAACGTGGAGCAGTTGCCGCTTATCATGTCGCCGATTTTCCCGCTGGTGCTCTCGATTGTGGCCGTGGCCTTGGCCATCTTCGCGATGCAACGCATGAAACCGTTCAAATA
>JAUNCA010000106.1 GCA_030526775.1 Coriobacteriia bacterium | reverse complement strand
CCGACGGGCTGCACCTCCCGCCCGCCGCGCAGCCCAGCCCCGCTGGCCGTGCGCCAGCCGCCATCAGCGGCAAGCACGTCATCACCGGCGAGTCGTGCGCGCTCGGGCTCGGCGATCCCCTCTTCTACGGTAACGGCCTCGGCAGGCATCTGCTTAAAGCCGCCCGTATGGAGCATGGCGCCACCGTTTTCGGATACTACGTCGAAGACCCCGAGCGTTTCGGCGTCGTCGAGATCGACAAGCATGGCAAGGCCATTTCGATCGAGGAAAAACCCGAGCATCCCCGTTCGAACTTCGCTGTAACCGGCCTTTACTTCTACGACAACCGCGTCTGCGAATTTGCGAGCAATGTTGAACGCTCTGCCCGGGGCGAATACGAGATAACCGATTTGAACCGTATGTACCTCGAAGAGGGTTCGCTCAACGTCGTCCAGCTGGGCCGTGGATACTCCTGGTTCGATACCGGCACGATGGATTCCCTGTTCCACGCGGCACAACTCGTACGCGTCGTCGAGCGTTCCCAGAACGTGCAGATCGCCTCACTTGAGGAAATCGCGTTCCTGCGCGGCTGGATCGACCGCGAAACGCTCCGTGAATCTGCGGAACGCTATGGCAAGTCCACTTACGGCTCGTTCCTGAAACGCGTCGTCGAGGGCGATGTCTACTACCCCGAAGGAGAGTACAACTAACATGGCAGCATTGTTTGAGCCGAAGCGCATCATCGTAACCGGCGGAGCCGGATTCATCGGGTCGAACTTCGTGCACTGGGTCGTAGACAACCAGCCCGACGTGCACGTGACAGTCCTCGACAAGCTCACCTATGCCGGCAAGCTCGAGAACCTCGAGGGCATTCCCGCAAAACGCATGGCCTTCGTGAAAGGCGATATCTGCGATGCCGAGCTGGTAGACAAGCTGTTCGCCGATGCCGATGCCGTTGTCCACTTCGCCGCAGAATCGCACAACGATAACTCGATCGCGAATCCAGAGCCGTTCCTGCGCACGAATGTCCAGGGAACGTTCACGTTGCTCGAAGCCGCTCGTAAGCACGATATCCGCTTCCACCATATCTCTACCGACGAGGTGTATGGCGACCTCGCGCTCGACGATCCCGCACGCTTCACCGAGGAGACGCCGTATCATCCATCGAGCCCGTATAGCTCCACGAAAGCCTCGTCCGACCTGCTCGTTCGCGCATGGTGCCGCACGTACGGCGTTCGGGCGACCATATCGAACTGCTCGAATAACTATGGTCCGAGGCAGCATATCGAGAAGTTCATTCCCCGCCAGATCACGAACATCATCAGTGGTATCCGCCCGAAGCTCTATGGCGATGGCAAGAACGTGCGCGACTGGATCCACACCGAAGACCATTCGAGCGCCGTCTGGACCATCCTCACAAAGGGTGAAATCGGGCAAACGTACCTCATCGGTGCCGACGGCGAACGCGGCAATATCGACGTGCTCCGGGAGATTCTCGCGCAGATGGGCAAGCAGCCCGACGATTTCGACTGGGTGCGCGACCGTCCCGGCCACGATCGTCGCTATGCCATCGATCCGACGAAGCTGCGCACCGAACTCGGCTGGGCTCCCAAGCATACCGATTTCGGTGAAGGCCTGCGCGAGACCATCGAGTGGTACAAAGAGAACACCGCCTGGTGGGAAGCCGAAAAGGCGGAAACCGAAGCGAAATACGCCAAGAGCGGGCAATAGTCTGTGGAACAAGGCTTGAACAAACGCGCGCTCGCGCTCATCGCGCTTCATGTGCTGCTGCTCATCTATTCGAGCACGTCGTTCTTCAGCAAGAACGCGGCGCAGCAGGAATTCTTGAGCCCTGCATTCATAGGGTTCTATTTCGGCATGATTGTCGTCCTCGGCATCTATGCGGTTGGATGGCAGCAGGTCATAAAGCATTTGCCGTTGACGCTCGCATTCGCCAACAAGGCGGTCACCGTAGCTTGGGGCATGTTTTGGAGCGTTGCCTTCTTCCATGAGGCCATCACCGCCCAAATGATCGTTGGCGCCATCATCGTGATGGCCGGCGTCGCGTTATTCAGCTACGCAGATGCGCGCGAGCAACAAGAGGCAAACGCCGCGGGAGGTGATGCCTGATGTTCCTGTATGCAGGCATCTACGCCCTGGGCGTGTTCCTCGCCTCCATCTCGCAGGTCATGCTGAAAATGGAGGCTATGAAGCCACATGACACGGTTATAGCCGAATACCTGAACCCGATGGTCATCTTCGCCTATGCGATTTTCTTCCTCACGACGCTGATGACCATACTCGCATATACGGTAATTCCGGTGTCGCTCGGTGCCGTCCTCGAAGCCACGAGTTACCTCTACGTCACGGCATTCGGAGCGCTCATCTTCAAGGAGCGTATAACCATCCCCAAGCTTGTCGCCATCGGCCTCATCATCTTCGGCGTCATAGTTTTCGCCCTCGGCATGCCTTCGTAATGAGTCAATTACCCCTGGGGTAATTGACTCATTTTCCGCGGGTGAATTGGTAGACCTTCAGGGTCGCAAAGGTGTTGTCGCCGCTAATCGTATCGACAAGCTCGCATTTTGCGTTCTTGTCGTAGTGCTCTTTCAGGTACTGGTGCACGTACTTCGTCACGCTTTCGCTGCCCGAGACGAAGCGCGCATTCTCATTGTCGAGCAGGCCCTTCAAGGGGTTCTCCATTCCTGCCGCCTCGTTCTTCGCATTCGTGAACGGCGAGCGCGAGGCCCAGCCGCCAATTCCAATGATGCGGCGTTGCAGCTCGTCATCGTAAAACGCCCGCATGCGATGCGAATAATACAACTCTCGGTGCGCCATGTTCTGGCAAGCGAACACGTTATCGGGATGTTCGTGTACATAATCGACAAACGCGTTGTCCGGCTCAAACGATTCCGTGGCAAATGTCGATGTGAGCCGTTCGGGAACGAAGTGATCGTGGCAGAGAATCGCAATATGAGCCGCGGCGATGAATGGCAAAGCGATGGCGAGCAAACCCAGAGCCACCTCGCAGATCTTCAACAAGATGTTCGAGGATGCGAATTCATCGCCTTGGCTTTCGGGGCCGCGCAACGACCATTGGTATGCCGCAAGCATAGCCACCGCAGAAAACGCAATGAGCCAAACCGGGTAATGGACGCGTTCGGGAAGACGTCCCACCGCATGGAAGCAAATAGCGATAATCAAGCCCATCAACAGCACGCCAATGCCAAGCGCCTTGTTCTTGCCTCGCAGGAAGAATAAGGCGAAGAGGAACATGAATCCTACCATGAGGGTGAACCCGCGGTCGGAGAGGATGCGCTTTGCGTAGTCCTTCAAGACACCTGTCGGAGTCTTATTCGCGAGGGAGCTCACCCCGGCAATCTCGAATATCTTCGTCAAGCGCTCTGTCGTGTAGAAATCGGGGTCTTCAGACACCCAGTTGAACAGCAACCGGTAGTCGTTCTTGGAAACGTCGATTTCCTTCAACTCGTCCTTGACCTCTTCGTAGTCTTTATGCGGGTAATCGGAAAGGTTTGCGCGCGCATCATTGTATGTGCGCCAATCGGACCAGGGAGACTGTTGCCAAACCGCCATATCGTATGCACCCAAGCCGAGGCTGATGATAACAGCCACGACAAAGGGCCATAGCCTGAGGACGGATCTCCCCGTCGAACCGATTGCTTCCCGCTTGTAGAGGGCGATTGCAAGCGCCACAACGCCGAACAGGGGAATGCAGATGAGCACCATCGCAAAGCGCCATAACGAGCCCACGACGATAAGCGATATACCCCAGATGATGTCCGTTGGAGCGTGGCAGTCGAAGATGAGCGACGAAGTGAGGACCATGCACCCTGCACATGCAGCTATGAATGCGACGCAGGTGAAATTGTTGATGACGATACAGATGGGCATTGCATAGATTCCCATGAACGCGATGACGACCGCGCCCATCCGCAACGGCATGTGCCTGATAGAAATATAGGCAATCGTGAAGTACGAGAGGAAAACCGTCGCAAGCTCAAGAACGGCGAACCAGTTGAAATTCGCATATGCGACGTTTAGGGCATATATGGCTTGGCAAAGCGCCGCGTTCACGAACAAGCTGAGCCCTTGCTCGCCCAACAGGCGCCCGCTGAGCGCATTGGCGATGGCAAAGTCATCATTCAGGTTGCGATGCCACCAGGTAACGCTCGAGAGCAGAACCAAAACGGCCGCGAAGAGAAACGCCACCAGAAAGCTCTTCGCTCGCGAATCTGCGATGCTCTGCCATCCTGTGGCTAGTTTCCCAAGGAATGTTTCTCTCTTGACCTCGTCCATCAGTAAACTGCCAGCTTATCGGGACGCAGGAGGTTATTGCCATCGGCATCAAGCACCTTCACGTTCGCGAAGATGCGCTCTGCGGTCTCATCGATTTCCTCACGGGTATCGGCCTTGAGGTAAAAACGCACGGTGTATGGCATCACTCCGGTGATTTCCTCGCCGGGCTGATAATAGAGCGCTGTTTCCGCGACATGCGGGTATTCCATAGCCTCAAGAACCGTATCCACATTCGCAACGGTTCCACCTATGCCATGGAGGTACAAACCACAGCTGTGACGCGGGTGATGCGGCGTGTGGTCTTTAAGCAGCTTGCACAGAGCCTCATGGTCGTACACGTGATCAACGAGAAGTTCCTCGATGGAAAGACCGCACGCATGCGTGACGAGCTCGTGCTCATATCCGAACAGACGCCCGGCGCATTCACATACCTGCACCCCGTCTTCCTCGGACCAGAAGAACTGCATAGACAGCGGGCCATTGTAGATGCCGACGTAATCGGCGACTTTCTTGACGATCTCGCGGGCTTCTTCTTCAACGATATCGATAAGTCGGCTCGGATAGGCACAGCGACTCACATACGGGATAACCATGGGATCGTCGCTCGAAGTTTCTCGATCCGCGATGCTTAACGTCACGACTTCCCCATCGACTATCCAATTCATCATATTGAACTCGTGCCCGGTATAGAGACGCTCTGCAAGCGCGTATCCAAGCGTTGAATATGACGCAATCTCGTCGTATTTCTCGCGGAGCTCACCCTCATTGCGGATGATGTAGATGCCATGGGAGCCATAGCCGTTCGCCGGCTTCACAACACACGGGTACCCAATAGGTGCGATGTCGTCCGCGATGCTGTCTCGGAACACCTTTACCGCTTGGGCGGAATTGATCCCGAGATTGGCAAACATCTCTTTCATCAGGGGTTTTTCGCGCAGGTAGCGGAAGTTTTCCGGCTTTGCGTAACACGGGAGGTCGGCGCTATCGGCTATGTCGATTAGGCATTCAGCAAGCAAGTCGGAAAACGAGGAGATAATGCCGTCAACCTTCTGTTCGCGGCAGAGTTGCGCGATTGCCTCGGTATTTCTCACATCGATATTGAATGCCGCATCGGCATGTGCTTTTGCCGGGCCATGCTCATACCCATCGCAGACAATGGTGTAAATACCCTTCGACCGGGCGTAATCCACTAACGAGACGAACTCGTCCAGTGAACCCAGTATCATCAGTCGGTGCTGCATGCCGTCATTATAACAAACCATCACTATCCCCTTATCCAGCCAGCTTCTTGACCGCTTTGTTATTAACCATCGTACGGAAACAGCAGATGAACGCAACGTCATCTATGTCCTTATCGGCTATGAACTCGTCAATATCCCCGTTGTAGCGACGTGGGTCGAGAATGCAGATATATCGGTAATTCGGAGCGAAAAAGCGTTCCATGCAGTTCGTGAACGAATCGCCGATTATGAGCAGCCCGCCATCACCCTGCTCGTTGAAGATTTCGATACGAGCTGAATCGCCGTGGAAATAGCCAGCATATACATCTTCAAGCTGGTCTTTCTTCGTAAACGGGTGTTCTCCATAGCCGGTATCGAGGTTTGAAAGCTGCTTCTCTTCCCCATTGATGCGAACGCTGATTCCCTCGAGGTCCGGCAGGTAATCTCGAATGACATCGGGCGTACTCCAAATGCTCCGGCCTGAACGGGCCATCGAGCCCCACATGCCCTCGGTGAACATTGTCTTCAGCTCGCCGCTATCCGCGGGTTGCTTGCCGAAGGATTCGACAATCGCCTGGTACGCCTTGTACGCCCCCACCGGTTGCCAATGGTGGTCGGTATGGAAGAAGTCCTGATAATACGCGTCGGAATCGTCATACCCGCCATCGATTACCGTACAGCGAGCGTCGATTTTCTGCAGGAAGTTCTCGCGCCAGAACTGGTAGTCCTCGGGTTCAGAAACCAAATCGTGCAATGGGCATGCCATCGAACGTGAATTGAAATCCGCCAAGTAGTACGTGAAGCTCTTATCGGGATGGCGCTCGATGAACTTGTTTACCGCATTCACGGCTTTCTTCGTGCTTTTATACGACTCTTTCGTCACCTTCAAGGGAGAGCTGAAGATGGCGTCGTACGTGGAGCTATACGCATACTCCGAGCCATAATATGTCGGGCATACGGTGAACCCGAATGGTAAGGAAGCCAGGCCGATACTCTGCGCCTGCATATATGCATTTGCGAGGAGCACCGTCGTGCGCTTCGGGACGTTATCCGCGAGATACGATTCGGTCTCATCTTGCATCGATTTATCCAGTGCGCGTTCGAGCGAGATCTCCGGAAGCTGCGTATAGTTACGGCCTTCAAGATAGCTGCGCGATGCCATGTCTATCACCCCGAAATGGTCGGCCACGGCGAATAGGATGACGCCGAAGGTGAACACGGCAACGAAGGCGCTGAATGCTATGTTGCGAATGCGATTACCCATGTCGATTCATTAGAACTGGAAGTAGATGAACGGGTTGAACGATCCGGATACCACCGAGGCGCAGCTCGCGAGCAAAAGCGCCAGCAGGCACACGTCCCACGCCACGGAGGCGACGGCCAGCGCCCGCGCGCGCGAGGCGTTTAGCGGCTCCACTTCGAGATTGCACAGCTCTGCGGAGGAATGGTGCTTCGGGTTGACGATCGACTCCTTCATGAAGTCACCCGGCTCACGCCCCTCGACCCACGCCACGAAACGGTATTTCAGCCACGGGCATATCGGCAGCGACGCCAGCGTGCACACCGCGAACACCGGCCAGTACTCCCATACCGTGAGCTCCCAGAATGTGGAGGTCCCGGTAGCGCCGAACTGCCCGACCATCGCCTGCCAGTACGGGAT
>JAUNCA010000246.1 GCA_030526775.1 Coriobacteriia bacterium | reverse complement strand
CAAGCTTTGCTCACGGCCCGAAGGCCGCTACGCAAAGCTTTCACGGCAATTCGGGGCACCTGGACGGTTTTATGCTGCCTACCATGGGCGACCTGAAGGGGTGAGTTGAACCTGGGGCGGCCCTCGCTGTCGTTCCCGACGAACCTGGGATGCTTGCGTTCCGACTGGTACAAGGCCGTGGCCTTCGTGAGTCAGCGTGCCAGGCACCGGGACTTCTTTGGAATGCATGGGGGATGAAATGGAACGGCCGGGTCGATTGCAGTCAATCGACCCGGCCGCTCCGTTGTTTTTTGGTGCTTGCGCGTACCTACCCTTGCGCTTGGGCGTTCTTCAGCTGGTTGTGGATGGTGTCGCAGACGAAGCGGCAGTTCTCGTCGAAGGGTTCGTTATCGATGGCTGCGGCGTAGATGTGGCGCATACGCAGGATATTCGACAACGGTACAAGCGCGACCTTCTCCAAGTTCCAGTAGGCACGGCTCACGAGCTCGGGGACGAGCGACACCGCGATGCCCTCCTCGATCGAGCGGCGCAAGCCATGGTAAGCCGTCATCCCGAACGTGAGGTAGATGCGCGGATTGAATCCCGCTTCCCGGCACATTTCCATGACGGCTTCTTCATGTTGGCCGTTGCGGCAAATGGCGAAGGATTCGTTCTTCAGTTCCTCGAGGCTGATTTCCTCGCGCGGAGCCAGCGGATGGTTGATGGGCAGGGCAGCAACATATCGGTCGTCGAACAGCAACTCGTAATTCGGGTTCGAGATGAGGTTCGCGCTTTCGAAGATTCGCATGTCGTAGCGTTCGCTCTTCTTGTCGCTTGCGAGAATCTCGACGATGAGATCGGGACGTGCGACCTTGAAGACGATGGGGAGTTCGCCGGGCTCGTCAACAATCGTGTCGAGACGCAGACGGACGACGTTATGTTTACCCATATAGGATATGCGCTTGCGGGCGGTATCCATCGAATCGAGGATTTCCTCGGCGCATTGCAGGAAAATGCTCCCGCATTCGTTGAGCACGATAGAACGCCCCTCATGGTTGAACAGCTCAGCGCCAAGTTCGCGTTCCAGTTGGCTAATAGAGCGCGAGAGCGCTGCGGGTGATATGTTGTATCGCTCCGCCGTACGCGAGATGCTGCCCGATTCTGCAACCGCATGGAAATATTCGAGTTGAAGGAAGGTCATGGATTCTCCAATCCGTGACAATCGAACTACCAGGTTATATGGTGCACGGCATGCTCTGCCAAGGCGCATCGTAGCATGTTATGACAAGAAATACACCCAACAAACTTTTAGTATATAAAGTTACATAGAAGTTAATCATTGCGGCCCAGAGGGCTCGCAAACTGCCTTTCCCCCCAAATGCCGGTAGTCGACCCACGGACAATATGGAGGATGTGGGTATAACTATACATATGCCCATACATGAGAGCGGTTGCAAGTGGTGTGCGAGCCCGATGAAAAACCAGGTGGCAGGTTGCTCATTTGCTTCTACAGGCTTTTCCACGATGCTGCATGTGTGCAATTCATTAACAATATGAATAGGAATACTTAGCTTTTATAGAACAAGCGACTATTTGGGAAATTACTGATATGAGCAGGGATAATAAAGACAGTTAAACAAATGATTAAAGATTAGTACGGACAAAATTAATCATTTGTCCCTCGTACCTGTGGAGGAATTGCGGATAATGGGTTCCGTGTTTGAAGGGTGAAGTGTGCCGAAAGTGAGGGATGACTTCCGGCTCGCTTCATGAGGAATCCCACACCGCAAGGGTGGGAAGACTTTTTGAAGGAGGTTAGAAGTATGGCATTCTTGAAGCGCGAATACGGTGGCATCCAGCCGTCCATCCCGGTCGCTATGCTGCGTATCCGCATTC
>JAUNCA010000105.1 GCA_030526775.1 Coriobacteriia bacterium | reverse complement strand
GTCGCACCCATTCTCCCACTGACCGTGGTGCGTTGATCGCTAGAATCCGCCCCGGGTCTGTTTGTCCCACAATCGGAGAGGAAGGAACTCACATGGAGAAGACCGGGCGGGTTGTGGTTATTACCGGTGCGGCGCGCGGTATTGGGCAGGCTATTGCCAAGCGGTTTTTGGAGAACGGTGACAAGGTTGCCATTCTGGATGTGCTTGTGGACGTTGCCCGGGAGTGGACGGCCGACATCGAGGATGCGTTCGTCGTGAAGTGCGATATTACCGACAAGGCCGACATCGAGGCGGCGAAGGCGCAGGTGCTCGAGCGTTTCGGGCAGGTCGACGTGTTGGTGAACAATGCAGGCGTGGTTCCGAAGCCCAACCTGCTCGAGAAGATTCCCGAGGCGGATTGGAAGCGCGCGTTCGACATCAATGTGAACGGCACGTTCTTCTGCACGCAGGTGTTCGGCGTCGAGATGTTTGGGCGCGGCGGTTTCATCGTGAACATCTCTTCGACCAGCGGCTTGGAGCCCGGCAAGCACACGGGTGCCTATTCGGCCACGAAGGC
Source organism: Coriobacteriia bacterium (assembly GCA_030526775.1). Classification (GTDB taxonomy): domain Bacteria; phylum Actinomycetota; class Coriobacteriia; order Coriobacteriales; family Eggerthellaceae; genus UMGS1519. The sequence continues at coordinate 6,652 of JAUNCA010000105.1, read as the reverse complement.
GGCAATCCTCATGATTACCAAGCAGACCGCCGTCCAATGGGGCGAGCACAATGTGCGTTGCAATTCGGTGTGCCCGGGCCTGCTCCTCACCGACATCAACCGCGCGTTCTACGAGAAGCCGGGCGTGTACGAGTCGCGCGTCGGCGCCATCCCGCTGGGCAAGCTCGGCGAGGTCGAGGACATCGCGAACGCCGTGTTCTTCCTCTCGTCCCCCGAGGCGCAATACATCAACGGCGCCAACATCGTGGTCGACGGCGGCTTCGTGGTAAACGGCCTGAAGCCCCTGAACATCCAGGTGGATTAACCTGTGGAACGCCAAACCCGTCCCCCGTTCCACCCCGTTCCACCACCCGCATGCAACAATAAAGCGGGCGCCCTGCGCAGGCGCCCGCTCGGAGAAAGGTCGTTCTTGCAGCTTACGCGTTCAGCTCAGCGGTGACCTCGTCGATGGGCATATCCACGCCGTACCAAATCTTCTCGCCGACGGCGGCCTGCTCGTTCATCATGCCGATGCCGGTTACAACCTGGCAGCCCTTGGCCTCTGCATTCTGCAGGAGCTGGGTCATCAGCGGGTAGTAGATGGCGTCGCCGACGACCATGCCTTCCTTGATGAACTCGGCCGGGACCGGGGTCTCGGTGTTGTCGGCGCCCATGCCGACGTTGGTCGCGTTCGCGAGGATGTCGCTCTCGGCGAGTGCGGCCTTCATGGCCTCCTTGTCCTCGAACGCATGCAGCTGGACGTCGCAGCCGGTCTTGGCGATGACGTTCGGCATAAGCTCGAGGGTGTGGTTGTAGGACGGGCCGCCTTCACGGGCGAAGATGTGAATCTTCGCAGCGCCATCGAGGGCGCCTTGCACCCAGATGGCGGAACCGGCGCCGCCGGGGCCGGTAACGGTGACGGTCTTGCCCTTCGGGTCCACGCCGTGCTTCTGCATGTTCACCCAGAAGCCAGCGCCGTCGGTGTTGTGGCCGATGAGCTTGCCGTCTTCGGTCTTCTGAACAACGTTAACCGCGCCCATGAGCTCGGCGGCATCGCCCAGACCATCCAGGTAGGGGATGATGGCCTGCTTGCAGGGCATGGTGACGTTGCTGCCATCCCAGCCGTCCATGCGGCGCATAGCGGCCAGCACGTCGGGGAGGTCTTCGGGGGTGATGTTGAAAGCCAGATAAACGGCGTCGATGCCGAGTTTCTCGAAGGAGACGCTGTGAGTGACGGGCGACTTGGAGTGGCGGATCGGGTTGCCGATGAGGCTGATGAGGTGGGTGTGTCCGCTGATGAACTTGGATTGAGCTGCCATGGCTTTCCTTTCTACGAACGAACGATTGGCAACCGCAAAAATGCGGTTTGTACTCGTAAAACAGGATATGTCATAGCAGCCAGTAAGAATAATACCGGTAACCTACCGCTGTTATTCATGGCATGAATAGGGTTTGCGTATGGCGAAATCTACAGGTGGCAGTTGAAGCCGTATTCCCGGTTGAAGTAGTTCACCAGGTACTCGCGGAAGCGCAGCGTCGCGGAGTTCATCACCGTGTTCTCGGGCCACTTGAGGTAGAGGTAACGGGTGCGGTGGATGTCGCTGAGGGGGACGGTGACGACGTTGGTCTTGCGTTTCCCGAACCAAGTGATGGCAGGCGCAAGCGTGATGCCGAAATCTTCGCCGACGTAGGCGAGTATGCGCTGGAAGTCCTGCTCTTCGATAACCACGTTTGGCTTGAAGCCGGCTTCGAGGTACATGCTCTCGACGATGTCGTACAGCGTGCCCGGCAGCAGGCTCACGAATTGCTCGTTTGCGAGGTCGCGCAGCGCAACCGAAGACTTCTGGGCTAACGGGTTCTTCTCGGAGACGGCGAGCTTGATGTCCTCCTCGCCGAGCAGCAGGTAGTTGGGCTCCTTGTGCACCAAAGGGCTCGCGAAGAACGTGATATCGGGACGGAACATCTTCAGGCGGTCGGAATACGTGGTGTTGTACGAGCCCACGCGCAGGTGCACATCGGGGTGCATGCGCTTGAACCCGATGAGCACGCTTTCGTTGTCGCCCATGGGGACGGGCGTGTAGAAATTCACGCCGAGGTTCTTCTCGTGGATGAACGCTTCGACGTCGCGTTTGATGGTGTCGGTGGAGTCGAGCACGACCAACGCGCGCTCAAGCGCCATGCGTCCGGCGTCGTTGAGCACGATATTGCGCCCGATGCGGTCGAAGAGCATGGTTCCGAGCTCGTCCTCGAGGGCGTGGAGGCTCCTGCTGAGGCTCGGTTGGGACACATGGAGACGCTGCGCGGCCTTCGTGAGGTTCTCGCACTCGGCAATCACACTAAAGTATTCCAGCTGCTGCAATTCCATATCGGAAATTATACAGGACTGATACGCAGAATGAATAAGAAAGCCGGAAATTATGTATTGAAGCGCGGGACGATACAGCCGAAACTGTTACTGGGTAACAGTTGCTTTCATAGACATTGTCCCGGTCTCGTCGGGATGCCGTGTCGATGAAAAGGCTGGTTGGAGGGTCGTGTATGGATTCTGAGACGCGCGACATAGAACAGCCGGCGCATGTCGCCGAGCTGTTGGCGCAGGCGCAAGCTGCGTACGAGAATGACGATTCGCAGAGCGTCGCGAACCTCTGCCGCGAGGTGCTCGCCGCCGACCCCGACAATTCGCAGGCCTGGCTCCTGCTTGCGAAATTCGGCGGCTGGGATTCCAAACTGTACGGATTCGACGTTGGGTTTGCCATCGATGCTGCCAAGCATGCGTTGCAGCTCGTTCCCGAAACCACTCGCTACGATGCCGCGGCCGAGATCTACACGGCGCGCAAGCGCCAGATCGGCAAGATCCTGGAATCCGAGATGATGATGCCCTCGTACACCGCGGCCAAGCAGCTGCATGGGACGATGGCGGAGTGGCAGCGGCTGCTCGTGGAGATTCCCTTCCTTACCGCAAATTTGCTGGAATCCGAGGTCGAGCTGGTAGACAACCTGTGCAAGCGCTCGAAGCTCGGCATGATGCCAGCTGAACGACTCGTGTACACCGCATATGCGTCGTTGAACAAGAAGGAAAGCTACGGGGAGACCTTCCGGAAAGCCCTTGCAGGCCGCCTTTCGAAGGAGCAAGAGGAGCAAGGTGCGCGCATCGAGCAGATGATCGAGCTGGCGGGGGAGCGCAACGCCGAGCTGGAGAAGCTAGCCTCCGAGGCCATGTTGCCTCCTGCGGAATTGAAGCCGCTGCTGGAAGCGGAGCTGGAGAACCTCGACCGCGATATCGCGACCATTGCCGACCTGTCGAACAAGACCCTGTACGACCAGCAGCTCGAAGAGCTCGAGCGACAGCTGGCTACCGTGAAGCCCTATAAGATTTTCAGGCGGCAGGAACTCACCGGACGCATTGCCGAGACAAAGGAGAAGATGGCCCAGGTGGATGCCGACTTCGAAGCGAGGGTGGCTCCGTTGCATTCGTATGAACAAGCGTTGCGTGCTCGGATTTCGGGATTATCGTGAAATCGAGTTGTGAGTGTTAAGTAATAAGTGTCAAGCAGTGAAGGACCAGCAGTACGAAAGGACAAGCCCATGAGTGAAACCGAGAAACTCACCCTGACCGATCTTCTGCATCGCGTGGTGCAGATTGGCCTGGTCGTGGAAGACCTGGACGCCAAGATGGCTGGCATGAAAGCGATTTTCGGCCTCGAGCCCGATAGCATTTTCGATGCCGCTTTCGCCGAGACGGTATATCGCGGGGAAGTCATTGACGCGCCCGCCCGCATCGCGAACTACGACTATTTCGGCGTGCAGATCGAATTCATCGAGCCGAAGTGCGACAAGAGCATCTGGAACGACTTCCTGAATGATGGGCCGCATCACGGGCATTCGCTTCACCACATCAAGTTTGGCGATGCCGATGAGGCTGCTGTCATTACCGACCTCATGAAGGAGCGCGGCATCGAGTCGTACCAGGAGCTGCAGTCGTTCGTGAACCCTGGCGGCAAGAGCGTCTATTACGACACCCTCGACCAGCTCGGTTTCTTTGTCGAAATCACGACCAAACGCTAAGAATTACCAGCTGGGACAACCCTGCAGGGTTATCGCGGATAATCATTCGCTGCCTGCATAAAACAGGTATCTATCTGCATGAATGCTTATAGATATGAGTGCGTATACTTTAATTATCACCAACCAGAAAGGACGGGCTTATGGACTTCAACTTCACCGATGAACAAGAGCTGCTTGTTGAGAGCATCAAGGAGTATGCCGATCGTTATTGGAGCGACGATCAGGTAAAGGAAATGTATCGCAACCACAAGCCCAATCAGGAGGCCATCACCGCCTATCGTGAGGCCGGCTTCGTGTACATGGGCCTGCCCGAAGAAGTTGGCGGCGTGCCCTGCGATAAGACCACGCTTGTGCTGATGTGCGAGAAGTTCCATCATTACTGCGGCGCCGTGATGTCCTTCCAGACCGAGATCAACTCGCTCATGGACATCATCGACTTCGGCACCCCCGAGCAGGCAGCCCTCATCATGGACGTCGTGCAGCAGGAGAACCTCATCGCGGCCTGCACGTCCATCTCCGAGCCGGGCGCTGGCTCCGACAACAACGCCATGACCTGCCACACCAAGAAGCAGCCCGACGGCACCTACCTGCTGAACGGCCAGAAGACGTGGGTCACCCTCGGCGAGCATGCCGTGTATTCCGTCGTCATCGCCAAGGACGAGGATCCCTCCTACGAGAACAAGGAGTACTCGCTCTGGCTCGTCAAGAACGACGCCCCCGGCTATTCCACCGGCACGCTGCATAAGATCGGCCAGGAGATTGTGCCGTTCTGCGACCAGTTCTTCGACAACGTCGTCCTGCACGAGGAAGACCGCATCGGACCGGCTGGCCAGGGCTGGAAGCTCCTCATGAAGAAGTTCGAGTTCGAGCGCGTGCTCGTCGTTGCCCAGGCCCTCGGCCAGGCGCAGGCCGCCATGGACGACGCTGCCGCATACGCCTCCGAGCGCATCTGCTTCGGCAAGCCCATCGCCAACATCGCCCAGATCCAGCAGCACCTGGTGGAGATGGAAGTCATCCTGCAGAACGTCCGCACCATGCTGTACAAGGTGACGTGGATGCTCGACCAGGGCGAATCCGTCCGCATCGAGGGTTCGCTGCTGAAGTACTACGCCTGCCCGAAGTGCGTCGAGGTTGCCGACCGTGCCCTGAAGATTTACGCGGCGCTCGGCTACACCGACGAGGTTCGCGTCGGCCGTATCTGGAAGGACCTGCGCGGCTACGAGATGGCCGGCGGCACCCCGGAGATCATGAGTTACATCGCTGGCCGTCAGCTGGTGAAGAAGTACAAGAAGTAACAACTGCTTCAACAGACATCGCCCCCACGCATGGGGGCGATGTGTTAGCTGCCATCCTGAGAAGCGAAGCGACGAAGGACCCCGCAACTCAGGCATAGTAGGGGTCCTTCCGTTTAAGAGAATGGAGAGAAACATGATTGAGCCGCTGAAGCAGCGCAAGACCATCGAGATCAAGGGATGCGTTATTGGCGAGGGCCCGTCGAAGGCCATCATTTCCGTCATGGGCAAGGACCTGGCCGAATGCCTCGACGTTATCGAAGAGGGCAAGGCCGGTGGTGTCCAGATGTTTGAGTGGCGTGGCGACTTCAACGACAGCCGTCGTGACCCCGCCGCCATGGTGGAGCAGGGCAAGGCCATTGCCGCCGCCGTGCCCGAGCATCCGCTGCTGTTCACGTTCCGCAGCACGAGCCAGGGTGGCCAGGACTCCCTGACGGCCGCCGAGTACGTGGAGCTGAACAAGGCCCTCATCGAGGCCGATATCCTTGACATCGTCGACATCGAGACCTGGATTGGTGACGACTACATGGTCGAGCTCATCGAGCTTGCGCATGCACATGGCGTATATGCCATGCCGTCCTACCACAACTTCCGCGGCACCCCGTCCGTCGAGTGGATGGTCGGCCTGATGGAGCACATGTGGGATCTTGGCGCCGACATCGCCAAGTGCGCCACGATGGCAAAGAACTACGGCGACGCGCTGCGTCTGATGCAGGCCACCTACGAGGTTGGCGAGCTCTATGCCAACGGCCCGATGCTGACGATGGCCATGGGTCGCGAGGGCAGCATCACCCGCCTTGCCGGTGAGTACTATGGCAACGACATCACCTTCTGCGCGCTGCGTGCGTCCTCCGCACCCGGCCAGGTGCAGGTTGCCCAGGCTCGCCAGATTATGGATGCGCTCCACGAGGTGCTTTCGTAACCCGAAATTGACGGCATAGTCCCCCACACAAGTGGCCCGCAGTCAGTCCAACTGCGGGCCGCTTTCTATGTAACCGTATAAAGGGATGCTAGCGCGGGTGCCGGCTTCTTTAGAACAGGTACAGCTTCTGCGTTACCTTGGTCTTCACGTTGTAGCAGGTGATGATTACGCCTTCTGACTTCGGCAGCCATTCACCGGATTTAATCTTGCCCAAGCCTTCGCTGTTCCACTTCAGGTACTTGATGGACTTCACTTTCCAATTCTTATTGGGCGTGACCTTGATCCTGCCCTTCAGGTACGAGTCGGCGCTGCCACCGGAGGCGTAGGTCCAGAAGACGTTCGTGGCATACTTGTCGAGCTTGTGCCCATATTGCTTGGATTTGATTTTCAGGGA
>JAUNCA010000245.1 GCA_030526775.1 Coriobacteriia bacterium | reverse complement strand
CCCTTTTTTACCGAGGGCTGAAGAGATGTAATAGATGGCATTATTTGCGAGATAATTCTTGGACGAACTCGCCTTTTTAGCAGGTTTCGTATTCGCATTCGCAACAACCGCAAGTTTCGTTGATACCGTAACCGTATGAGCTTCTGGTGCGACCGAGGCGCTTATCTCTGTAGAGTGAGCCTCTTCTGAGTACGCCTGTTTCTCATTCGTTGGCTCTCCCCCAGAAACATCAGTTTCATTATCTGAGTCGCTTGTCGTTGTAGATTCCGCAACAACCGCACTCTCATCGACTACGTTCTCTTCGGTTTCGACGGCTTTGCCACCGTTTTCATTGCCCTGTTCTATCGTCGAATCGGGTTGCGTTTTGTTCTCGCCATCCTTTTGAGCCGATGCCAAATCGTCCTCTAACTCGTCTTCCGCATCCCCTATCACGCTGCCATCGGAAAGCGCTTCTTGTTGCGAGTTTGTCTCACTCGCGTTGTTTGTAGCTTCATCAGGCGATGACAACTCGGTAGAAGCCGATGCATTACAGCTTTCTTCTGGTTCCATCACTTCACCCGCAAAACCACTTGCGGGCAGTATTGCCATGATGAGAGCGGTACATGCGAGGACATATATGAGCTTGCGCATAGAGGATGGTGCCTTTCATGTGGTCTGATGTGGAGCGTAATGTTGATGCCACATGTTTATCATATTTCCCAGAAAGCACTTGTCGGAATAAGCATTCCATGCGATATCGCGACATATAGCCATTTAATTGCTATATGTCTCTACATGCAAAGGAGGCCCCGAAGGACCTCCAAATTGCAAGTTTGAACGTGGATAAGGATTACACGATACCCTGAGCCATCATGGCATCGGCGACCTTCAAGAAGCCGGCAATGTTCGCACCAGCAACGAAGTTGCCTTCCATGCCATACTCCTTAGCCGCATCATCGGCAGCATGATAGATGTTCTTCATGATGCCCTGCAGCTTAGCGTCGACCTCGTCGAACGACCAAGAAAGACGCTCGGAGTTCTGAGACATCTCCAAGCCGGAGGTAGCCACGCCGCCGGCGTTTGCGGCCTTGCCCGGGAAGAAAACGATGCCGTTATCCTGCAAGTATTGGGTCGCCTCAAGCGTAGTGGGCATGTTCGCGCCCTCGGAGACGATCTTTGTGCCGTTAGCGACAAGGTTCTTCGCATCCTCGAGCATAAGCTCGTTCTGCGTCGCACACGGAAGCGCGATGTCGCACGGGGTGACCCAAACGCCGCGACCCTCGTGATATTCAACGCCTTCGACGCGATTCGCGTACTCGGAAATACGTGCGCGCTCAACTTCCTTGATCTGCTTCATGACGTCGAGGTCGATGCCCTGCGGAGCATAAATCCAACCGGTGGAGTCGCTCATGGTGACGACGGTGGCACCAAGCTGTTGTGCCTTCTGGCAGGCATAGAGTGCGACATTGCCCGAGCCGGAAATGCAAACGGTCTTGCCCTCGATGCTATCGCCATTGCAGTTCAGATGCTCCTGAACGAGGTAGACCAGGCCATAACCGGTGGCCTCGGTACGGGCGAGAGAACCGCCAAACGAGAGACCCTTGCCGGTGAGAACGCCGGTCCACTCGTTGCGCAGACGCTTGTACTGACCGAACATATAGGCAACCTCGCGAGCGCCCGTTCCGATATCGCCTGCGGGAACGTCGGTGTCAGCACCAATGTGCTTCGAAAGCTCGGTCATGAAGGACTGGCAGAAGCGCATGACTTCCATATCGGACTTGCCCTTGGGGTCGAAGTCGCTGCCGCCCTTGCCGCCGCCCATCGGCAGCGTGGTCAGGCTGTTCTTGAACACCTGCTCGAAGCCCAGGAACTTCAGCATGCCCAGGTAGACGGTGGGGTTGAAGCGAAGGC
>JAUNCA010000104.1 GCA_030526775.1 Coriobacteriia bacterium | reverse complement strand
GGGTGCATATCGTCCTCGTCGATGACGTGCTGTACACCGGGCGCACGATACGGTGCGCGCTCGATGCCGTTATGGATTATGGGCGTCCCGCGACCGTGCAGCTGGCCGTGCTCGTCGACCGCGGCCATCGCGAGCTGCCGATTCGCGCCGATTACGTGGGCAAGAACGTGCCGAGCTCGCATACCGAGGCAGTTCACCTGCTGCTCGAGGAAACCGATGGCGAAACCTGCGTGCGCATCTACGATGTGGCCCCGGGCGGGCACGTTGGCGCGAAACCGGTGAACCGCAAAGTCGCCCCGACCAAGCTGCCGGAGTTCCCCAAGCTGAAAAAACGGCCGTCGGCCGACGGTGACGCCGAGAACGCGGGAGAGGAGGCCTAGCGTGCTGTCCAAGAAACACCTGCTGCGCACCACCGACCTCACCTACGACGACTTCATGCAAATCCTGCAGACGGCCGTGATGTTCGAAGAGGTCAACGAACGGCGCATCAAGAAAGTGCCCGCACTGCGCGGCCGTACCGTGGTGAACATGTTCTTCGAGCCCTCCACGCGCACCCGCGGGTCGTTCGAGCTTGCCGAGAAGCGTTTGTCGTGCGACACGATGAACATGGGCGGCTCCACGAGCTCGACGGTGAAGGGCGAGAGCCTGAAAGACACCATCCTCACGCTTAACGCGATGAAGGTCGACTGCTACGTAGTGCGCTCAAGCCATGCCGGGGCACCCTACCAAGTGGCCAAGTACACCGATGCCTGCGTCATCGACGCTGGTGACGGCAAGCACCAGCATCCCACGCAAGCCCTGCTGGACCTGTATACCATCTGGCGCCGGAAAGGCACCTTCGACGGGTTGCGCGTCGGCATCGTCGGCGATATCTCGCATTCACGCGTATGCGGCTCGCTCGTGCCCGCGTTGAAGATCCTCGGTGCCCATGTGACGCTTATCGCGCCGCAGACGCTGCTTCCGGCGCGCCCGGACGTGCTCGGCGCCGATGCCGTCACCGCCGACATGGATGCGGCGCTGCCCGAGCTCGACGTGGTCTACATGCTGCGCGTGCAGATGGAGCGCCTGGAGGGTGCACCGTTCCCGAGCTTGCGGGAATACAACATGCTCTTCGGCCTGACGAAGGAGCGCGACCACCTGATGCGCCCCGATGCCATCATCTGTCATCCGGGTCCCATCAACCGCGGCGTCGAGCTCGACAGCTACATGGCCGATCATCCCGACCGCTCCGTCATACTCGACCAAGTCTATGCGGGCCTGTGCGTTCGCATGTCCGTGCTCTATCTGCTTTTGGGAGGCAACGAAAATGACATTACTGCTTAAAGGCGCCCGCCTCATCGATCCCCAGGTGGCGCTCGATGCCATCGCCGATGTGAAGATTGCCGATGACGGCACCATCGCCGCTGTCGGGCCTAACCTCGATGCGGACGGGTGCGAGGTACGCGACCTTTCGGGGCGCATCCTTGTCCCGGGGCTGATGGATTGCCATGTTCACCTGCGTGAACCCGGTCAGGAATACAAGGAAGATGTCTATACGGGCACGCTTGCCAGCGCCTATGGCGGTTTCACCGACATCGTGAGCATGCCCAACACCACGCCCGAGACCGATAACGCCGACGTGGTCGAGCTCGTGAAGAAGGCGGCGGCGCGCGCTGGTTTCGTGCACGTGCATCCGTCAGGCGCTTGCACGAAGGACCGCAAGGGACAAGCGCTCTCCGAAATGGGCGATATGGTGCGCCATGGCATCGTGATGGTCACCGACGACGGTTGCAACGTGCAGGATGCGGGCATGATGCGCACGGTGATGGATTACGCTGTGCAGTTCGACATCCCCGTGTCCTCTCACTGCCAGGATGCCGGGCTTGTCGGAAAGGGCCAGGTGAATGAAGGTATCGTCTCGACCCGTCTGGGGCTCACCGGTTGGCCGAGCCAAGGCGAGGAGATCCATGTGGATCGCGATATCCGCATCGGCGAGCTTACCGGATGCCACACGCACATCCAGCACCTCACCACGGGGCGTGCGCTCGACATCGTGCGGGCGGGCAAGGCTCGTGGTGCGAAGGTAACCTGCGAAGTCACGCCGCACCACATGTTCCTGAACGAGGATTACATCAAGGAAAGCTACGATACCAATTTCAAGGTGAACCCGCCGCTGCGCACGAAGGCCGACAACGAGGCCATCATCCAGGGCGTTATCGACGGGACGGTCGACATCATCGTGACCGACCATGCACCGCATGCCGCCTACGAGAAGGAGCGCGAATTCGAGCTCGCACCGTTCGGCATGATCGGCATCGAGACCTCGCTCGCGAGCATCCTCACCTTCCTCGTGCGGCCGGGCAGGATCGACTACAACCGGATGATAGAGCTCATGAGCGTGAACCCGCGCAAGCTCGTGCATCTTCCCGCCGTGAAGCTCGAGGCCGGGAGCGTGGCCGACCTCACGGTGTTCGACCCCGAAATCGAATGGGATGTGACCGAGGATTGCTTCCACTCGAAGTCCAACAACTCCGGTTTCCTCGGGTTCCACCTGCAGGGCAAGGCGACCGATACCTTTGTGGCCGGCAAGCCCGTGCTCGTGGATGGCGTGGTAGCAGAATAATGAAACAAAGCGAAACGGGTAACCCGGTTACCCGTTTCGCTTGAGGGGGACTATGTCTTTTCCGAATCCAGGCAATTACGGCACCGACCCATCCGATTTCAGCGGACGCGATTACGCCCTTGGCCGCTATTACTATGGCGACGGCGGCGGTGACGGAGACGGCGGTGGCGGTGGCGGTGGAGGCTGCGGCTCCGATGGCGCTTTCGGCTGCTTTTTGCTCAGCCTCGTGTTCCTGGTGCCGATGTTCCTACTTTGGCTGGTTACACAGGCCTTTACGTTGCTTAACGGATAAATGCCCCGCCTTCGCCCCATTCCCAGGTGCCTTGCACGCCGCATTCCGCGGCGGCGATTTGGAAGTGGAGCTTTGCGATGCCCAGGTCGGTGTATTCCATCTTCGTGCGGATTTGCGGAAGCGTGGCGCGAATCGGCGTGTCGGGGTCGTCCTGCACGAAAACCACGGGCTGCTCGCAGATGGCCGATGGTGCCAGCTGCACCGCTTGGATGGCAGCCTGGATCCACTCGGGCGCTTGGGCGAGCGGTTGCGGTCCTCGGTAGAGCTGCTCGTTTGGTTTGCTGCGTCCGCGAATCCTCCCGCGGATGGTGCGTTGCAAAAGAGGCATCTTCTCCGGGGCATAGCCAATCGGCACGACGTCGTGGAGTTTCTCGCCCGGTGCGAGCTCGACGCGGGTGGTGGAACGGTCGTAGGTGCTGGCGACCCAACAGGTGCCTAATCCAAGCTGCGTGGCCTTCAGGACGAGCTTCTCGCCGTAATAACCGAGCATTTCCTCGGGCAGGGGCCCTTTCTGGGCGACGAGCGCCGCGTATGCGGGCGGGTTCGCCGCGAACATCTTGCGCTGCATATCGATGGCCGTGCCGTCGGCACGCGGTCCATACAGCTGGAAATGCAGCCCGCTTTCGGCGTTGAGCGCCTCGATTTCGGCGGCTAACGCATCGAACGTTTCCTGATTGATTCCGTCTTTCGTGAATGCGCGACAAGATATACGCGTCTCGATTGCCTCGATGATATCCATGCTTGCTCCTTTGCGATTTTCTGTTCGCAATAATTATATCGCGCACGATACAAAGATTGCCAAATACTTTGTTGAGAGCTGGGATCGAGTAATCCAGGTGAATGGATGGGCACGTCCGTTATACTTCGATGAAAGGATTCCGCTCTAAGGGGTATTCATGAAGCGCACCGTCATCGTCGTCGCAGCAATCCTCGCCGTCCTGGCAGCCGCCTACCTGTTCGCGGTCATGCCGGGGGAGAGGGCCGGCGACAGGCTCGCGCCCTTCACGCAGGCGCCCATCGCGCACCGGGGGCTGTTCGACAACGGCTCCGACGCGCCCGAGAACTCGCTCGCCGCGTTCCAGAGGGCGGCCGACGCGGGCTACGCCGTCGAGCTCGACGTGCAGATGACGGCCGACGGCATGGTCGTGGTCTCCCACGACACCTCCCAGCTGCGCGTCGCCGGCGTGGACCGCGAGATCCCCGACATGACGGCCGCCGAGGTGGCGGATCTGCGCCTGTTCGGCACCGACGAGCCCATGCCCACCCTCGCCGAGGCGCTCGACGTCGTCGGCGGGCGGGTCCCGCTGCTCGTGGAGCTCAAGGTCGGCGCCGGCGGCGACGCCGCGGGGCTCGCCGAGGCCACCGCCGAGCTCCTCGACGGGTACGAGGGCGCGTACGCCGTGCAGTCGTTCAACCCCTTCGCGCTGCAGTGGTTCAAGGACAACCGCCCCGAGGTGCTGCGCGGCATCCTCGCCGCAGACTTCCTGGGCTGGGCCGACCCCGACCCGGACGCGGAGGCGCGGCCCGAGGGCGCCATGGGCTTCGCGCTCTCGAACCTGATGGCCGACTTCCTGTGCCGCCCGAACTTCGTGAACTACCAGTTCGAGTGCTTCGGGCAGCCCTCGTTCTCGCTCGTGCGCGCCCTGACGGGCGTCGACTGCCTGGCGTGGACCGTCAAGTCCGACGAGGACCTCGAGGCCGCCCGCGCCACGGACGCGGCGGGCTTCGTGTTCGACAGCTTCGAGCCCGCCGCCTGCCCGATGCGCGCCCAGGATCCGGGCCCCGAGCAGCTCGCGGCCATGGAGGAGCTCGAGGAGGTCACCTTCCCGACCGGCGACATGCCGACCGAGGAGGACGAGCTCCAGGTAGAGGAGCTCGACGAGGAGGAGACGGGCGCCGTCGAGCGGCAGGTCGCCGCCCAGGAGCCGGTCCGCGCCGCATCCCTGTTCAAGAACAAGGCTAAGACCTACTACTACCGTTCGAAGCTCTCGAGGGACGAGCGCGCCGCCTACGACGCCATCGTCCGGGTCTGCCAGACGCCGAAGGACACGTCGCGTCGAGAGAAGATTAGCCTCAGCAAGATGATGAAGGAAGACGATGCGTGCAACCTTGTATGGGTTGCCAGGAGGGCGGTGTTCTACGACCATCCCGAGCTTTTCGGGTTCTACAACAACCTTGAGGGCTGTATCGGGGCGAGCACCCCATACAGCTCGAACGGGAAGATCGACTACATCTACGCGATAATCTATACACCCTACAGGAACTACGAGAAGGAGATGAAGGAGTTCAACAAGGCGGTCGACAAGTTCATGAAGGGCATCGACCTGACGCAGCCGAAGGCGAAGGTCGCCCTCCAGATTCACGACAAGATCTGCCAATGGGCCTTCTACGACAATCAGGTTTTGAATGGAAAGAGGACCGACCTCGGCCACACCGCCTACGGGGTACTCGTGCGCAGCGGGTATGGCAACAAGCACGGCGCGGTGTGCGCTGGCTATGCTATGGCCTACCTGTACCTTCTCCAGCAGGCGGGCATCGAGGCCGCCTATGTCCACGGCGAGGCCGGGTCCAACCGATCGGATACCGGCGGGCACGCGTGGAACGTCGTGAAGCTCGGGAGCGATTGGTACGAGACGGATGTCACCTGGGACGATGATGGAGCGGATTTGAAACGCATGATGAAGGACTGGGCGAAGCGCAATGGCAAGGACCATGCATTCAAGCACCTGCGGACTTCAGCGAGAGACAGCGCGTATGTCGCGAAGCTCCAGCACAGCATGTATAACATCACCACCTCGAGGATGACCGATTTCAACCCGGGCAACACGTACACCTATTACTACTACGACGGCTGTTGGTGGGATTTGTGCGGCTCGAGCGTGCACATCCGCGAATGCGACCAAAGGTATAGCGACGATTCATATGGCGTGAAGCTCATGAAGCTCGCCCCCAAAGCGAAGGGCACGAAGTGGACTTGGACGAAGTCCAAGAACGCGAAGAAGACGACCGCCAAGAAGGCTTCCGCGAAGAAGTCGAACACCTACGTGCTGCCCGACTCAAGCAAGCGGAAGTACAAGACGAGCGAGCTGAAGAAGTTCAGCAACCACAAGCTGTTCCTCGCCCGCAACGAGCTCTTCGCGAAGCATGGTTGCGGTTTCAAGAACAAGGAGCTGCGGGAGTTCTTCGGTTCGAAGAGCTGGTACAAGGTGAAGATCAAGGCGGGCACCTATGGCATAGGGGTTTTGACGACAATCGAGCAACACAACGCCAATGCGATGCTCAAGATAGAAAAGAAACGCAAGTCACCCTATATCTAATGACATGATGAATAATCCCCGCGGTAATTCGTCGTAATTCATCATTGGTGGGCGACAACCTGGCGTGCGGTGTTTCGCCGTAGGCTGCATGGGTTTGTGCAGGGGTATCATGGTTAGCGAATACAGATATCCCGTGTTGGCGGGGGAGGGCCGATGGGCATAGAAAGCACGAAGCGGGCAGTTGGAATCGAGAAGCTTGATCCCAAGATGACGATTCGTGTCGTCGAACGCCTCCTGTCATCCTCAGACCAGAATGAGACGCGCCGGTGGCTCGTGGCGAATTGGGATTCCAGGTTTCTCGAGGCCGATGTCGAGGTAATGCGCATGCTGGTGCCGTATCTCGAGATATCGCAGGTGAAAGATCGCGCGGCGCTCGTGCTATATGCTGTCGACCACGATTGGGTCGATGTGCTCTCGCGTGCCGGGGAGCCGGCATGCGGTTTCCTCGCACCGTTTTGGCGCAACGCCTTCGCTCGGGCGCAGCAGGCGGGGAGTTCCAAGTGCATCGCATGGCTTTTGGATAACAAGGCCGAGATTCTTGGCGTGACGGAATCCCAGGGGCTTGAGCTGTGAGCGACGGACGAGAACGGCTTGCCCGAGAGGTAATTGAACTGGCGAGCTCGGAGCTGCTCGCAACGCATCATTACCTGGCACCTGCGCTTGGGCGCATGAAACTGGTGCCGGGCGAGCTTGCGTGCGTGTTTTCGGCAGACGGCAAGACGCTTGTGTTCGATGTGAACCGCGTGCTTGACGGCTTTGCGGTGATGCAAAGCCCCCCGGTCCACGATTTGCTCCATAGCGTGCTCCATTGCGTGTTGCTCCATCCATTTAGCGGCGATGCTGCCGAAACGCGCACCTGGGACCTTGCCTGCGACATCTGCGTGGAGCTGCTGGTAACGCAACTCCTGGGGCTGCGCGCGGGGAAGCGCGGGATTGCGATCGTTGCGGCGCTTTCCGAAGTGGAAACCGCTTGCACGGGGAACATAAGCGCCCAGCGCCTATACCGGCGCATGCAAGCGGGCGCTTGGGTGGAACGACGCGCGGATTGGGAGGAGCTGTTCCGCTCCGACGACCATGGCCTGTG
>JAUNCA010000103.1 GCA_030526775.1 Coriobacteriia bacterium | reverse complement strand
TGCACGAAGAACCAGGGGAAGCGCATGTTGCCTGAGGCATCGTTGGAGATGCTGTCGAACACGAGGATGGTGTAGCCATCACCCTGTTGACGGCCCCACAACCAGCGGTTCCAGAACGAGAGAATTTGCCCGGTGGCCCATTGGTGGTCGTGGTAACCGCGACCATGCACTTCATGGGCTTTGCCATCGCGTGTGAACGTGCCCGTTACCTCGCCCTGCGGCACGGCGCACAGCCATGTGAAGAAGTTTTCGTAGTCTTCACCGAAGTCGACGTATGCAGTGCCGGGTCGCCAGGACGTCGTGGTCTTGCGCAGCTCCAGGTCAAACGACACGCCTTTCACGTCCTGCACGTGCACCTGGTAGGTTTCGAGGTCGCCCTTGAATGAGTGCTGGGCAATCTTCACATTGCAGCCTTCCTCGCTGAACGAGCAATCCGCGGCCGGTAGGAAGGCAAAGTCGTTGATTTCCTCATAACCGGGCTGCTGGATGTTGGCGTAGAAGAACGGGTGGAGGCCGGGCTCGGGATGTCCGGACGCCGGATTCGTCGCGAAATTCAGATTGATTTTCGTGCCATCGTCCAGGTCGGTGTCGAAATACCACCATTCGATGCAACCCACGGCATCGCCGTTACGCTTGCCATCTTCCCACGGTGCTACCACTTTGGGGTCAAGGCCCATACGCTCGAAGTCCTCGGGTTTGTTCCTCATCCTTGCAGTTGCCATATTTGGATCCTTTCTACTGGTTGTTCCTTTCGCATATCCAAGGTATCGCCAGCAAAAACCCAGGTCGACCGATAGGCATCAATGAGCTATACCAATAAGAAACACATCGTTTAGAATTGTTCCGATAACCCGATGGGCGGGATGGATTTGTTCCGGGCGAGAGGTGAGGAAATGGCCGAGGATTTGCGCGTGGTGAAGACGAAGCGCGCCATCGAGGGTGCAATGGAAAGGCTGCTGGTCGAAAAGCCCTTCGATGCAATTACCGTGCAGGCCATCCTGGATGAGGCGCTCGTGAACCGTAAGACCTTCTATAGCCATTACCGTGACAAGTACGATTTGGTGCGGAAGATGGCCGATGAGTTCATGGCTGACGTGCATGCAATGGTGGTAGTACGCAAATCAGCGGGAAGTGACACCGAAGGCCCCTTTGCCGCAATCGATGCCCTCTACGAGCAACTCCTGGCCAAGCGAACTCTTGCGCTTGCACTCTGGGATGTGAAAACCGAAGGGCTCGACTTTTCGGGCGAGCTTGCCGCGACGGTGGAGCAGGCATACCTTTCCCATTTCGGCGCGGAGGGTGTGGGCGATCCGGCGCTTCAAGCAAAGATGGTGTCAGCCATGGTCGTGACTATGCTGCGATATAAGCTCGAAGCGGGGGAGCCTTTCACAAGTGTCGACATCCATCGTGAACTCGACGTGCTCCATCGCCGCTCTATGGGCGGAAGATAATGTGAACCCGGCCTTCTCGGTTTGTAGGCGCACGAACAAAGGCGGCGAGGTGCGGATTGGCCGGTAATACGGCGGTGAAGTGAGTTGAAAGCCAAAATCGGATGGGGATTACCCAAAAAACAAGGTTTTCGGTAGAACTGAGTTTTGCATTGGCAAGGATAAACGCTTCTTGATTACGAACAATAAGTGACGACCTGGGGTTATGTGGCTGTTTTTTTGGGCGTACTTGCAGTAAGCGAATCCGCTCTACCGAAAACCTTGTTTTTGGGGTAATTTGCGTGGTTTCAAGGGGGTTAACTCATTGCGAATGGAGCGCAGGCTACCCTTCCAGTGGAATCCCGTCTTCTACCTGACTGCTATGACAGCAACGCGCCCGCTTTCGAGGGTCTCGTAAAGAGTTGGGATGAAGTGGAACTCCGGCATTACCGCGAATGGCAACCTGCGCCTTCTACGTTTTAAGTTGTGCCTTGCCTACGCTGCGTTGAACTTGCTCTTGGGCTGGCGGCAGCGCGGGCAGTGCCAGTCGTCGGGCAGGTCCTCGAACGGCGTGCCTGCCGGAATGCCCTGGGTCTCGTCGCCAACGGTGGGGTCGTAAACGTACCCGCAAATCGAGCACACGTACTTGCCCGTGCGCGTCTTGAAGGTGAGCTCGCCTACCGGGATGGTCTCGGGTGGATTCTCCAGGTCGACCACGCGCTTGGCCTCGAGGTTCCCCACGCCCAGAGGGGTATGGGTGGACAGGTACACCGTGGGGTTGGCGGCCACGAACGCGCGCACTCGGTCGAGCGTTTCGCGGGCGGCGTCCTTATCTTCGTAAACAACCGAGAGCTTGTTCGCGTAGAGTGCCTCGTCGGTATAGGTAATATCGCCGTGAATCATATAGAAGAGGCCCTCTTCGGTGTCTTCCACTACCACGAGCGCGTTGCCCTTGGTGTGGCCTTCAGCGCGGATGTACCACACGCCATCGGCAATTTTCTGGCTCTCTGGGAAGTTCTTGTATGGGCCATCCGTGAAGGCAACCGGCACCAGGTTATCGAGCCCCTGCAGTTCCATGGCGTCCGCTTCGTGCTCGTTCACAAAGATCTGCGCGTTGGGGAAGCTCTTCAGCTCGCCGGAATGGTCGGCGTGCTTGTGTGTGAGCAGGATCTTGGAAACCTGGTCGGGCTGGTATCCGAGCGCTGCGAGCGCTTCCATGTAAGGCAACACGTCGTGGCCGGTGAAAATAGGGGTGGTTTCATTCGGCGACTCTTCGGGTGTTCCCGCAGGTAGGCCAGTGTCCACGAGGATAACTTCGCTTCCCGTATCGATGACATAGTTCTGCAACCCCGAGCGGTAGCGCATCGTCGCGTCGAACGCTTCGGGACCGTCTTCGCCGCCAAATGCGAAGGGCTGGTTCATGAATCCGCCGTCGCGGTAGATAACGGGCTTAATTGTGAACAATTGAATCGCCTCCTTAAGCAGAATGTTGGGATAATTATATCCACCGCTGCGGTTGGTTGGCCGATAACAGGAGATGCAAAGCCTCTTCGATTGCCTTTCTGCTAACGATTCGTTAAACCGCTCGCGGGAATTCCATTGAGGGCTTTGCATGAAGGCTCTAGGATGGTATAGTGCTTTTTCACTTGAATATGCATTAGAAATGGATAACAGAAGGAGATTATTCATGAATAGCGTAAATCTTAAGAAGAGAATGCTGCTTGCGTTGTGCACGGCGTTTGCGGTGGCCTGCCTTGCTTTGGCTGGTTGCGGTGGCGGCGGTGCTTCCAGCAGCGCTGCGTCCGACGATGCGGGCGAATACAAGCTCATCGAGCAGGGCAAGATCATCGTCGGTTCCGACCTGGACTACAAGCCCATGGAGTATCGCGATGGCGACACGGCTACCGGCTTCGGCGTTGCAATGATGTATGAGATTGCGGACCGTCTGGGCCTTGAGTGTGAGTTCCTGCCGCCGCAGAACTTTGACACGCTCATCACGCAGGTTGCCTCGGCTACGAAGATGGACATCGCGGTAAGCTCGATTACCATCACCGACGAGCGTGCCGAGACCGTCGCATTCTCCGACCCCTATTACGACTCCAACCTGGCCATCGTCGTCGCCAAGGATGCCACCTATGCTTCGCAGGACGACCTGAAGGATGCCGTCATCGGCGTGCAGCAGGGCACCTCTGGCGAGGACTGGGTGAAGGAGAACCTGCCCGATGCTGAGGTCGCGCCTTTCACGGGCATCACCGAGGTCATGGCCTCGCTTCGCACCGGTAAGGTGACCGCGGCGGTGTACGACCAGCCGGTGGCCGAGAACCTGGTGGCAAATGAGTTCAAGGACGACGCCAAGGTGCTCGAGATCATCGCGACGGGCGAGCAGTATGGCATCGCCATCAACAAGGAGAACACCAAGCTCATCGAGGACATCAACAAGGTCCTTGCCGAGATGCAGGCCGATGGCACTATCGACAAGCTGAAGGAACAATACATCGGCTAGCAGGGTTTCCTGCCATACGGCTTTGGAGTATATTAGCCGGTACGAATTCGGGGCTAAAGGAGAGAGCCCGGAACAACAATCATTGGAGGGAACATGAAGACCAAACTTATGAAGATCCTCGCGCTCGCCATGGGTGCGGCGCTGGCATGCTTCGCGCTTTCCGCTTGCGGTGGCGGTTCTTCCGACAACGCAGATGGAGATTACAAGCTGGTGAAGGACGGCACGCTCACCGTTATCTGCAGCGCCGACTTCCCGCCGTTCGAGTACATGGACGGCGACAACATCAAGGGTTACGACGCCGCCATCATCACCGAGGTTGGCAAGCGTCTGGGCCTGGATGTCGAGATTAGCCACATGGCATTCGACAGCCTGCTCACCCAGGTTGCCGGCGGTTCCGCCGACGTGTCCATTTCCGGCCTCACCATCAGGGACGACCGCCTGGAGCAGGTTGACTTCTCCACCCCGTATTACGATTCTAACCTCGCTATCGTCACGCTGGCTGAGTCTCCTATCGCCTCCAAGGACGACCTGAAGGACAAACCGGTTGGCGCTCAGTCCGGCAGCTCCGGCGAGGACTGGACGAAGGAGAACGTCGGCGACAAGAACTACACCCCGTTCCAGGAGATCACCGAGGCTCTGGCCAGCCTGCGCACCGGCAAGGTTGAGGCCCTGGTGTTTGACGCTCCCGTCGCCGAGGCCTATGTGAAGAACGGCTATTCCGACTGCAAGGTGCTCGAGGTTATCCCGACCGGCGAGCAGTATGGCATCGCAGTGAGCAAGGAGAACCCGGCTCTGACCGAGGCCATCAACAAGGCTCTGGCCGACATGCAGGCCGATGGCACGATGGAGGAGCTCGAGAAGGAACTCGCCATCTAATTTCGTTGGCGCACGAACGCTAACCGAAGGGAAGGGCGCTACCGGCGCTCTTCCCTTCTGCCGTTTTCAAACGAGAGGGCTTTTCGGCAAAGCATTCCCGTTTGAAAACGCTCTCGAAGAGGGGAACACATGCAAACGCAAACCATAAAAAGCCATTTCATAAAGGCGTTTTTGCTCATGCTCGCCTTGTCGCTGGTGCTTTCCATCCAGGTGCCGTTAAACGCGGGCGGCCTGGTGACCGATACCACGACGGCGAAGAGCAACGAGACCAGCAGCAATAACGTGCTCGGCGGCGTGGATACGCGCGTCACCTGGGAAGCAGTTACGGAGCCCGGCGATTCCGTTTCCGCCATTCATCTCCAGCTGCCCGAGGGTTCCGGGTTCGGTGCCGATCCCACCATCAAGGTCACGCTGCTGCGCGGTACCGAGCGCATGAAGGATATGGCTGAGGCCACGATCAACCGGGAAAGCGCTTCGTACGACATCGTGTTCAACGAGCCTGTCGAGGATGGCATGCGCATTCGCGCCGAGATGTACAAGGTGCAACTGCCCAATGTTGACGGCGAAGTGAACCTGACCAGCACGTATACCGATTCCAAGGGCGCAGTGAAGGATATGGGCGCCTCGCCGGCCATCACCGTGGCCTCCGCAAGCCCCGAGCGCCGCATCGCCGACTGGCTGGGCGATCAGGGTTGGGTGCAGGCGTGGAATAGCGTCACGTTCCTGAAGCTCTTCCTCGATCCGACGATTGCCGTGCAGTCCATCCCGACCGTCGCCGTTGGCTGGCTGCTCTCGCTCATGCTCGTGTTCGTCGGGTTCCCGCTGGCCATCCCCATCGGCTTGGGCGCGGCCTTCATGAAGATCTCGAGCGGTCGCGGCAGCCGCATCCTGCATGGTATCGCAGCCGTGTACACCGGCGTCATCCGCGGTACTCCGCTCTTCCTGCAAATTTACCTGGCGTTTTTCGGCATGCCGCTGCTGGGCATCCAGATTAACGAGTACGTGCTGGCCATTCTGGTGCTCGCGGTGAACTCGGGCGCCTACCTGTGCGAGATCTTCCGCGCCGGCATTCAGTCCATCCCGAAGGGCCAGTTCGAGGCTTCGCGCTCGCTTGGCATGAACGCGCGCCAAACCATGTTCAACGTTATCATCCCGCAGACCGTGCGCCGCGTTATCCCGACGATGACCAGCGAGTTCATCCTTCTGTACAAGGACACCTCGCTGCTGGCGGCTGTGGGCGTTATGGAACTCATGCTGTACTCGAAGTCCATCGTGTCCACCACCGGCAACATGACCCCCTACATCGTGGCGGCTTGCTTCTACCTGGTGGTTACCCTCCCGCTTATCCGCGTGGTCACCATCCTCGAGAAGCGTCTGGCATCGAGCGACGGCGGCATGCAGGCCAACACCGAGAAGAAGAAACGCACCAAGGGCAAGGCCGCCCTTCCGAGCGTTGCCGAAACCGCCGCTGCGGCAGGCTATGGCGATGTGGGCATGACGGCTGCTTCCTCGAGTGGTGAGTTCGTGCCGCGCGTGGCGACAAGCACCGCAAGTGGCGAGTTCACGAAGGAGAAGGCCGATGCCAAGTACGGCGGGCAAGCTTCGGGGACGGAAGGAGGCCGCGATGAGTGAGCCCATGGTGAGCATCCAGCACTTGGAGAAAGCATTCGGTGATAACGTCGTTTTGCGCGACGTGAACATCGACATTCAAAAGGGCGAGGTAGTCGTGGTGCTCGGGCCGTCCGGTTCCGGCAAGTCCACGATGCTGCGTTGCATCAACCTGCTCGAGAAGCCCACGGGCGGGCACATCTTCATCGAGGGCCAGGAGATTACCGCGCCACACACCAACATCGACAAGCTCCGCGAGCACGTGGGCATGGTGTTCCAGCAGTTCAACCTGTTCCCGCATCTCACCGCTAAGAAGAACGTCATGTTGGCGCAGGTGAAGGTGCTCAAACGCAGCAAGGAAGAAGCCGAGCGCATCGCCTTGCAGCAGCTCGAGCGCGTGGGGTTGGCCGACCGCGCCGACTATCTGCCCGCCGCGCTTTCCGGCGGTCAGCAGCAGCGCGTGGCTATCGCGCGTGCCTTGGCCATGGATCCGCACGTCATGCTGTTCGACGAGGCCACATCGGCGCTTGACCCCGAGCTTGTGCGCGGCGTTCTGGACGTTATGCGCGAGCTCGCCGAAGCTGGCATGACCATGGTTGTCGTGACGCACGAAATGGGCTTCGCGCGCGACGTTGCCGACCGCGTGATCTTCATGGAAGGCGGCGTTGTGGTGGAAGAAGGTACCCCCGAGCAGGTCTTCGACCATCCGCAGCACAACCGTACCAAGGACTTCCTGGGGCATTTGGCGTAATTGACCCGGCCCGCCGGCTCACCCGCCATCGGCTCCTGGGGCCACGGTCCGCTGCTCGCGATTTCGGGGAAAGACGCTTCGCTCTTCCCCCGAAATGCGCTCGTGCGCTCCCCTGGATGCTGCCAAGAAGGGCGAAATC
>JAUNCA010000009.1:11058-23551 GCA_030526775.1 Coriobacteriia bacterium | reverse complement strand
CGTCTGCGATGCCATGCGCGATTTTCGCCGCCATGTTGGCCGTGCAAGGTGCAATGACGAACACATCGGCTTCCTGCGCAAGGCTGATGTGATGGATGGGATCGGCTGGAT
This sequence comes from Coriobacteriia bacterium, assembly GCA_030526775.1. GTDB lineage: Bacteria > Actinomycetota > Coriobacteriia > Coriobacteriales > Eggerthellaceae > UMGS1519. Next base: position 23,440 of record JAUNCA010000009.1, on the reverse strand, counting down.
CGTCGAAGAGGTCGATGGCCACCTTCTCGTGGGTAAGCGCGCGGAACGTTACCGGATCGATGAAGTGCGTCGCATGCTCGGTCATCACGACCTTTACGCGGAATCCCGCCTTCTGCAGGCCTCGGACGACGTAGCACGATTTATAAGCGGCGATGCAACCGGTTATGCCCAGAACAACCGTCTTCTGATCCATATGAGCCCCTCTCGTTCGGATGGTCCCATGGTAACATTTCCGCTTGCTTCCATGCAGTATGGGGCTGTATAAGCCTTAGATGCTAGCTCTCCGTATGGGCGTCAGGCTCTTCGCGAGTGAGCAATCCGCCCGCTTCGGATGCAGCCTGCAAGGCGGCCATCACTTCTTCTCCAGCAGGAGTGCGGCCAATCGACCGGTCGTCGAGTTTATCGAGCGCAGCTTGAAGGTCATCGGGCAGGTAATCGGTGAACTCTAGGTATTCGCCAGTCGAGGGATGAGCGAATCCCAGGCGATAGGAATGCAGGAACTGGCGGTCGAGCTTCAACTGCGCGTGAGGTCCGTGGCTTCCGTAGAGCGGGTCGCCGACGATGCAATGGTGAATGTATTGCATGTGCACGCGAATCTGGTGCGTGCGGCCGGTGAAGAGCTTGCATTCGACGAGCGTATAGCCGTCATCGCGATTGCCCGCTTCGAAACGCTCGAGCACTCGGAAGCTCGTGAGCGCCTCGCGTGCGGAAGCGTCGCCCGAGATGCGCATGGTCGATCCGGTCTTGTGGTTTCGCGCGATTGGAGCATCGATTTCGCCGGTGTCGGCTGCAATCATGCCGTGGACGAGCGCGAGGTAGCGCCTATCGACGTTCTTCATGCGAATGGCGAATTGCATGGCGTCGCCGGCTTCATCGTCCTTCGCGCAGATCATCAAGCCACTCGTGTCGCCATCGAGGCGATGCACGATGCCCGGACGGTCCTCGCCCTGCACGTGGGCGAGGTTCTGGTGGCCATAGCGATGGATGAGGGCGTTCACGAGCGTCTGATCGGCGTGGTTATGGCTGGGATGGCAGATGAGCCCGCGTTGTTTCGCGATAACGATGATCTCGTCATCCTCATAACGGATGTCGAGGGGAATCTCCTGGCCATACAGCGCGACGATGTCCTGTTCTACGTATTCTTCGTAGACAACGGTATCGCCAGCTTGCACCGGAGTGCGTTTCTGGGATGTCTGGCCGTTCAGGAACACGGCGCCGTTTTCGATGCGCTTGGCGGCTGCGTTGCGCGATGGATAGCATCCAGAGAACGCGAGTGCAGCGTCGAGGCGCATGCCAGCTTCTTCTTCGGTGACTATGTGTAGGAGTTGGCGTGCCATCCTAGTGCTCCTTTGTTGCGGAATCGGTTGGGGTTTCATCTTTGTCCAGCAGTATATAAAACAGCACGATTAGGGCGAAACCGCAGGTAACACCTATATCGGCGACATTAAACACCGGAAAATCGATAAAGGTCGTCTCGATGAAATCCACCACGTAGCTGCTTGCGAATCGGTCGAGCGCATTGCCGAGGCCACCGGCTAGCACCATCGCGTATCCGAACATCTCGGCCGGGTGCGCTTTGCCGCGGCGATACATGGCCAATACGATGAGCGCGATGCAGAATGCGATTGCAAATATGCCGAGCGCAAACGTCGAACCGCCGAACATGCCCCAAGCGGCTCCTGTATTGTGGACCAGCCTGAAATCGAGCACGCCGGGTATGCCGCTCCAGAGCAGCGCTCCTGGGTTTGCGGTATCGGCCCAGCGTTTGGTGAGGTAATCGAGCAGGAACCAAGCAAGCGCAACACCGCAGAACAGAACGGTGTTGCGCTTGGCGCGATTCTCAGAATTCGTTGCAGGCATAAACCCGGTTACGCCTCAATGCCCATCTGGTCGAGCGCATCGCCGCAGCGCTGGCACACATCGGCGTGTGCTGCGTTGCCGCCGAGCACGCGGTGGTTCCAGCAGCGGGGGCACTTCGGGAGGTCAGACACGAAGACCTCCGCGGACATCTCCTCGACATCGGCTGCCACGAACTCTGCATCGGCGATAATGAAGAGCTCGCGGAACAGGTCGGCATCGTAAGAGTTCAAGACCTCGACGTCTTCGGGCTTGGCAGTTACGACCACGCGGGCTTCCTGGGACTTCTTGATCGTTCCCTCGCCGCGCGCGTTTTCCAGCGCCTTCGTTACGGCATCGCGAGCTGCCAAGACGGTTCCAAAATGCGCCTCGAGTTCTTCGGCGGCACCCTCGGGAATAGCCGGCGTGAAGTCGGAGACCTGAGGCCAGCCAGCAAGCTGAACGCTGATCGGGCGGCCTTCGCGCTCACGCATGGCCTGCGGGTAGTTCTGCCACACTTCCTCGGTGGTGAAGCTGATGATCGGCGAAAGCATGCGGACGAGCACCTCGAGCACGTTCATGAGCACGGTCTGGGCAGCGCGACGGCCGATTGCGTTGGGCGCTTCGGCATACAGACGGTCCTTCAGCGCGTCCATGTAAACGGCAGACAGGTCGCCGACGACGTAGTCGTACACAGCGCGGAACACGTAGTGATACTTGTAGTTCTCGAAGTGGGTTTCCACCTCATCGCGCAGCTGCGCGAGCCTCACGAGCGCCCAGCGGTCTGCCGGGGTGAGGCCATCCCAGCTCACAACATCCTTCTCGTCATCGAAGTCGGCGAGGTTGCCCAACAGGAAGCGGAAGGTATTGCGCAGGCGACGATACGCATCGCTGACGAACTTCAGGATATCGTCGGAGATGCGCACATCCTGAGAATAGTCCACGGAGGACACCCAGAGGCGCAGCACGTCGGCCCCGAACTTGTCCATGACCTCGGCGGGATCGACGCCGTTGCCCTTGGATTTCGACATCTTCTCGCCGTTCTCGTCGACGGTGAAGCCGCAGTGCATAACCGAGCGATACGGCGGCATTCCGTAAGCCCCCACGCTCGTGAGCAGCGACGACTGGAACCAGCCGCGATGCTGGTCGGAGCCTTCGAGGTACATGTCGGCCGGCCAGGTGAGGCCTTCGTCTGCGCGATGCTTCAGCACGCTCTGGTGCGAAACGCCGCTCTCCCACCACACGTCGAGGATGTCCTTCTCGGGAAGCAAATCCTCAACGCCTGCACCGCAGTGAGCGCAGCAGGTGTCGGCGGGAAGGTACTCGAACGGCTTCTTCGTGAACCAGGAGTCGGCTCCTTCGCGGTAGAAGAGGTCGATAACAGCATCGAAGGTCGCTTCGGTAGCCACGGTCTCGCCGCACTTGCCGCAGGTGAAGACCGGAATGGGAACGCCCCAGGAGCGCTGGCGCGAAATGCACCAGTCGGGACGATCGGCAACCATCGCGCCGATGCGGTTGGATGCCCACTCGGGAATCCACTGCACGTCCTCCTCGATAGCCTTCGAGGCGGCGGCGCGAAGGCCGGTGTCGTCCATCGAGACGAACCACTGGCTGGTAGCGCGGAAGATAACCGGCTCATGGCAGCGCCAGCAGTGCGGGTAGCTATGGTTGATATCCTCATGCAGGATGAGCGTACCACGTTCGCGCAGCCACTCGATAATCACCGGATTGGCCTCGTTCACTTCCATGCCGCTGAACGGGCCGCCAAAGCCCATGCCGTCGCCCACGTAGAAGCGTCCGTCGTCGTCGACAGGCATCACGACGGGCACATCGAACTTCATGCCTGCCAGGTAGTCGTCAACGCCATGGCCGGGCGCCGTGTGCACGACGCCGGTGCCGTCTTCCATCGTGACGTAATCGGCGTAGATGAACACGCCTTCCACGCCCTGATCGGCGAAGATGGGCTGCAGGTATTTGTTGCCCAGCAGCTCCATGCCCGTTGCGGACCAGCCTTCGACGATGCGGGCGTCTTCCCAACCGAACTTCGCGATGAGCTTCTCGGCGAGCGCCAGCGCGCAAATGCCCGCGCGGCCGTCATGCTCGATTGCGACATACTCAGCATCGGGGTGCAGGATAACCGCATCGTCGGCCGGCAGCGTCCAGGGGGTCGTCGTCCAGATGAGAACGTCGAGCTTGCCCTCCCAAGCCTCGAGCCCTGCGGGGACGGTCGTCATGGCAAAGCGCACGAAGATGGCCGGCGAAACCTCATCGCCGTACTCGATTTCGGCTTCGGCGAGCGCGGTATGGCAATGGCTGCACCAGTGAATGGGCTTGCGGCCACGGTAGATAGCGCCATCAAGGAACATCTTCTTGAAGATCTCGATGTTGCCCGCTTCGAAGTTCGGCACATAGGTGAGATACGGCTTATCCCATTCGCCGTTGACGCCCAAGCGCTTGAAGCCCTCACGCTGCACGCCCACGTACTTTTCCGCCCATTCACGGCACAGGCGGCGAATCTCGGGCTGCGGGGTCTCGCGGAACTTCTCGGTGCCCAGCGTGGTCTCGACCATATGCTCGATCGGCTGGCCATGACAGTCCCAACCAGGGATATACGGGGTGAAATAGCCGCGCTGCGCGTAGCTCTTCACGACGAAATCCTTCAGGATCTTGTTGAAGGCATGGCCGATATGGATGGGGCCGTTGGCGTATGGCGGGCCGTCATGTAGGACGAAGGGCTTGCCGTCCTTGTTCTTCTCGAGAATCTTGTGGTAGACGTCGATATCATTCCAGAATTCAAGCCGTTTGGGCTCGTTCTGCGGGAGGTTGGCGCGCATCGGGAAATCCGTCTGCGGCAAATTCATCGTGTTCTTGTAGCTGTTAGCCACGGTATCCTCGTCTTTCTTCGCTGTGTAAAAACGCAAGCCATCATTATAGGACATGTGGTTTTCGGACAAGTTGCTCGATGCACAATCGTACAATTCCACCAAAGTTGCAGAATCAATGGAAATAGGCGGCTACGCCCATGATTTTTGCGTTCTGCGTATCTCATACCAATATGATTTGCCAGGTGGTATAGTATGAAATACCAGATAAGTTTACCGGTAAGGATGTGTTTACATGGCTTATGACATCGTCACTGATTCGAGTGCGAACTTAACGGAGGAGCTGTACGACGAATTCGGCATCCATGTGCTGCCGCTTCGCTTCATGCATAACGATGAGGAGTTCGTAAGCTATCGCAAGGGCGAGCAAACCGACCTGAAGATGTTCTTCGACAGAATGCGTGAAGGTGCTGTTTTCACGACATCGCTTCCCTACCCGAATAAAAGCGAGGAAACGATTCGTTCGATTCTCGACGAAGGCCGCGATGTCCTCTACATTGGCTTCTCGAGCGGGCTTTCCGGTACGTATGACGGCACCCGCATGATCATGGAAGAGCTCGCAAAGGAGTATCCGGATCGCAAGCTGCTGCATGTCGATACGCTCGCCGCGGCTGCCGGACAGGGGCTGTTGGTGTATCGTGCCGCGAAGATGCGCGAAGCTGGAGCGCCGATTGAAGAGGTATGGCAGTGGGTCGTCGACAATCGGCTGCACCTCGCCCACTGGTTTACCGTGGACGACCTCATGTACCTGTTCCGCGGCGGTCGCGTGAGCCGCACGAGCGCTTGGGCGGGCACGCTGCTGAAGATCAAGCCAGTGCTTCACGTCGACAACGAAGGCAAGCTTATCCCCATGCAGAAGGTGCGCGGACGCAAGAAGTCGATCGATGCGCTTTTCAAGCAGATGTGCGATTCGGCTATTCAACCCGTGGACGGGTCCGAAGTGTTTATCTCGCACGGTGATTGCATCGAGGATGTCGAGTATCTTGAGGGGCTCATTCGGGATAAATGGAGCCCGAGCATGGTATTCCACAACATTCTTGACCCCGTAATCGGCGCGCATGCCGGTCCGGGAACGCTCGCGCTGTTCTTCTTCGCAAATGAACGGTAGCGGATGATATAGAAAGCGCCGGCATCGGATGTAAATCCGGTGCCGGTTTTCTTTTGGGCGGAGTTATCGTGCGATTATCTTCTTCATGGTCTCGAGCAGCAGCTGATCCTTGTCGCGGCGCTGCGCGGCGATGCTGAAATAGCTTTCCTGGTCGTCGAGGCCGGTGATGCGTGTGAGTTGCGGCACGAGCAGCCCGGCGAGCTGCAAGCGGATGGAAAGCTCCTCGGTGCTCGAAACGCCTAGGTCCATGTTCCCCCCGTCAAACCGGCATAGCACGAAATTGCCCTCTGAGGGGTATATCTTCACGCCGGGAATAAGCGAGAGCATGCATTGCAACCAGGGAATCTCGCGTTCGAGGTAATCGTGCGTCTTATCGAGATAGCCCATAAGCTGGGGGAAAACCGAGGCGAGAACCTCGGTTGCCAAGCCGTTGCTGGCCGGGTCGGTATACGAGACGATGCGCGAGATGGTGTCCGGGTGCGCGATGATGCAGGAAATCGGCGTTCCGGGAATCGCGAAGGTCGCGGAAGGGTTGCGGATGATGATGAGATTCTCGTGCTTCTTCGTGAGCGGGATGAACGATTCACCACCGAGCGATAGCTCCAGATACGATTCGTCGACGATGACCCAACGGCAGTTTTCCAGGTAGTCGGAGAGCACGTCCTCGTTTAGCAGGCGGCTCGACGGGAATCCCGGATTTGAGAGAATCGCGGCGTCGAAACGGTTGATCTCGCGGTAGGCGATGTAGTACTTGCAGGTCGCAAACGAGAACGGGTTGCGCAGCGGGATAAAGTCGGACCCGCCGTTGATGACGGCCAGCTCATGGTCTATCGACACGGGCGTGCTTACGCCGACGCGCGCCGGCCCCAAAGCCTGCACGACATTGCGGATGCTCGAAGGTGTCGAAGTCCCCACGAGGACAGATTCGATGGGAATCTCGTTGTATGCCGCGATGATGCGACGCAGCGCATAGGCGCTCATGTCCGGGCGGTATGCGAGCTCGCCGTCGACAAGGGCGGCATGCATCGCTTGGATGTACTGCTTCGGGGTGCCGAGCGGATTTACCGGATTTGAGTAGTCGACCCAGCTGATTTCCTTGCGGATATCGTGCGGAAGCGTCGTGGGAAGCTCCGGCAGCACGTTGCGCCGGCTATCCACGCCTTCCCTTCCCCGATATCCGAATCTTGGCGCCAAGCCAACCTCCCATTGCGTCTCATTGAGGCCTGCGGCCTCACATTTGCTCCATAAGCGAAAAAACAAAAAGGCCGGAAATAGCGTTGCCCTTTCCGGTTACCTTGCGAAATTGCTGCAATGATGATTCGTGATAGATACAAGGTGTAGTAGTCAAAGAAAATGAATCACAATATATGACTACATGTTGTATATTTTCGCTTTTCAAAGGCTTGTGTATGGTAGCACAAGGGGAATTTGAGGCAAGGAGCGTTTTCGATGGATGAGGCTTTCGGATATCGGAAGATAGACGATACGCTGTTGCCTCCGTGGGAGGGCAAGGCCATCTTGCTCGTCGACCTCGACGCGTTTTTCGCGGCGGTTGAACAGCTCGATCACCCCCAGTGGCGCGGCAAGCCCGTCATCGTCGGCGGGGATCCCCATAAGCGCGGTGTCGTGTCAACCGCAAGCTACGAGGCGCGGGTATACGGCGTGCATTCAGCGATGCCTTCGGCCACGGCGAAGAAGCTCTGCCCCCAGGCGATATGGGTTGCGGGCAGGCATGCGCGGTACAAGGAGGTATCCGATCAGGTGATGGCCATCCTGCGAGACGAGACGCCGTTCATGCAGCAGGTAAGCATCGACGAGGCATTTCTCGACGTGTCCCCCACCCCGCACAATCCCGAGCATCCCGTTCTCATCGCCCAGCGAATCAAGCAACGTGTGAGCGAGCTGGGGGTCACATGCTCGATTGGGGTCGGTGTGAGCAAGAGCGTTGCGAAAATCGCCTCGGATGCGGATAAGCCAAACGGTTTGACGGTCGTGTATCCCGGGCGCGAAGCCGCATATCTCGCACCGCTGCCGATACGGGCGATGTCGGGCATCGGAGAAGCCGCGGAGCGGAAGCTGAATTCGTTGGGGGTCAAGACGCTTGGAGATGTCGCGAAGGCGAGCGATTCCCTCCTCGCTTCCGTGTTTGGGAAAAACGCCCAGATGATGCGTTTTCGTTGCCTTGGAGCCGACTCAAGTCCCGTCGAGATGGACGACAGCGTGAAGTCGGTCTCGAACGAGATGAGCTTCGCCGTGAGCCTCTCTGAGCGTAAGGACATCGAGCGTGCGCTTGCAACGATGGCGGCGAAAGTATGCCGGAGGCTGCGCAAGAAGCAATTGAAGGCGAGCACCCTCGCGCTGAAAATGCGCTACGAGAACTTGAAGATACGCACTGCGCAACTGCGAGTATTCCCCGCTACCGACGATGAGTTTGTGGTGGTGCGGGAGCTCACGACGCTTATCGATAACCTTTGGACACCAGGCATGCTCGTTCGCCTCGTCGGCGTCGCCGCAAGCGGGTTCGGGGACGATTGTGGAGAGCTGGCGTATCAAGAGCGGCTGTTCGAACTCGAGGATGCTGAGGTGAGCGCGGAAGACGATCGTGATGCAAAGCGACATGCCGGCCTTATCGCGGCGACCGACAGGATTCGCGACCGCTTCGGCGAGCGTGCCGTGAATTATGGTCGCGAAAACGCTACCCTCGGTCAAACGACCGGCACAGGCGCGAAGAACCCCGAAGACTATCGAAAATGAGTCACGTTCCCCAGGGGATCGTGACTCATCGTGCGCGATAGGTTTTAAATTAGTTGAACTTGAAAATCTTCTGGGCCAGGTGATATCCGCCGATACCGATCTTGCGACCGACCGGTCCTGGGAGGTTCACGCCGATGCAGACGAGCTCGCGCCGCACGAGGCCGTAGAGCTGACGGTTGCGCATCAGCAGGTAGTTCCAGATATCCTTGCGTTTTTGCTCGGATTCCCTATCGCCTATCATGCGCAGGAATATCGAGCAGATGCACATCATCATTGCGAGGTATTTCACCAGGTAAGCCTGCAGTCTCGGATGCAACGACGCATTCGGTAGCTTCACGGAGTCGATCATCACGCGTGTGATGCGAAGCTGCTGGTCGATACGGCCCATCATCACGGACTCGTTCACCGACTGGTCCTCGCGGCCGATGAAGTAGTGGTAGAGGTCGATGTTCAGGTAGTGGATGGTCTGCACGGATGCCATGGGCACATACACGAAGATGTTGTCGACGTAGAACGTGTGCTCCGGCAGCTGGATGCCGCATTCGCGCAGAAGCCCGGTGCGGTACACCACGGCATGCATGAGGATGAACTGGCCCTGCCTGAAATGGCCGACCTCGTCCCAGGTGAATTCGCGATCGACGGGGAACACGCTCTTGTAGTCGATGACGGTCTTCGTGCCTTCGTGGACCTTGTCATAAATGTAGTTTGCGACCACCATGTCGGTGGGCTCGGGGCGGTTCGCCTGAAGGCGCAGGCAGGCCATAAGGCGCGGCAGGGCGTCTGCATCCAGCCAGTCATCGGAGTCAACCACCTTGAAATACAAGCCGGTGGCGTTTGCAAGCCCGGTGTTCACGGCACCGCCATGCCCCTTGTTCGGCTGGTCGATGGCCTTCACGATGCCCGGAAGCCTATTCTCCCAAGCGTGGATCTTCTCGCTAGTGTTGTCTTTAGTCGACCCGTCGTTAACGAGGATGATCTCGACGTCTTCACCCGCGGGGATGAGCGATTCGACGCATGCGTCGAGGTATTCAGCAGAGTTATAGCAAGGTACGGTGAAAGTGATGAGCGGTTGCTTCGTCTGAGACACGATAAGCTCCATTCTTCGGTTTTAACGGCAATGCCATACCGTTTACGTTCCGTAGCATGATTCTAGACCGCTTACGCGTTCTAACGGGGTATCATCATATAAACAGGACAACCGAAAGGAGATCCATGAGCAAGTTTTTGGATAGCCTGATCGAACAGGCAAAGGCCGACAAGAAGACCATCCTCCTTCCCGAGGTTGAAGATGAGCGCACGCTCGCTGCCGCCGAGCGCATCCTGGCTGAGGGCATTGCGAACCTCATCCTGGTCGGCGACGAGAAGCTCGTAGAAGCTTCCGACCGCAACCTCGAAGGTGCACAGGTCGTGAACCCGCTTACCGATAGCCGCCGCGAGGAGCTGGCTGATCTTCTGTACGAAACCCGCAAGAAGAAGGGCATGACCCCGGAAGAAGCTGCCGAAAAGGTGAAGGATCCCGTGTGGTACGCCGTCATGATGATGAAGGCCGGCCTGGCCGACGGCCTGGTATCGGGCGCCTGCCATGCAACCATCGACATTCTCTCCCCCAGCCTGCGTGTGCTGAAGACGGCTCCCGGCGTTAAGACCGTGTGCTCCTTCTTCATCATGGAGGTTCCGGATTGCGATGCCGGCAACGATGGTATGCTGTTCTTCGCCGACCCGGCGCTCGTCATCCAGCCCACCGAGGAAGAGCTCGCCACCATCGCCGTTGCAACCGCCAAGAGCTTCGAAGACCTCATCGGCCGCAAGCCGCGTGTGGCCATGCTCTCGCATTCCACCAACGGTAGCGCGAAGAACGACGATGCGCTGAAGGTGGCGCATGCATGCGCGATGGCCAAGGAGCTGGCTCCCGATGTGATGATCGACGGCGAGATGCAGGTCGATGCCGCGCTCGTGCCCGAAATCGGCCAGTCGAAGTTCCCGGGTTCCGAGGTTGCCGGCCATGCGGAGGTCCTCATCTTCCCCGACCTCGATGCCGCGAATATCGGCTACAAGCTGGTTCAGCGCCTGGCGAAGGCGCAGGCCTATGGTCCTATCCTCCAAGGCCTTGCTGCACCGGTTAACGACCTATCTCGCGGCTGCTCCGCAGATGACATCGTTGCCGTTGTGGCCCTCACGAGCCTGCAGGCACAAGCCCGCGCAAAGTAGCGCGCTCGCCCGCACGTTTCGATAGAACGAAAAGACCCCGGGAAACCGGGGTCTTTCTTTCTTCCGGATTGTGAGATTGCCTACATCGCGCTGACGATCTCGTAGGTGTCCTTCGCAATCATGTATTCCTCGTCGGTCGGGATGACCATGACGGTGACGCGGGACTTTTCATGCGAGATGATTCGCTCGAACGACCCCATCATCTTGTTTTTCTTGTCGTCGATGCGGATGCCGAGCCGCTGCATGCCTGCGAAGATGAGACGGCGCATCTTGGCACTGTTTTCACCGACGCCTGCGGTGAGGACGATTGCGTCGACGCCAGCCATAAGATAGGTATACGAGCCGAGATAGCGCTTCACCGAATGGGCGAACATCTCGTAAGCCATAGCGGCGCGTGGGTCGCCCTTGTCGGCGGCCTCGTCGATGGAGCGAAGGTCGTTGCTCGTGCCGGAGATTCCCAACAGACCCGATTTCTTGTTCAGCACTTCGTTGATCTGGGCGGTGTTAAACCCTTCGTGGTCCATGAGGAACGGGACGATAGCGGGGTCGATGATGCCGCACCGCGTGCCCATCATGAGGCCGTCGAGCGGCGTGAAGCCCATTGAGGTATCGATGGCCTGGCCATGGTCGATAGCGGTCATGGAGCATCCGCTGCCCAGATGGCAGGTGATGAGCTTCAGGTCGTCGAGCGATTCGCCGAGCATCTGCGCGGCGCGATATGCCACGTACCGATGCGACGTTCCATGCGCGCCGTATTTGCGGATCCCGTACTTCTCGTAGTACTCGTAGGGAATGGGATACAAGTATGCAGCTGGTGGCAGCGTTTGGAAGAATGACGTGTCGAACACGGCAACCATCGGGGTTTCCGGCATGAGCTTTTGACATGCGCGGATAGCCGAGATGGCCGGCTTGTTGTGAAGCGGCGCTAGTTCGGAAAGCTCATCGATGCGCGCGATGACCTCTTCATCGATGATGACCGACTTGTCGAAGTATTGGCCGCCATGCACGATGCGGAATCCGATGGCATGGATGTCGGAAAGCGCGGCGATGGCCGGATTCTCTCCATCGACAAGCGCATCGATGACCGCATGAACCGATGCGACATGGTCGGGCAACGGAAGCTCGGTGACGGCTTTCTCGCCGTTGCGCTCGTGCTTGATAAAGGATTCGGGGGAACCAACGCGTTCGCATATGCCCTTTGCGATGACCCGTCCGGTCTCGACGTGCACCAATTGGTACTTCAGCGACGAGGAGCCGGCGTTCACTACGAGAACATGCATCCAATCCTCCTAACGTTTCCTCTTACACACATTTTAAGGGGAATGAGGGGAAAACGGTCCTGCCATTCACCGATATCGGCTAACGGCGCTCGGGGGCATTACGTGTTCGGCAGGTGAAACAAAAAGCGCTGTGAGCGGTTATGCCTTGTTGAGGTTTGTGTCGATTTCCTGGTCGGAAGCGGTCGCCTCAAGTTCGCCCATCAGCACATCGACCCGTTGCTGCGCCGTGTCGAGCCGCGTGCGCAAGATGCGCAGCAGTGCTACGCCGCGTTCATATTGCTTCAGGCTCTCTTCGAGTTCGAGGGTGTTCGACT
>JAUNCA010000009.1:0-11048 GCA_030526775.1 Coriobacteriia bacterium | reverse complement strand
GTCACGATGCGTCCAAGCTCCTCCATTCCCTCGCGAAACGTCATGTCTTCGAATGCGCGGTTAACTTGCTCTTCCATTACTGCTCCATCCTACAAGGGAAACCATAACAAGGAATATTGCCAGTTACGGTTTCCCGCTAATCGACCGTGCACGAAATCGTGCCGTCTGATACCGATACCTCGAGGTGGTCTCCTCCCGAGACCTGGTTGATGCTCTTCACCACATGCCGTTCGGAGTCGCGTGCGATTGCATAACCGCGCGAGAGGACCGTGAGCGGAGAGAGGTCATTTAAGCGCGATGCGGCAACTGCAAGGTCGCGCTCGTATGGCGCCGATAATGTTGTACCAGCGCGCGTGATGCGCCGCCTCGCCTCGTCAAGCTGGGTTCCCTGGGTCGCGCCGATGTGCGAGCCGATTCGCGATAGCAGCGCCGATGAATGTTCCAGCGCCGAACGGTCTTTCGAGATGCCGATGGGAATGGCGCGGTGCATCCGCGTGGCGAGTGCATCGAGGCCGAGGGAATCTTGCGCAAAGATCGCCTGGGGATCGTTGAGCGCCGGACGCGAAGCGATTGCCTCCAGCGAGGTTTCTAGCCCATCGATGGTGCGTTTGGCGGCGCGCTCAAGACGTACTGCTGCGTTTAGGAAACCCTGGTCAAGGTTTTCCTTGCGTGCGGATACCGCCTCGGCTGCCGCAGTGGGGGTCGAAGCGCGGACATCGGCGACCATATCGGCTATCGAAGTATCCGGTTCGTGGCCAATACCCGTGACCACGGGCACCGGACATGCGGCTATCGCCCGGGCAAGCCCCTCGTCGTTAAATGGCATGAGGTCCTCGAAAGAACCGCCGCCGCGCACGAGCAGCACAACCTCGACTCCGCTTTGGGCAACCGTTTCGAGTGCATGCCGCAGGTGAAGCGGGGCATCGCGCCCTTCAACGGGAACGCCGGCAAGCCGGACGGTCGCGAGCGGGAAGCGACGCCGAAGCGTACGCAACACATCGTGCACGGCTGCGCCGCGTGGAGAGGTCACGAGGCCGATAGATTCGGGGTATTTCGGAATGGGGCGCTTGCGCTCTGGGGCCATGAGCCCCTCGGCCTGAAGCTTCTGCGCAAGCTGCGCTACCTGCATACGCAGGTTGCCCTCACCCGCCAGCCGCAGCGAGAACACGTCGAAGTTCATGCGGCCCTTGGCGGCGTAGAGCGTGAAGCGACCGGTCAACTCGACAAGCGCACCCACGTTCAGCACCACGCCGGTCGCATGGTAACGGTTCATCCACATCATGCAGGGCAAGCTGGAGCGATCGTCCTTTACGGTGAAGTAAACGGCCTTGTAGCCGGCCTTGTCGGACACTTCCGAGACTTCGCCGACCATCGTGACGACGAGTTGCTCGAGGGAGGTCTTGGCAAGGGCCATCGCCGCAGAAACGCTTAGGGCGTTGGATTTGGACTCCCCTTCTTCTCCCAGAGGTGAAAATGTCTGCTGAAACCCGGGCATGTCAACCGCGTTTACTCGCGGACGTACTGAACCCAGTACATGAGCTCGATGACCGAGATGAGCGCAGCGGCGACATACGTGAGCGCGCAGGCGCGCAGTACCTTTTGGGCGCCGATGACGTCACCCGAAAGCGCGCCGGTTTCCGTCATGTAGGCAAGGCCACGGCGGCTCGCGTCGAATTCGACGGGCAGCGTCACCACGTGGAAGAGCACGGCGCAGGCATAAAAGATGATGCCGAGCCAGGCAAGGCCCGTGATGCCGAAGAACACGCCGGCGAGCACGAGGAGGATCCAGGTGCGCTGCGTGAAGTTGACCGCAGGCACGAGCGCAGCGCGGATTTTCATCATCGAATAGCCTTCTGCAAACTGGCATGCGTGCCCCACTTCATGGCAGGCGGTGGCCACGGCGGTTACCGATGAGGCCCCATATGCGTGCGGGTCGAGCGTGATCGAGTTTGTGCGCGGGTCGAAATGGTCCTCGTTTTCATGGCCTTGGTGCACGGGCAGCCTGCCGATGCCGTAGCGTGCCATCATGGCGTTTGCGGCTTGAACGCCGCTCCACCCTGATGTCGAAGGCACGTTCGAGTATTCGCGAATGGTTTTCGTGACATACCACTGCGACGCGCCGCCAAGGATGATGGTTACGAGGAATACCAAAAGATATGATGTTTGCATGGTTCACTCCTATCGTCATTCACGGTTCGAGTATACGGCAAGCCCCGTTGACGTGCGCACAAGTCGAGGCCACGCATAGGAATAGCAGAATCACGTATGAGACACTCTGCCTCAGAGGAAAAGCGTCTCATGCGCCCATGTTATGGCTCGAGACGTGTTACGTGAAGATGGCGGTCCACGATGGAGAGGGCGATCTTCCCCTCGAGAAGGTCGATGAGCTCATGGCCGATCATGTCGTAGCGCCATCCCTCCAAGAGCTGCGCATCTTCGTAGTGGCCACGGGCGATGGCCTGCAGAGAATCGTGGTTTGCGAGCGTTTGGAAGGCGATGTTGTTCTCCTTAGCCCGCTTGCGGACGAGCGCCATCATCAAGTCGACTTCATTGTCTACGTTGCGCTCGTTCTTGGTTTTCCGCGGCACGTCGGGCCAGTCGCTCTTTGGTGTTTCCAGGCCCGTGCGGATGAGTTTCACCACGGTGCGCGCATCCTCCGTAGAGAGCTTCTCGCGCATGCCACGAATGAGGAACAGTTGGTCGATTGTGCGAGTTTCACGCTTGCAAGCCTCAACGATCTGTTCATCGCCGAGCACCCACTTGCGTGGGATATCGAGCGCTATTGCGCGTTCTTCGCGCCACGCTGCAACCTCGCGGGCTGCGCACATCTGCTGCCGGTTCAGCTGGTTGCCCTTCTTGAGCTTCTTATAGCGTTCACGCGGATTGGGCTCGTAGCGTTTCGGATTCACAAGCTCGCGGAAATCGCCTTCAAGCCATCCCAGTCGACCGCGTTCCATCAGGCGGTGCTTAAGGTTGCGGTATACCTGGGGCAGGTAGATGACGTCGTTTGCCGCATAGTTCAGCTGGCTTTGGGTGAGCGGGCGCTGGCCCCACTCCGAGAAGGAATCGAGCTTGTCGAGCAACACGCCGCATTCGGCGTGAACGAGCGGTCCGTAGCCGATTTGCTGCGAGTATCCAAGCACGGCAGCGGCGATTTGCGTATCGAAAATCGGCCAGGGCATAACGCCTACCTCGAAGTAGAGGATCTCGACATCCTGGCGGCCCGAGTGCACGATCTTCATCATTCCCTCGTCGAGGAACAATTCGGAGAGCCCCGAGAGATCCATCACCTCGAACGGGTCGATGAGCGCCACGTCGTTTTCGGTGGCCAATTGGAGGAGGCACAGCTGCGGGCGATACGTTTTCTCGCGCATGAACTCAGTGTCGATGGCAAGAATTTTGCAGCCAATGCTGCTCGTTATGAAATCATCGAGTTCGTCTTGACTGCTAATATACAAATCAAACGCCATTCCACTAAAACGTATAATGTCTCTATATTAAGCAAGATTAGGGGGTCGCGTGAAAATCCTCATATTGCACAATCAGTCATCGGGATATGGCGGAGGCGCCATTTACGATTTCATCCGTTCGATATCCTCGACGGAAAACGATATCACGTTGCGTTGCTTCGATAAGAACAACACACGCGAAGACAAGCTCAGGGATGCGGCGGAATTCGATGCGGTGGTTGCAAGCGGCGGTGACGGTACGATTGCGCGTGTTGGATACGAGCTTCGCAACACGGGAATCCCCATCCTCCCCTTCCCCTCCGGTACGTCGAATGCTCTTGCGACGAACCTGTTCTCGCCCGACGAGCCCCATGCGATTGCGAAAACATTGCTTCGCATGGAGACCATGGATTTTGATATGGGGGAAATAGAGTTCGGTGGTCAGCGGCATGGATTCTTCCTCGTTGCGGGGTGCGGTTATGATGCAACCATCATGAAAGCCGCGGAAGCCAATAAGCAGCTTCTCGGGCCCATGGCGTATTTCCAAGCGGCGTTTGCCAACACGAACCCGCAGACTTCCCATTTCACCTTGACGATAGACGGTGAACCGCACGAGTGCGACGGCTTGTCGGTCATGCTCGCCAACTTCTCGAAGATGCAATACGACATCGCGCTTACCCACGAAAACCTCCCCCGCGATGGCAAGCTCGATGTCATAATCCTGAAGGGCGAGAACGCATTCGGGCTCATTCCCACATTTATCGCAACGCTCCTCGATCGCGATGGCGGATATCCCGATCGCGGCAATATGGCCGAAATACACCGTTGCGAGCGTGTGACCGTGAAGGCGGACCCACCGCTTCGCGTGCAGTTTGACGGCGAGCCCTCAGACGATGTCACACCGTTCGAGGCTCGTCTGTTGCCTTTAGCTGTGCGGTTTATCGTTTCCGAGGCCTGCCTGGAGCACTACGCATCATAAACGGCAGACGCGACTAGCACGGTTACAGGCTCCGCTTGAGGTCCTCGTCATCGGAAAAGTCATCATCGACGGCGTTCGATGGCTCGATGGGATATCCCATGACAACGCGTTCGAGCTGCTTGCGATGCTGTTTCTTCATGAATGCATGCAAACGAGCGTCATAGGTCATCTGGAAGATCTCAATCATCAAGCAGAACACCATGGCGAAGTAGACCATGAGCTTTTCCATGTGCATATCGAGCACCTCGATGCCCGAATTGATGCCGACGCCGTCGAGCATGAGCAGCACGCCGATGGCGGTGATGAAGAACAGTGCAAGGATCTTCATCTCAACATGCTCGTTGATGAAATCGGATATGGCATCGATGAAGACCATCATGATGATGACGGCGGTGATGACCGCGATAATCATGATGATGAGGTGATTCGCCAACCCCACGGCGGTGATGACCGAATCGATTGAGAACACGATATCCATCACCATGATGGTTCCGACGGCCACGGGCAATGACAGCATGCGCTGATGCTTGTTCTCCGCCCCCGCAGCCTCAGCTTTTTCGGCTGAGAGATTCATGACGCTGCGTAGTTCGTCGATTCCCTTATATACGAGATAGATACCGCCGATGAAGAGCACAAGACCGCGGATGGTGATTGTCAGCGGGTGTCCGCCTAATTGTATGAAGTCGATGGTGAAAAGGGGTTTCGTCATGGACACGAGCCATGCGGCAAAGCACAGGAAAACACAGCGCATCACCATGGCACCGGCTAAACCGAGCTTGCGTCCGAGCTTTTGCTGGTTCGCGGGAAGTCTATCGGTGGTAATGGCTATGAAAACGATGTTGTCGACACCGAGTACAATCTCCAGGAAGATGAGCGTCAGCAGGCTAATCCACGCTTCCGCCGTTAAGAATATCGATAAATCCATCCATTTCCTCCTATCGAGTTAAACAAGATAGCACAGAAACGCAAGAAACGACTGAGTGCGCTATAATTGCAAAGTTAATGTATAAGACGGGAGTACCAATGCCCCAACAGGCGAAACGCGACATAGATACAGAACCGCCTGCGTTCATCGGAGGACCGACGGGTTCTGCCGCTGGCGACGTGCATCGGCGTGTAGAAGGTCCGGTAACGTATCTCGAGGCCGATAGCCTCGAGAGGCCCCTTGAAATGCCTCTGGCCGATTATCGCAAGCTCCTTCCCATATTGCTGATCGCCCTCGTGCTGTCGGCGGCGGTGATAATCGCATATAACATGGCGGTTATGGGTGACGTGCAGAAAACGCGTGATCAGGTGGCCGCTGCGATTGACCGCGATGTATCGCTCGACCTCCCGCAGCTGCAGGACTATGCCGGCAAGACGAACGAGGCCATGATCGCCTCGCTCAAGGCTGCGGGTTACACCTTGCATGACAATACGAATGATGAAGACCGTAATGTCGACGGTTTTGACATTTTCAGAATCGCCTCCGACATGGACCCTGAGAAAGCTGCGCAAGCGTATTCGCAGGGAATCGAGAACCTCGGGCCCGTCGATACCGCGCGTTACCTGAAGGGTTCGTGGCGTTTCCTCGTGAGCCGCGCAAATGGTGCAGAAATCCGGTTGCGCTATGCCGATTTCGACTCAGCGAATCCCACCGAAGCCATACAAGCTGCCGCTGCAGCTCAGGGCTTCGAGGATGTGAACATCTCAGATGCCGCGGTGGACACGATGGGCAACACGAATCTTTCGGGTACGTTTAAGAAAGACAAGGTCGAATATGCTTACACGATTTCATCGTGCGATCTCTCGCAGGTATATGAAATCGAAGGGCTGCCGGAAAACGCGCAGTTCGTGGGCATTCGCGTGACAGAGGCATCTGCTGTTTAGAGAAAGGCTGGTAATCACCATGGCGGTACGGACATGGTTCATAACAGGAGCAAGCCGGGGCATGGGACTCGAGTTTGCGCGTACGGCTCTTTCTAACGGCCAGAATGTCGTGGCGACGGCACGCAAGCCCGCGGCAGTCGTCGAGGCGTTGGGGGATGCGGATAACCTGTTCGCGGTTGCCCTCGATGTGACCGACCTCGATTCGATCGACGCTGCAGTAAAAGCCGCAAAAGAACGATTCGGCGGTATCGACATCTTGGTCAACAATGCAGGCTACGGCATTTTCGGCGCGCTTGAGGAAATCACGGATGCCGAGACGCGCGCCATATACGACACGAATGTGTTCGGAACGATGAATGTAACGCGTGCGGCACTCCCCTACCTGCGCGAAAGCGAGTTCGCCCGTATCGTGAACATCGCGTCTATGGGCGGGTATTCTGCCGATGCGGGCGGGTCGCTTTACGATACGACTAAGTTCGCAATCGTAGGCCTGACCGAAGTGCTCTCCGCTGAGCTTGAGGAATTCGGCATCCAGTGCATGGTCGTGTGCCCGGGAATGATACGCACGAACTTCTTCGATGCGACTTCCCTGAAGCGCGCATCGAGGACGCTGGAAGCGTATGAGGGATCGAAGGCACACAGTGCGCTTGAGTATTGCCTCTCGCATAATTATCGCCAGCATGGTGACCCGGTAAAAGTGGCAAACCTGGTGTACAACGTCGCAATGTCGGATAAGATGCCATTATGGCTTCCCATTGGAAAGGAAGCCGTGAAAAAGCTCAAGCGAAAGTGCGAGCGAATGCTTTCCGAGACGGAACCGTATTACGAGGCATCGTGCGACACCTCGTATTCGCGTCCGACAACATAGGTCTTCCGGCGGCGAAGGATGCCGCCACAGAAAAATAACGCAAGATTCACCGCATAAATGAAGGAGGAGGACAACATGCAAGTACTAACGAGGAATGATGTCGGGGCGCGCAGTTGGATGGCGTTCCTGGCAGCGGCTATGTCGATATGCCTGGCATTCGCCATGCTCGGATTCACTTCCGGCGCCGCATTCGCCGCACCTGACAAGTCTGAGAGCACCGCTTCGGAAGAGTCGAGTTCGTCTGCATTGGAAGATCCCGATGCGACGGCCGAGGAGCTTCTAGCTGCCACCGAAGGCGAAAACCTCGCCGACCAGATCTCCCAGGGCATGCCGCTGGGCGACGACCTGCTGTTCGGAGCCGGCAACCTAGTTTCTAGCGGCGATACGGTGAAGGCCAACCTGTTTGCCAGTGCGGGCACCGTCGACCTGAAGAACACCACAATCGGCGCCGATGCATTCATCTCCGGCGAGACCATCAACATCTCCGATATGGCTGCGAAGAACAATATTTTCGTCGCAGGCAATAACATCACGATGTCCGGCACGACCTGCAAGACGCTTATGGCAGCTGGTAACAACCTCGACCTCGCGGCAGATGCCACCGATGTCTACGCTGCAGGCCGCACCGTCTTCCTGAAGGGCACGTTCGAGGGCGATGTCTACATCAGCGCGGAAAGCGTCGTCATCGATCCGTATATCGTCGTGAAGGGCGCTCTGAGCGTACATGCGGCATCTGAGCCGACCATCGCAAGCACCGCCAAGATCACAGATTACGAGTTTGTGCAGGAGGATATGTCCGGTTTCGACATCTCTCAGGGATTTGCGAACATCGGTAGCGAGGCTTGGTTGAAGAACCTGCTCATGACCCTGCTGAGCTTACTCCTCATCGGTATCGTGATGCTGCTCTTCCTGCGCACCGAGGTCGTCGACGCCAGTGGTTTGCTCGTGCGCAACCGTCCGGTCGCGATTCTCGTCACCGGTTTGCTGTCGCTGATCCTTCTTCCCGTGCTCGCCCTCGGCTTCTTCCTCTCCATGGTCGGGTGGCCTATCGGTGTGGCGCTTGTGGCTATTTACACCTGCATCACGGTGCTCTGCGTCGCTTACACGGCTATCTCGCTCGGTCGTGCGGCATTTATCCGGATCAACAAGTGGATTTCCTCCATTATCTTCCTGATCATCTTCGCCCTGCTCATGAGCTTGCCGGTTGTCGACTTCATCGTCTCGGTGCTCTGCCTCGTGTACACGGTGGGCGCCATGGTCCAGGGCTGGTGGGTCTGGCGTCGTGGCAAGGAGCTCGATGGCCCGAATGGCCCCGTCGATGCTGCGGATTTCACGGTTCCGCGTGGTTCGCATTATGCTGATAACCCGATGCCGGAGAGCCGTCCGCTCGTCCCGAGCAACATCCAGCAAACCACGGGTTCTGTGCCTCCTTACGAAGCTCAGTAACACCAACTTCTTCGATATGCGTTACAAGGAAAGGAGCCTTCGGGCTCCTTTCCTATTGAATAGTCTTTCCGCAATGAAGAACCGCGGTTATCGGTAACCTGTTACCCGCGATTCGGATCCGCGTCTGGGTCGATGGCATCCACATCGATAACATCGTCTTCCGCATGTTTTTTCTCGCGGTCGGTCTCGGGGTCTATTGGATCGACATCGATGGGTTTTTCTCCTGAGCGCATCATGAATGTCTGAGCGAGCAGGTATAACAAGAATATGATTACAAGCGGAATAATCATGCGCAACATGCCGTCCTCCTTTCCCCTTTTCGAAAGCCTACCGCAGTTCTGCGGATTACGCTAGTGCAGACGGCGAACAGGGTTCGCGTGGTGCGGCGGTTTGCTAGAGCACTTGCTTCCGAACGAGCCGCGAGAAGAGACCACCCGCTGCCATGAGCTCGTCATAGGAGCCTTCTTCGACGATCTTGCCGTTTTCCATCACGAGGATGCGGTCGCAGTTTGCAACGGTGGACAGGCGGTGCGCAACCATGAGCACCGTGCAGTTCTCGCGATAGACGGCATCGAGGACATGATTCTGCGTAATGTTGTCGAGTGCGCTTGTGGCTTCATCGAGAACCATGATGGCTGGTTTTGTGGCAAAAGCACGTGCGATGAGGATGCGCTGCCGTTGTCCACCAGAAAAGCCGCTTGCATTCGATTCGGAGATTTCGGTGTCGAGTCTGAGCGGCATTGCTCGCAAATCCTCCGCGATGCACGCTCTTTCAGCCGCTTCCCACGCTTCTTCCTCAGTAACCTTTCTCGGCGTGAAGCAGATGTTGCTGCGAACTGTACCGGGAATGAGCCGGCTGAATTGAAATACCGATCCGACATGTCGACGATACGAACGGATATCGAGCGATGATATATCCCTGCCATCGAGGAAAACGGCCCCAACAAGGGGTTTCTCAACACCAAGGATGAGCTTCATGAGCGTGGACTTCCCGCAGCCGCTCTCCCCTACGAAAGCCACCTTCTCGCCCGCGTGGATGCGGAGCGAAAGATTGTCGATTGCCCCGAGTCCACCGGGATACGAGAAGCTTACGCTGTCCAACTCAATCTCGCCCTTTTCACGGCGTACAACGCCGCCATCATGGCTTGATTCAACCGGTGTGCAAAGAACTGGTCGGAGCTGGTCCATGAGCGGTCCCAGGAGCATGACCGAGCGCATCGAATCGAGCAATTCGCTAATCGCTGCCACAACGAGTGCATATGAGGCGTTGAAGGCGATATAGTCGGCGCGGGACATATCAGTTCCCACGACTATGGATACGAGCGCGATAGTGCCTACGCTCGCGATAAATGATGCAATTTCGCTTTCGAGTTTGAGAGGAGCAGGTTGATCCAGGTCGTACTTGAGAACGCGTTGATAGATGGTAGCCCACCTCGCGTACACACGACGCTCAGCGCCCATAGATCGAATCTTCTGGGCTCCTTTGAGCGCTGAAAACATGAAGCCGGATGATTCTATGTCTGCTTGCATGCTATTCGCTTCGTTACGTTTGTTTGCGAGAGCAACAACAACTGAAAAAGCCGCACGAGCGATGAGAACTACAACCGCAGGAATAACAAGTTCCGGTCCGAATGCCGCCATCGCCGTAAAAGTACCTGTCGATGCGATTTGCCATGCGTTTCACGGCTTCCTCTTTCGGGATTTTGCCGTATTGCTCCCACCGTACAAGCTTGTTCGCAAAATGCGTGAGCTTCGTTCTGGCCTTCGCCCGCGTGTTATCGGCGACATCTAGATTGCAATCTTGGATTTGTATTCCCAAAAGCTCGATGCTTCCACCTGGTTCGATGATCTGCGTTTTATCGTCATTGAGGAAAGCCCTAAGCGTGAGATTATCGCATGCGTTTCTGCGAGCGCGGCTTCCGCTTCGGCGCGAGTTCGCGTGAAGATTGCAATATCATCGGCATAACGCGAGTAGAGCACTGCACGCTTGCTCATGGCGCTATCGAGCTCCATGAGATAGATATTATTGAAGAAGCAGCTCATCGGAACTCCGGGGAGTCCGCCCATTCCAGCGTGAACGACATTGCCGTCGAGAAGGTATACGTTCCTCGTGATGAGGTAGCGAAGGAATGCGAAGAGCGCGGGATCTCGTTTGCTGACTATATCCTCGACTTTAGGAAGCAGGATATCCGGGTTGATAGAGTGTCCATAATCGCGGACATCCACCTTGACTGTATACAAATCGCGCGCATAGTCAAAGCGAGCGATTTTTCCGAACAGATTCGTTGAGCTTATCTTGTTCCGGAACGAATAGAGCGAGTCCGAAAAGATGTCATCATATTCATGCATGCCCCAAATGATGTACTTCATCAAGGTGTTTTGCCGCGGCGGGTAAATATAAATGACACGTCTCCGGTCCGAGCGTGATTTCCTCAGT
>JAUNCA010000102.1 GCA_030526775.1 Coriobacteriia bacterium | reverse complement strand
GGTGCATCTCCTCGGTGCGGATCTGCACTTCGAGCGGACGGCCCGCGGGGCCGATGACCGTGGTGTGCAAGCTCTGGTACATGTTGTACTTCGGCATGGCGATGTAGTCTTTGAAGCGGCCCGGCATCGGGTGCCACAGCGCATGCACGGTGCCGAGTGCCGAATAGCAGTCCTTCACGCTCTTCGTGATGATGCGCAACGCGATGAGGTCGTAGATTTCCGAGAAGCCCTTCCCCTGTCGCAGCATCTTCTGGTAGATGGAGTACAGGTGCTTCGGACGGCCCATTATCTGGCATTCCACGCCCACCGACTTCATCTCCTGCTCGAGGATGCCGCGCACCCGCTCGATGTACGACTCGCGCTCCTCGCGGCTTGCCGCCACCATGCGGCTCACCTGCTTGAACTTCGTCGGCTCGAGGTAGAAGAACGAGAGGTCCTCAAGCTCCCATTTGATGCTGCTGATGCCCAATCGATTCGCGATGGGGGCATAGATCTCCAGCGTCTCGTTCGCCTTGAAGATCCGACGGTCTTCACGCAGGGCGCTGAGGGTGCGCATATTGTGTAAGCGGTCGGCAAGCTTGATGACCACGACGCGGATGTCCTTGCTCATGGCGACGAACATCTTGCGGATGGTCTCAGCCTGTTCGGCCGTGAGGCTTTCGACCTCGATACGCGAAATCTTCGTCACGCCGTCCACCAGCTGCGCGACATCGGAACCGAAATCGGCCTCCACGTCCTCGTAGGTGATGTCGGTATCCTCTACCACGTCGTGCAGCAAGGCCGCGACCAGCGTCTCGACGTCCATGCGAAGGCTCACCAAGATGAGCGCCACCTCGATGGGATGCGAGATGTACGGTTCGCCGCTCTTGCGCAGCTGTCCCTTATGCGCCGCCTTCGCGTAGTTGAACGCCCGGCGCAGGGTCGCGCGCTCGGATTCGTCGAGGTATTTCTCCGTTTCGGAAAGAAGCATCTCGAAACGTTCCTCGGGCGTACCCGAATGGCTATCAAGAGCTGCGTCGACCGCGAATTCCATTTCGTCCACATAGGACGTATCGAACTCCGGAGCGGAGACAATCGCGTTGTTTTCGCCATTCGCCATGCGTATCAGCCCCTTCCCGTATCGTAGAGCCCGTAACCGCAACCTGGCAGAATCGGGCGGATGACGACGCGCCGCAGCGCTTCGGGCGATGCATTGAGCACCCAATCGCTGAAGCGTTCGAAGATATCCAGTTCCTCGAGGCCCTCGCGGTAGCGCACGCTATCGGAGAGCTCGACCTTGCTCGATGTGTCGGGTACGTATACATATCGTGACGCCTCGCCGCCGAGGTCGCCCGTGCCCGCCTGCAGCAACCCGAGCTCGCGGAACACGGCGATGCCGCACTGAACGGCTTGCGGGGTAACCGGCAGGCTTCCCGGAATACTGCTCGCCTCGGCCGCCAAGCTCGCCACCGTGGCCTCGAATGGCACGGCGCCCACCATGCGCTGACGTGCCCGCAACGTGCGGTACACCTGCGCCATCACTTCGCGCCCGGGCGTGAGGTTGCGCAGGATTCCCTCATTCACCTGACGATCCGGACGCCCGAACAGCAGGTGGATTATCGCCTCGGCTCCGTCGCGCCCCGCGCGTCCGCACATCTGGTTGAACTCGACCTCGTTGAACGGCAGGTGGAAGAGCACGGCATGCCGGATATTCGGGATGTTCACGCCCTCGCCGAAGGCGCTCGTGGCCACGAGCACGCACAGGCGGTCGCGGCGGAACATATCCTCCACGCGCGTGCGCTCCTCGCGCGAGAGCCCGGCATTATAAAACCCGATGAGGCCCGCAAGCTGCGGCACGCGCATCCGCAGATGCCGTGCGAGTGCGACCGATTCGGCGCGGGAATTTACGTAGATGACGGTCTTCTCGCCGCGCGCCACGAGGTTCGCCAGGTAGTCGCCGCGCTTGCGCAGCCCACGCTGGTCGTCGAGCTTTAGGTTTTCGCGTTCATGCAGGTCGAACACGTGGTTTTCGATGCCGAGCTCCGACGAGATGTCCGCGGCGATGGCGTCGTCGGCCGTTGCGGTTATCGCGAGCACGAGCGGGTTGCCGAGCGCGTCGAGCTCGCTGCGCAGCTCATGATAGGCTTCGCGGTGGCCAGCCCGCGCAAGCCCGATATGATGCGCCTCGTCGACTGCGACGAAACCCAGCCGCGGCGCCGCTGCGAACCTCTTCACATGGTGCGCTAGGAACTCCGGCGTCGTGAGCACGATGTCGCATGCTCCCTCGGCAATGGCCTCGAAGGCGCGTTCACGATCGGGAGAATGCGTGTCGCCGGTTAGCACGATGCACGACACCCCGAAGCGCTCGAGCGCACGGTTCAGATGAAACGCCTGGTCGGCAATGAGCGCACGCAACGGATACACGAAGATGCTCATGCGGTTGCCGCGCAATGCCTCCTTGACGGCATGCACTTGGAAGAGCAACGATTTGCCCCGTCCCGTGGCCATGACGGTGAGGGTTGACGTACCGGCATCAAGCGCGTCGAGCACCCGCGCCTGCGTCTCGTGCAAGGGCGCATCGCCGATGAAGGCCTGCACGATCGCCTCACGTATGCCCGCCGGGTTCTCGGCGTAGCGCCGCTCCCATTCCCGTCGGTTGCTCGCGCGCTCATCTTCCATGCGCTCGACCTCGGTCGCGCTTTCCTGGGCATCGGCGATGAGATCGGCATCGTCGTTGCCAAAGAGCTCGCTCACGAAGGCGAGGGAGTCGTCGTTCAGGCACGCCTCCAGCGCGAGGCAGGGCTTTACCGGGGCGATGGCGCGCAGCATGGCTTTCACGCTGCGGCGTCCACGCCATTCGTCCACCTGCACGGTAAAGGCGGCATTCACCACAGAAGAGCAGCGCATGAATTGCTCGATGTCGCCGCAGTGGAACATGATGGCCGAAATGGCGTTCGTGCCATCGCTGAGCTGGCAGCTGAAATGGCTCTTATCAGCCCCAACCGCACGGCAATTAGCCAGCATGACATTGCGTGCGAGCAGGACGGGCTGCTCGTTTTCCTGGCCATACGGCATGAGCTCGTCCAGGCGGAACACGTTCGCGAGACTCAACTCATCAAGGCCCACGCAAGCATCCACCGACACGCGGGGATGGAAACTCTCGGCGGGCAGCGCCTCCATGTACGCGCACAGCCGCTCGTCGAGCTCGTCGAGCTTGTCAGCCGGAAGCGTTATGCCCACCGCCGCTTCGTGTCCACCGAAGCGCGTAAGCAAATCGGACACGCTTTCCACAGCCTTGAACAGGTTCACCTGGCCTACCACGCGACCCGAGCCGTGCGCCTCGCCGTTCTCGTCGATGGTGAACAGGATTGTGGGGACGCCATACGTCTGCGCGATGCGTCCAGCGACGATTCCCTTCACGCCTTCGTGCCAACCCTCGCCCGCCAGGATGAGGATGCGCTGGCCATGGTATTTCTGCTCGGCCTGCAGGCTTGCAACCTCGACGAGCTCGGCCTCGATGGTACGGCGTTCGTCGTTAGTTGCCTCGAGCGTCTCGGCACAGGCATAGGCCGTATCCAAGTCGTCGGACATCAGCAGGTCGAATGCGCGCATCGGGTCGCCTAAGCGACCGGCAGCGTTTAAGCGCGGGATTATCGTGAAGCCGAGATTGTTGCTCGCAACCGGCTTGCCAGCTGCACCCGCGACATCGAGCAGCGCGGTAAGGCTTGGACGCGGATGCTCGTTGATCATCCTAATACCCTCGGCCACAAGCGCGCGGTTTTCGTCGCGCATGGGCATGAGGTCGGCGATGGTTCCCAAGGTCGCAAGGTCGACGTATTCGCGCCAAAGCTCGGGCTTGCCCAGACGTCCTCCCACCGCCTGGATAACCTTCAAGGCAACGCCAACGCCGGCCAGGATAGCGCTCGGACACCCCGGGTGCGCCTTCGGGTCCACCACGGGAACGCCAACCGGAACTGCTTCGCCCGCTTCGTGATGGTCGGTGATGAACACCTGGATGCCGGCCCTTTTCAGCAGGGCAACCTCATTGCGGCACGAGATGCCGCAGTCCACGGTTACGACGCATTCCGGATGGAGCGACTCGCGCATGCGCGCGATGGCGGGTTCGGACAAGCCGTATCCCTCATCGCTGCGATGCGGAATGAACGGCTCGACGTTCGCGCCGAGTTTGCGCAACCCGCGCGTAAGCGTGACGGTGGAGGAAATGCCGTCGAGGTCGAAGTCGCCGAACACGACGATGCGCTTGCCTTGGCGGATGACGCTCACCAGCCCATCGACCAGCTCTTCCATCTGCGGAATTTCGTACGGATTGTGCCAATCACGGTCCAAGCTGGGCGTGAGGAAGCGGCGCACGTCCTCGGGCGCGGAAAGCCCGCGCGCCACCAGGACCGTGGCGATGAAATGCGGGAGGTCGAATTCCTGCTGCAATCGTACGACGGCGGCATCATCCGCCGGATGGATGTTGAACCTGGCTGACATGGGTACCTCGGTGCACGCTCTCTATTCTCGTGCCCTATTGTCCCACAGAAAAGCCGACAGAAAAACCCCTCCAAAACGGCGGGAATGAGTCGAAGAACGCATCTTTGACTCATTTTGCGGAAAGCTTACGTTTGTGTAGTCATTCAAAGATGAGTCGAAGATACGTTCTTCGACTCATTTTGCTGTTTAGTTGAAATCTTGCTGGGTCTTCTCTAGGCCGTTGCGGATGAGGCTGTCCACGGCGAGGCTCGCACGATAGCAGCCCTGCGCGAAGTCATCGGCATCGTCTTTGCGGGGCTTTGTCAGCACGAAATCGACCACCGGCATGCGTCCCGGCGGCCGGCCGATACCAACGCGCACGCGGAACCAATCCTTCGTGCCGAGCTTCTCGGCAATGGACTTTAATCCGTTATGCCCGGCCAAGCCACCGCCGAATTTCACGCGGATGCTCGCCGGCGCGATGTCCAAATCATCATGCACGACAATGAGCTGGTCTGGCGTGATGCCATAGGCGGCCATGAGCTTCTTCACGGGCCCGCCGGACACGTTCATGTAGCTTTGCGGTTTGGCCAGCAGCACATCCTGACCGGCGATGACGATTTTACCCGTCAACGCACCGCATTCCTTTTTCCAGTAGCTCACCCGGGCTTCGCGCGCCAGCTCGTCTACGGAATCGAAACCGGCGTTATGGCGCGTATGCGCGTATTCTTCGCCCGGATTCCCCAGACCAGCAACGAGGTACATCGTGCGCGATTGCCTTTACAGGTTCGCGTCGCCCAGAGCGCGCACCGATTCGTTGTTGAAGATGCGCGAAATGGCCTCGGCAAGCAGCGGCGCTACGGTGACGACCTTGATCTTGCCACCAAGGTGTTCGGCAGGGACTGGATGCGTGTTGGTGACGACGACTTCCTTCACAGGTGCAGCCTCCAGGCGCTCGTAGGCAGGGCCGGAGAACACCGGATGCGTCGCACACACGTAGACTTCCTTCGCGCCGCGCTCCATCAGCGTGGCGGCAGCAGCCACGATGGAGCCGCCGGTGTCGATCATGTCATCGTTCAGGATGCAAACCTTGCCCGCGACATCGCCGAAGAATGCGGTGATCTCGGCTTGGTTATGGCCTGGGCGGCCCTTGTGCATAATCGCGAGGTCGGCATCCAGGCTGTCAGCGAATTTCTTCGCGGCCTTCGCGCGGCCCACGTCGGGGCTCACGATGCAGAGCTGTTCGCCTGCAGCGATACCCTTCTGACGGAAGTAGTCGACCAGGATGGGCATGGCGGTGAGGTGGTTCACCGGCTTGTTGAAGAAGCCCTGAATCTGACCCTGGTGCAAATCGATGGTGAGCGTGCGGTCCACGCCAGCCGTCTCCATGAGGTTGGCAACGAGGCGGCCGGTGATGGGTTCACGCGCCGAGGCCTTGCGGTCTTGGCGAGCGTAGAAATACGAGGGGACGACTGCCGTGACGGTACGTGCGCTCGCACGCTTGGCGGCATCCACCATAATGAGCAACTCCATGAGGGAATCGTTTACGGCAGTGCCCTTCATCACCTGCACGATGAACACGTCGGCACCGCGAATCGACTCGCCGTAGCATACGTAGTTCTCGCCATTCGCGAATTGCTCGAGAATAACGTTACCCAGCTTGATGCCAAGGTACGAGGCAATCTCTTCCGCCAAAGCGGAATCCTGCGACCCCGAAAACACCGCCAACGTCTTCTTCATCTCAGCCATTTGTCCCACTCCTCTAGGCTTGAAACCATTCTGCCGATACGATAGCACGCAGGGCGCTCCCTCGGCTACCGCTTGCCGTTTTCCCACACACAAACAAAACCAAAGAGGTGTAGTTATAGCACCTCTCGCGGTCCGCAAGTGCTACCGTCGGCAATCACCTTGCCAATAGCTATGGTTTCGTCCACCACGCAGCCCACGCCTACCTGCGTATCGGTGAGGCGGCTGCTAGGACCTATCACGGAATCCTCGCCGATGCTGGTCTGTCCAAGCAGGAAGGTCTGCGGAAGGAGCTCGACATCGCGCTCGATGCGCACCTTCGGACCAACCCACACCTGCTCGGGATCGGTCATCGTCACGCCCGCGAGCATATGGCGCTCGTTGATGCGACGCTGCAGGATCTTCGTGGCCTGCGCAAGCTGCACGCGCGTGTTCACGCCCAGGCACTCATCCGAATCGTCGGCAACCATGGCCTCGACGGTGCGGCCGGCATGGCGGGCAATCTCGATGACGTCGGTGAGGTAATACTCCCCTTGCGCGTTGTTGGTCGAAACCTGCTCAAGCGCCTGGAACAGGTAGCTTGCATCGAAGCAGTAGAAGCCGGAGTTGCACTCGGTGATCTTGGCCTGGGCGGGCGTGCAATCCTTCTGCTCGATGATGCGCTGGAACTCCCCGGCCGTCGTGCGCACGATGCGCCCATAGCCGAAGGGATTGTCGGGAATCATGGAGAGCACGACCACGGCAGCGCCCGTCTCCTCGCGGCGCTCGACCAAGCGCTTGATGGTCTCGGGCGTAATGAGCGGGCAGTCGCCGGACAGCACCACCACCGAGCCGCCGACTCCGGCGAAGGCCTCGCGGCAGCTGTTCACCGCATCGGCGGTGCCGCGCTGCTGCTCCTGAACCACGACCTCGCAGTCGTCCTGCACCAGCGGGATAACCGCCTCGCGGCCATGCCCCACGACAGCCACGAGCTTGTCGAGCTCGACCGCTTCCTGAGCTGCGGCGATAACATATCCGACCAGCGATTCGCCCATAATGCGGTGGGCAACCTTCGGCAGCTTCGATTTCATGCGGGTCCCAGCTCCGGCGGCTAGGATGATGGCAGATGCTTTCATGATGTTTCCTTTCGG
>JAUNCA010000101.1 GCA_030526775.1 Coriobacteriia bacterium | reverse complement strand
TCCCGTTCACCGCGACGATGATCCCGATCATCCTCTACATGGGCAGCCAGGGCATGGACGTCTGGCCGCTCTGGTGGGCCCTGTCCCTGGGCGCCTGCCTCGGTGGCAACGGCACGCTCATCGGCGCATCCGCGAACGTGGTGCTCTCGGGCATCTCGACACGCGAGGGCTATCCCATCACTTTCATGAGCTTCCTGAAGGTCGGCATGCCCCTGATGCTCGTATCCGTGGTGATCGCGGCAGTGTACCTGATGATTCGCTTCGTCTGGATTGGCTTCTAGCCATCGTCGTTCCTGCACAGGCGCTATAAGCAAGGTATGCGCGTTTAAGGAGCCGGAGTTATCCGGCTCCTTTTCTATATGTGAAACCCCAGCTTGTGGTATAGTGTGTACGTTTATAAGGGTAAGTATGCCCGGAACATGCAATTGAAACGTAGCAGACGAAAGGATCACCATGGACGAAACCGGAGTCATGGGCCTCATCGACGAACTGTCGATCCTCCTCGAAGATGCCAAGCCCGTATTTGGCAAGAGCAACCTGAAGCAGGTCGACGCTGCGGCCGCATTCGAGATCATCGACGAGATCCGCGACCTTTTCCCGAGCGAATTCGCCCAGAGCCGCCAGATCGTACGCGAGCGCCAGAGCTTGCTCGACGACGCCGAGGCCGAGGCCAACCGCATGATCGAGGATGCCCGCAGCCAGGCGATGACTATCGCCAGCGAGCAGGAGATCGTACGCATCGCCCAACAGCAGGCCGATACCATCATGGCTGACGTGCGCGAGCTCGAGCGTGAGACGCGTGCCGGTGCCGAAGACTATGCCGACGAGGTCTTCAGCCATGTAGAGCAGAGCCTCGACACGCTGCTCTCCAACGTGCGCCGTTGCCGCGACCGCCTGAACGCGAACGCGATTGCCGGCGGGACGGGTCCGCTTCGCTAGTGGCCGCATCTGCTTATATCGTATTGCCGGACGAGCTCTTCGAGGTATCGGGGGGCTCGGCCTTTTCCGGTGAACTCGACCTGCCCGAATTGAAGGCGGGTCCCGACACGCTGCGCTTTACCGAGCCGCTGCCCTGGAACGCGTATGTCTCGAATACGGGGGAGGGAGCGCTTCTGGTTTCCGGTTCCATCACGGGCGTGGCCACCATCGACTGCGCGCGTTGCCTCGAGCCCTTCGAGTTGGACCTGGAGGGCGAGCTCGAGGGCTGGATTTTCCTCGCCGATCCCGGTGATGATTTGCCCGAGGATATGGAAGAGGACGAGTTCGTGGTAATCGACGAGCATCATGGCGTGGACATCGCCCCGTTCCTGGGGGCTGCGCTCGTGCTCGATGTGCCGCTCGTTCCGCTGCACGACGAAGATTGCCAAGGCCTGTGCCCGCAATGCGGCAAGAACCTCAACGAGGGCCCCTGCGGCTGCTCTAACGAACCCGACCCCGATTTCGAGCAAGCCCGCAACCCCTTTGCCGCGCTCAAGGACTTCAAATTCGAGAATTAATTCCGCGAATGTGAGCAGGTGGTGAAGGGAAGAATTATTCCTTGCACCCGATGGGGGGCATGGCTATACTATTTGTTCGTGTCTTATAGAGTTTACGAGCATGTCTCGTCGTGAAGGAGATAGATCATGGCAGTACCCAAAAGGAAAACCGGTCGCGCGCGTCATCATTCCCGTCATAGCGCGAACATGAAGCTTACCGCTCCCGCGCGTTCCACCTGCCCCCAGTGCGGCGAGGTGAAGCTTCCGCATCGCGTGTGCGGCAACTGCGGCTATTACCGCGACCGCGAGGTTATCGAAACCGCATAACACGCAGCGTATAACGCAACATGGGAACCCTCCGGTTCGCTGGGGGGTTCTTTTGTGTGCATATTTACAGGTGAGCGGTTTCTCGGCGGGGTATGCCTATAATACTGAACATGTATGCGTTGGGACGCTAACCTGGTGGCTGTTTCAAGAGGACAGCGACCAGGTTAGCGTCTCGCAGGAACATGCGAGACGAGGGGAGCATACCTATGGAAAAAACCGTGACGGTCGCGGTGGATGCGATGGGCGGCGATAACGCCCCCGAAGCCATCCTCGCCGGCGTCGCCGATGCCCTGGCGGCATATCCTCAGCTTACCGTGAAGCTTTGCGGCCTGCCCGAGGTCGTCGAGCCGTTTGCCGCGCAGCATGAGCGCTGCGATGCCGTGGCCTGCTCGCAGGTCATCGAGATGGACGAGCATCCGGCCCAGGCGTTCAAGGCCAAGCCCGATTCTTCGATCGTCGTCGGCTGCAAGCTCGTGAAGGACGGCCAGGCCGATGCGTTTTACAGCGCGGGTTCGACCGGCGCCTGCTTTACCGCGGGCACGATGGTCATCCGTCGCCTGAAGGGCGTGGCCCGCCCCGCCCTGTGCACGAACGTGCCGTGCCCCGGAAAGACCGTCGTCATGTGCGACGTGGGCGCGAATGCCGACTGCAAGCCGGAATACCTCGTGCAATTCGCGAAGATGGCCAGCTTGTACGCCGAGCTGCTCGGCGCACGCGACCCCAAGGTGGGCTTGCTGAACATCGGCGAGGAAGAGACGAAGGGCTCCGCCTTCGCGCAAGAGGCGCACACGCTGCTGAAGCGCGATGTGCCCCAATTCGCAGGCAACTGCGAGGGACGCGACATCGTCAACGGCACCTGCGATGTGGTCGTTACCGATGGCTTCACGGGCAATGTGGCCCTGAAGACGATCGAGGGCGTGGGCAAGATGCTGTTTGACGAGATGAAGCGCATGTTCATGAGCTCGATGAAGACGAAGCTCGCCGCCGCGGTCCTGAAGCCCAGCTTCAAGCAGCTGAAGGATTCGGTTGACCCGGATATGTTCGGCGCCGCCCCGGTGCTCGGCTTGCGCGGGCCGCTCTTCATTGGCCATGGCTCCTCGAGCCCGCTTGCCGTGAAGAATTCCCTCGCCCTGGCCATTCGGTCGGTCGAGTCTGACCTCACGGGCAAGATCGCCACGGCTCTGGCCAATGCCGACGCGGACGAGCCGGTGAAAGCGTAGGGGAGATGTTCAGCGTAGAGGAGCTGGAGCGCATCGACCGCGCCCAGCGCATCATCGGCTACACCTTCAAGAACCAACAGCTCATCCTTTCGGCCATCACCCACCCCTCGGCGGCTGAAGGAAAGCCGGTTCAATATTCCTATGAGCGCCTGGAGTTTCTGGGCGACAGCGTGCTCGGCGTCATCGTGGCCATGGCCGCGTTCGAGAAGTTCAAGGACCTCGATGAGGGCGGGCTCACGCGTATCAAGGTGGCGCTCGTGGCCGGCTCGACGCTTTCCAGCGTCGCCGACGAGCTCGGGTTCACGGACATCATCATCTTCGGCGACTCCGAGGTGGGCACCGGCAAGCGCGGCATGCATTCCGCGCTTGAGAACGTGTACGAGGCCGTGGTGGCTGCGTTATACATCGACGGCGGCTTCAATGTGGCGCGTGACTTTATTGCGCGCACGCTGTTGCCGCGCATGACGCGCGATTACGCGGCGAAGCCCGAGAACCCCAAGTCGATGCTGCAGGAGAAGCTGCAGACCGAAGGCATCACCCCCACCTATAAGCTTGTTGAAACGCAGGGTCCCCCGCACGACCGCACCTTTGTGTCGGCGGTGTTCGCAGGCATGCAATCCCTTGCCCGCGGCGTCGGCCGCACCAAGAAAGAGAGCGAGAGCAGGGCGGCGGCACAGGCCTTGAAGGAACTCGAGCAGCAGCGCAAAGCCGAGGCGACGGCCGAGGCGAAGGCTGCGAAGAAGGCGGAGAAGGACCGCAAACGCGCCGAGAAAGAAGCTCGTCGCGCAAAGGCTTCCGAGCTGCCTGCTGAGATTCCCGTGGGCGTGAGCATGGACGAGCCGCCAGCGGATATCCCCATCGCGACTCCTGTGGAGAGCCCTTCGAAGGATGGGGTGGAGTAAACGCATGTACCTGAAAACGCTCACCTGCAAGGGTTTCAAGTCGTTCGCCGATCGCAGCGTTTTGAACTTGGAGCCAGGCATAACCGCGATTATCGGCCCGAACGGATCGGGTAAATCAAACGTCCTTGACGCCGTGCTCTGGGTGCTTGGCGAGCGCAATGCGCGCAACCTGCGCGGACAGGCCATGGAGGACGTCATATTCGCGGGCAGCTCCACGCGCAAGCGGGTGGGCATGGCCGAGGTGAACCTCGTGCTGGACAATTCTGACGGCACGTTGCCGGTCGACTATAGCGAGGTGTCCATCACGCGCCGCATGTATCGTAGCGGCGATTCCGAGTACCTCATCAACGGCGCGCTTTGCCGTCGCATGGACGTGCTCGATATCCTGCACGATACAGGCTTGGGCACTGGCACGCACTCCATCATCAGCCAGGGACATCTGGACAGCGTGTTGCAGTCGCGACCAGAAGACCGCCGTGCGCTCATCGAGGAAGCGGCTGGCGTGCTCAAGCACAAGCAGCGCAAGGAGAAGTCGGCGCGCAAGCTTGCACGCATGGACAACAACCTGCTGCGCATACGCGATATCAATCGCGAGGTGGAACGCCAGCTCAAGCCGCTCGAGCGCAAGGCGAAGCGTGCGATTACCTACAAAGGGCTCGCAACCGAGCTCGCCTCGGTATCGCTGGATCTCGCCGTTGACGATTTGCGCGTGCTGCAGGGGAAGTGGGATGCCGTTCTCGCGACCGAGCAGGAGCTTTCCGCCTTGGCCGAGGAAAAGGGTCGCCAGGCCCAACTCGCCGATGCCGCCGTGCAGGAGCTTCAAGCCGACCTGCGCCGGCATAGCGAGGGTGCGGGTGTCGTGGCCGAGCAGTTGCGCGAGGTAAGTCGCGCGTCCGAGCAGCTCGATGCCACGGTGCTGCTGTTGGGCGAAAAGAAGCGCTCATCGCTGCGCATGCTCGAACAACGCCGTTCCCGCCTCGATGCCGATTCGCAGCGCCTGCTGGCCTTGCGCGATCAGCTTTCCGAATCGGAGCAGGCGCTTCTGGATGTTCGCATGCAGAAGGCAGCTGCCGAGGAAACGCTTGCGGCCATTGCGCGGGAGCGCGACGAGGTGTCGCGCGCATTCGGCGATCTGCGGCGCGAGATAGGCGCGCTCGAGCATGACGAATCGAGGCTCGTACGCGATGGCGACCGCTTGCGTGCCGCCAAGGAGAAGGCCGCGGACGCGCTTTCGTCGAACATGGCCGACGAGAAACTCATCGCCGCGCAGGTGCAGGATGCCACTCGACGGGCCGATGAGGCTCAGCAGCGCATGGAAGCGCTCGGTGCACGCTTCGAGCAGGCCGAACGCGAGCATGTGCAGGCCGTCGAGGCCGATGAGGCATGCCGCCTGCGCTCTGCCGAGGCGTTTGCCGAGGCCGATGCCAAGCGCAAGGCTGCCGAAAGCCTGCGCAACGACGATGCCCGCCTTTCGGCCCAAGTTGCAGGCCTTGAAGAGGGCGAACGCACCGCGCAGGCCGCCAACCGGGCGCTTTCCTGGGCGCTTGGCCGAAAGGAAGAACTCGGTGCACGGGCGCTGCTGCTCGATGCCTTGCAGCTGCCCGCCGATGCCACGGCTATCGTCGAAGCGTTGCTCGCCGGCATTGCCGATGCTCTGATGGTCGACGATGCGGGTGCGGCCCAGGCAGGAGCCGCCAGCGTGGCAGATGCCCAGCAGGAGGGCGCGGCCTCGTTCATGGCGCTTTCCGGGGCAACGTGTGGCGCCGCGCGCGCGGATCTTCCCGAACTGCCGGGCGGGGTACGCCTTGTGGATATCCTGACCTGCGATGATGTGCATCGAGATGCCATCGAGCGCCTGCTTGGCGACGTCGTGCTGTGCGATACGGTTGCCCAGGCGCGAGCGTGCGCGAAGGCTTTGGAGGGCGTCTCCGGGCCATGGCGTGTCGCGAGCAAGGACGGTTTCATCGCGACTTCCACGGGAATCGCGCGATCCATCCGCCCCGCCGCCGGATCGGTCGGCGTCATCGAGCGGCACCGTGAGCTCGAGAACGCGCGCGCGGAAGCGAAGCGCATGCATGGCAAGCTCGCCGAGGCCATTCGCGAGATGGAGCAGGCCGAAGAGAGCCTGCGGGGCATCCAGAAGGAGAGCCTCGAGCGGGCATCGGCCCGCGCGCAGGCGAAGGGCGTGCTCGATTCCCTTTCCGACCAGGTAGACCGCTCGCAGCGTGAACTTGCTTCGCTGCAGCGCGAAAACGAGGAGCTCGCTCGCAGGCAAGAGCGCAACCGCCTGCTGCTCGAACAGATGCGCCCGAATTCGGAGCGGATCGAGGCGGAGCTGAATGCGGCCGTCGAGGAGCTCGCATCCGTTCGCGCTCAGCTCGCGACCAAGCGCGAGGAGCTGCAGCCGTTGCGCAAGCGCAACGGCGCCCTGAACGAGCGGCACACTGAGGCGCGTCTCGAGGTCGGTCGGCTCGTCGAGCGCGAGAGCTATGCGAACCGCATGGCGCAGGGGAATCGCGGCGACATCGCCCGCCTGGAGCGC
Source organism: Coriobacteriia bacterium (assembly GCA_030526775.1). Taxonomy (GTDB): domain Bacteria; phylum Actinomycetota; class Coriobacteriia; order Coriobacteriales; family Eggerthellaceae; genus UMGS1519. Next base: position 895 of record JAUNCA010000101.1, on the reverse strand, counting down.
CAGGTGGCCAAGGTGAGTCGCGAGGCGTCCGGGCGTGTGCAGATCGACGAGATCGATGCGATCGTGAATGCGCTTTCCCTCGTGCGCGAAACGGTTTCCGGTCGTATCGCGGGCATCGAGCGCCGGGCTGACGAGCTGCGCGATGGCAGCGCGGCCATTCACCTGCAGGCCGACGAGAAGCGGCGCGAATCCGTGACGTTGCGCACCGAAGCCGAGGATGCAACCGCGCGCCTTGCGGATACCCGCGTGCAGAAGGGGCGTCTCGAGCTGCAGGTAGAAGCGGCGATTGCCACCATCAAGGAAGACTGCGCGACACCGCTCGAGACGGCGTTGGCGCGTCCGGAGCTTGACGACCGCCAGGCTGCGGAAGAGCGCGCGGCCACGTTGCGCCGGCGCATCGCGAACCTCGGGCCTATCAACCCCGATGCCGCGCACGAATACGAGGAGCTGAAGGAGCGCTACGACTTCCTCCAAGAGCAGGTGAATGACATCACGGCGGCGCGACGCGCGCTGGAGAAAGTGGCGCGTGCCATCGACGGGCGCATGCGCGACGATTTCGCCGAGACGTTCAAGGCGGTGGACGAGAACTTCCGCCGCGTGTTCGCCGAGCTGTTCCCGGGCGGTTCCGCATCGCTTTCCCTGGTGGAGGGCGAAGACCCGGAAACCGCGGGCATCGAGGTGAACGCGCAACCGCGCGGCAAGCGCATCACGAAGATGTCGCTGATGAGCGGCGGCGAGAAATCGCTGACTGCGCTCGCGTTGCTGTTCGCGGTGTACGCCACGCGCCCGACGCCGTTCTACATCCTCGACGAGGTGGAGGCAGCGCTCGATGATACCAACCTGCGGCGGCTCTGCGGGTACTTGGATGCCATGCGCGACCGCACGCAGCTCATCA
>JAUNCA010000244.1 GCA_030526775.1 Coriobacteriia bacterium | reverse complement strand
GGTCACGGGCGACCCCAACGCGCTTGCCAGCGCGCTCGTGAACATCGGCTTCGGCCTGAGCACGCGCGAGAAGGGCACCGACGCGAAGGGCTCTGCCTCGGGCGAATCCGTGCTCGGCATCTTCGACTCGAAGAACTCCAAGAGCATGGTCGTGAACTGCTACAACAACGGCGAGATCGACAAGAGCCGCATCAAGGGCGCCATGAAATGGGAGCTTTGGAACACCTGGGCGTTCTGGTACGAGCTCGGCTCCACGCACCCGCTCACCTCGAAGCGCATCTACCGGCTGGGCAAGCTCGCCGAGGAAATGGGCCTGCGCCCGTTCGTTAAGTTCGACCTGGAAAAGCCCGAATCCTTCGTCGACGACTTCCTGCGCGAGATGTTCATCAACATCATGCCCGTCGTCGGCGGCATCCTCACCGCCATCGTGCTCTACATCGCCATGCCGATGTCCGAGGCGCTCATCGGCATCGCAATCGCCGCGGGCTTCCTCACCGGCATGCTGCTCTCGATTGTGAAATACCTGTACACGCACCCGCGGCGCAACTACTACGAAGCCAACACGGCCGGGCTGCTCTCCGAAGTGAAGGTCTCGATGGTGAAGAGCATCCCCTGCGAGCTCACCGGCACGATCATCGGCCGCGGCAACCCGGGCTGCATCTTCAACGAGGACTTCGTCCTGCGCGACGAGACCGGTATCCTGTTCCTGGACTACAACCAGCCGCTTTGGATCATCAACAAGATATTCGCCCTGTTCAAGTCGCCTGAATACTTCAACAAGCAGGTAAAGGTGAAGGGCTGGTACCGCCGCAACATGGTGCCGTTCCTGGAGCTCTACAGCTTCGAGGTCGATGGCCAGGTAAAGAAGTGCTTCACGTACGGCTTCGGCTGGGCGTGGCGCCTTATCCTGCTCGCGCTTGCGGTGGCGTTCTTGGGTGTCGCCCTGTTCCTGTAAAGACGCGAACGACAACATCACGATAGGAGGGTGCAATGAAAATCGCGATGGCAAATGACCATGCAGGCACGCAGCTGAAGAACCAGATTAAAGCCTGGCTCGAGGAAGAAGGCCACGAAGTGGTGGACTTCGGCACATACGACAACGAAAGCTGCGACTTGTCCGATTACATCTACCCCGCTTCCAAGGCGGTCGCGACCGGCGAATGCGAGCGCGGTATCTTCGTGGACGGCGTGGGCTACGGCTCGGCGATGATCGCGAACAAGTTCCGCGGCATCTTCGCATGCGTGTGCCAGGATCCCGTGTGCGCCGAGCTGGCGCGCCAGCACAACGATGCCAACGTGCTGTGCATCGGCGGCAAGATCATCGGCCCGGTGCTCGCGATGGCAACCGTGCAAACGTGGATGTCTACCGAGCCGCTAACGGCCGAGCGCTACGCGAACCGCCGCCGCAAGGTCGCCGCTATCGACGAGGAGCGCACGGTCGCGTTGTAACCGCGCGGCGCCGTCGGGCGCCATCCCATAATCGAACGCGAGAGGAACTCCGGAATGGACGGCAAGCTGTTTGCACAAGCGCTGCTGAAGTTCGCCGCCGGCGTGGTGGTGATGGGGCTCCTGCTGTTCCTGCCTGCGGGCACCTTCGACTGGTGGCAGGCCTGGCTGCTCATGGGCATCCTGTTCGCGCCCATGTTCATCGCGGGCTTCGTGATGATGGCCAAAGCCCCCGACTTGCTGCGCAAGCGCTTGAACAACGACGAGGAGGAAGACGAGCAGAAGGTCGTCGTGGCTTTAAGCGCGCTGATGTTCATCGCGGCATTCGTGGTGGCAGGGCTTGGCGTGCGCTTCGGCTGGCCGATGCTGCCCGACTGGGTCTCGTGGCTCGGCGCCGTGCTGTTTCTTGCGTCGTATGCGCTGTATGCCGAGGTCATGCGCGAGAATGCCTATCTTTCACGCACGGTTGAGGTGCAA
>JAUNCA010000243.1 GCA_030526775.1 Coriobacteriia bacterium | reverse complement strand
TGAATCACAACCCCGCAGCACGCAAGCCCTCCATATGACAAAGGGCTCCGGGGCGACTGTCACGGTGCACTACCCCAGGTCGGATTCTTGCCCTCTCAGGTCGCCTGTGGTGCGTAGCATAAAACCGTCCAGGTGCCCCATATTCGCCCGCCTTTGCGCCAAGCGTACTTCGGTACGCGCCGAGCGCAAAACAAGGGCGAAGATGGGGTGCCTGGGCGGTTTTAGGCGGTGCAACGTAAAGCGGCGGCCGTTAGGCCGCCGCAAGGTTAGTGGCGGAGAGGCGGGGATTCGAACCCCGGATACGCTTTCGGCGTATACACGATTTCCAATCGTGCTCCTTCAGCCAGGCTCGGACACCTCTCCACTGAAGTTGGTTGCCTGTTTCGGCAACGCGAGAACGTAGGATAACACACCTAGTACTCGGCTACAAGCTGATAATAGCCATGTTCTTCCCGTACCTTCATAGGAACATCGAAAAGTGCGCTCATTTGCTCGTTCGTCATGAGCTTTTCTTTGGGTCCGTCGGCGAAAACCACGCCGTCTTTAATCATCACGAGACGGCTAATCTCGGGGACGATGTCCTCGGGATAGTGGGTAACCAGCAAAAGCGACTTTCCCGCGCGGGCGAGTTCGCGCAGGCTATGGCGCACGTAATACATGCCCTGGGGGTCTAAGCCGGTACAGGGCTCGTCGAACACGAGCGTCTCGGGGTCGTGCACGATGGCGCGGGCTATGAGCAAGCGGCGCGCTTGCCCGCTCGAAAGCGTCAGCACATCGCGATCAGCCAGGTCGGCGATGCCGAGCAAGGCCATGGCGCGACGGCCGGCCTCCCAAGCCTTATCGCTTACCTGCAGGTTCATGAATTCGGGCAAACCAAGCGTGCCAAAAAGCCCCCCGACGACGATTTCAAGCGCGGGAAGGTGAACGGCAATCTCGTCCTGCATGCTACCCGACACTATGCCGAGGCGCGCCCGCACCTCGGAAAGCAGCGGGCGTGCGGCACCGCAAAACTCAACGGGCGGGATATCGCGGTGTAACGGGTGAATCTCACGCGTGATGAGCTTGAGGAACGTGGTCTTGCCCGCACCGTTTGGCCCGAGCAGCGCGATGGATTCGCCGTGTTGGATGGAAAGCTCATCGACGGAGAAGATGATGCGCCCAGAACGGCGGACGACCGCATCCCTCAGGTGAATGAGAGGTGCGGCCGGATCAATTTCGTATGGCTTGCGATCGTGAGCCAAGAGCTACTCTTTGGAAGATTCGGAAGATTCGGAAGCCTCGGCCTCAGCCTCGGCGTCGTCTTCTGCCTCGACCTCGACGTCATCGGCCTCGACTTCAACCACATCCTCGCCCTCAGCGTCGGCGTCGGCGTCCTCTGCGTCGCCCTCGCCCTCGGTGCTCGAGCTCGCGTATTTGTCCATGTCAACGGCATAGGGCAGGCCGCTCGGCATATCGTTCACCGTCACCTCGGCATCCTTGCGCAGTTTCTCGAGGTATTCGCTGAACGCATTTTGCTTAGCTTGCGGGTCGGCCATCTGGGTGCGAACAACATCCACGAGCTCCTGCGGCACATCGGAGAGATTCTCGATATTCTCGGGGGCATTCCAGACGTCGGTGCAGCGGATGATGTGAATACCGAACTCGCTGGTCACCAGGCCGCTGGTCTCACCCTTATCCAGCTCGGCGAGCGCCTCGCTGTAGGCAGTCACGAACGAGCCGCTCAGGCCCTCCCAGCCCACATCGCCACCATTCTCCTTGCTACCGCTATCGGTGGAGTACTCTTTGGCAAGCGCGGCGAAATCCTCGCCGTTGTTGATGCGATCGAGCACCTGCTTCGCGGTTTCCTCGTCATCGGAAGCAAACAGGATATGGCTCGAACGCTTCATGCCGTCAAGCGAGCTCGCGTACATCTGAACATACGAGAGCAC
>JAUNCA010000242.1 GCA_030526775.1 Coriobacteriia bacterium | reverse complement strand
AGTCGAAGTCGCCCGCCGAGGCGCCGCCGCTGCTGATGACGAAGTCGCATTCGGAAATAGCCTGCGCGAGGGTGGCCTTAATAGCCTCGTAGTCGTCGGGCAGAGTCGGATAGAGCTTGGGTTTCGCGCCAGCTCGTTGCACGCATCCCACGAGCGCCGGGCCGTTCGAGTTGCGGATGTGTCCGGGCGTCGGGTACTCCGTGGCGTCGACGAGCTCGCTGCCAAGCGACAAAATGCCAACGGTGGGCACGCGATACACATCGAACTCGGTATTACCGGTGGAAGCGAGCAGGCCCATGGCGGCGGGGCCGATAGTCGTGCCCGCTGAAAGGGCGACGGTGCCGGCCTTGACTTCCTCGCCGGAATAGCGAACGTTCTTGCCGAGTTCGAGCGAGTGGTCCATTACCAGGTAATCGCCCACCAGGCCTTTTTCGGTAAAGGCAACCTTTTCGATCATCTCGACGGTGTCTGCGCCATCGGGCAGGGCAGCGCCGGTCATGATGCGCACGCACTGGCCGGGCTGGACAACTTGGTCGTAAAAGTCGCCAGCGGCGATATGGGCGACGATCTCGAGCCGCATCGGAGCGTCGGCGGTCGCCTCGGCCACATCGGCGGCGCGGAACGCGAAGCCGTCCATCGCGGAGTTATCGAAGGGTGAAACGTCGATGTCGCTCGACAGGTCAACCGCCGTCGTGCGCCCGTAGGCTTCCGTCAAGGCGACGGTTTCGTTCGGCAACGGCTTTACTTGGTCGAGGATGACTTGCTGCGCTTTCGCTACCGGAACCAGCTCATTCAGAGATGCAACAGAATCGCCCATGCTCTTTCCTCCTCATACGGTTGTGTTCCCGACGATTCTACAAGAAAAGGGAGGTGCACGTTATGTTTTTGAACCCTCGTTAGATTTCGAGCAGGATGGATCCGGTATGGGAGGTGTCGTAGCCAACCGTGTGGGAGAGCTCCTCGCGAAAACTCTTGCTGTTTAGGAGGTTCTTCGTGAAACGGACGATTTGCTCCGTTTCACGGGTCTTCAAAAGCACGATATCGAGACTTTCGACGACGAGTGGATAAAAGATAAGCCCCTCCACCTGGTGAAAGATGCGCTCGCTGCCAATCGCGACATCTGCGCCGCCAGAAGCGACGAAGGCAGCGGCGGCAAGCGGTGAGGTGAACTCGCGATCGTAGCCTTCCGGCCGGATGAGGCCCACCTCCAATGCCGCGAGCTGCTCGTCGAGCAAAACACGCGATCCTGCGCCCCGTTCGCGGTTGGCGATGCGCACACCGTCATCGAGAAGGTCTCCCCAATTGCGAATGCTCTTCCCGCTTCGCTTGGATACGAGCAGGCCTTGCTTTCGACGTACGAGATGGATGACCACCAGGGGCACGCCAGGCACGATTCGCCGGACGTAGGGCGTGTTATAGCGTTTGGTTGCGCCGTCGTACAGGTGCGTTACGGCTGCCTGCGCCCTACCGGCGTACAAATCGATGAGCGCATTGTAGCTGTTGACATAGCGCCGTTGAGGGTTCGCCCCTGCTTGGCCGAGATACGAGGCTATGACGTCGGCGGCTATGTCATTGCCAGAGATAAAAAAAGGGCCGGATCCGGGGGAGTGTGGAGAGACAGGAACCGGATCCGGCATGGTTTGGGAGACGACATTCGGTTGTGCGGCGATGCTTTCCGAGGCGGCATTTCGCGCATGTGCGATATAGGCCTCGACATCCCGCGCAGTGAAGCGCATCTTTCGGCCGACGCTATAGGAGGTAAGCAAGCCGGCCTTCACTAAGTTGTAAACGGTGCTTCTACTAACCTGGAGTATTGCGGCGACATCGCCGGCGTCGAGGGCGTTCTCGTCGACTGACAATGCCGTTCTCCTTGGCTCGTAGAATTATTCTAATAGAAAAATAATCTAGTATAAGGAGAATGTCAAGGCCAATTTTGACGCCCCAA
>JAUNCA010000100.1 GCA_030526775.1 Coriobacteriia bacterium | reverse complement strand
AGCCGGTGCTCGTCGAGGGCAAGGCAATCAAGCTGCATCCGCTGGTATGCACCGCCTTCAACGCCGACTTCGACGGCGACCAGATGGCCGTGCACGTGCCGCTGTCCAACGAGGCGCAGGCCGAGGCGCGCATCCTCATGCTGTCCACGAACAACATTAAGTCGCCTGCCCATGGCCGTCCGCTCACCATCCCGACGCAGGACATGATCATCGGCATGTACTACCTCACCGCCGTCCGCGATGGCTTCCCGGGCGAGGGCCGTTCCTTCATCGACTTCAAGGACGCCCTGAACGCCTATGACGCCCGCGCCGATTTGGACCTTCAGGCCCGCATCCAGGTGCGCTTGAAGCGCGACACCAAGGTCGCGACCGCCTTCGGCGTGTTCGAGGACAAGAAGGCCGGCGAGCGCATCGAGACCTCGGTGGGCCGCATCACCTTCAACTCGGTGCTGCCGAACGATTACCCGTACCTGAACTACGAGATGAACAAGGGCGAGATTTCCCGCCTCATCGAGGACTGCTGCAACCGCTACCCGCTGGCCCAGATGCCCGCCATCCTGGACGGCCTGAAGAACGTGGGCTTCCACTATGCGTCCATCGCCGGCGTCACGGTTTCCGTGTACGACGCCACGGTTCCGCCGAACAAGGGCGAGATCCTGGCCGCCGCCGACGAGAAGGTTGCGAACATCCAGGAAGACTACGAGATGGGTCTGATGAGCGAGGACGAGCGCCACGACCAGACCGTCAAGGTGTGGAACGAGGCGAACGAGGAAGTCGGCGAGGCCATGCAGGCCAACTTCGACAAGTTCAACCCCATCTACATGATGGCCTTCTCGGGCGCCCGCGGTAACATCAAGCAGATCCGCCAGCTGGCCGGCATGCGCGGCCTTATGTCCGACCCGAAGGGCGAGATTATCGATCGTCCGATTAAGGGCAACTTCCGCGAGGGCATGAGCGTTCTCGAGTACTTCATCTCGACGCACGGCGCACGTAAGGGTCTGGCCGACACCGCCCTGCGTACCGCCGACTCGGGTTACCTTACCCGTCGTCTGGTGGACGTGGCTCAGGACGTCATCATCCGCGAGGTCGACTGCGGTACTTCCGACGGCATCTCCTACCCGGTGCTCAACGAGAAGGGCGAGCCGGACGAGAGCCTGGTCGGCCGCTGCCTCGTCGAAGACGTGGTGAGCCCCCTGACCGGCGAAGTGCTCGCCGAGGCGGGCGAGTACATCAGCTCGATGGCGCAGCTGCGTGAGTTCAACGCCGCTGGCGTCACCGAGGTGCGTCACCGCAGCATCATGACCTGCCATGCCAAGCGCGGCGTGTGCCAGAGCTGCTACGGTTGGGACCTCGCAACGGGCCGTCCGGTGAACATCGGCATGGCTGTCGGCATCATCGCCGCCCAGTCCATCGGCGAGCCGGGCACCCAGCTGACGATGCGTACGTTCCACACCGGCGGCGTCGCAGGCGAAGACATCACGCACGGTCTTCCGCGTGTTACCGAGCTTTTCGAGGCACGCAAGCCGAAGGGCCTCGCGGTGCTGGCCGAAATCGCCGGCACGCTGCAGGTGAGCGGCGACAAGCAGACCAAGCGCCTGACGATCCACGACCAGGAAGGCAACTTCCGCGAGTACGAGACGAGCGCCCGCGCCACGCTGATGCCGGGCATCGAGGACGGCTGCGAAGTGAAGGTGGGCCAGCAGCTCACCAAGGGTTCCATCAACCCGCACGACCTGCTGCGCCTCACCGACGTGAACACCACGCTGCGCTACATCGTGAGCCAGGTCCAGGACGTGTACGTGTCCCAGGGCGTGGACATCAACGACAAGCACATCGAGGTCATCGCGCGCCAGATGCTGCGTCGCGTGACGGTGCTCGACGCCGGCGACTCCGACTACCTGCCGGGTAGCCAGGTGGAGCGCTACGAGTTCGAAGATGTGGCGAACCAGCTGCTGCTCGAGGGCAAGGAGCCCCCGACCGGCCAGCCGCTGCTGCTGGGCATCACGAAGGCCTCGCTGGCCACCGATTCGTGGCTGTCGGCTGCTTCGTTCCAGGAGACCACCAAGGTCCTCACCGATGCCGCTCTCGAGGGCAAGACCGACTACCTGGCCGGCCTGAAGGAGAACGTCATCATCGGCAAGCCGATTCCGGCTGGCACGGGCTTGAAGCGCTACCGCAACCTGAAGATGACCTACCGCGGCGTTCCCGTGGAGCGTGGCGGCGGCGATACGCTGCCCACGTATGCTCCGGATGCCCTGCGCGACATCGAGGAGCTGCTCCCGCAGCCGCAGGATTGGTCGCTCGACGGCGAGGGCTTCCTGAACATGGGCGGCTACGGTTCCTATTTCGGAGCCGATGGCACCCGCACGAAGCTTTCCGACGAGGATGCGCGCCTGTACATCTACGACGACCTGGGCGTGTCGCAGCGCTGGGCGAACAAGTTCAGCGAGGCTGGCATCGAGACCGTTGCCGACCTGGTGGGCTACTCCGAGGATGACCTCATGCGCATCGACGGCATCGGCCTGAAGGCCATCGAGGAACTGAAGGCGGGCCTGTCCGAGCACGATTTGCTCTACATCATCGAGGACGACCTGAACGCCAGCAGCGACGACATGAGCCAGCTGCTCGACATGGTGTTCAGTCCCGACGATACGATCCTCATCGGCGGCGACGAGCCCCCGACCTTCAACACCGACGGCGAGGATATGCTGGGCGAGAGCCTGCCGCCTCGCTCGTACCGCCGCGACTTCGAGGAGCTCGACAAGCTGTTCGGGCCGTCCGGGGTGGGCTTCAGCCTGTCCGGCGACGGTTTCGACGACCTGCTGGGCGTGCCCGCGAAGGATGACGAGTAGTCGATTACTATGAATGACGGCCCGGTGGCGCGTGCTGCCGGGCCGCTTGTATCTGCCGATTATCGTGCGTTTGCTGCGTATTTGTTGTTGTGGTAAGCGCGCGGTGCTAGTATGGGCAAGTTACCTATACCCGAGCTTAAGAAGGAAGTGCTATGTCCGGACATTCCAAATGGGCTACCACCAAGCATCGTAAAGCAGCTCAGGACGCGAAGCGTTCCGCCCTGTTCTCCAAGTTGTCCCGTAACATCACCGTTGCAGCCAAGGAGGGTGGCGACCCGAACCCCGAGAACAACGCTTCCCTTGCTGCCGCTATCGATAAGGCGAAGAGCTATTCGCTGCCGAAGGACAAGATCAAGACCGCTATCGACAAGGCTTTCGGTTCCGGCAAGGACGCCGCGAATTACGAGACCGTGACCTATGAGGGCTATGGCCCGGCTGGCGTGGCCGTGTACTGTGAGGCTCTTACCGACAACCGCAACCGCACCGCCGCCGACGTGCGCAGCGCTTTCACGCATGCAAACGGCAACCTGGGCACCAGCGGTTCCGTGGCCTTCCAGTTCGAGCGCAAGGGCCAGATCATGGTCCCGAAGGAGATCGAGACCGGCGACAAGAAGAACCCCACGAAGCCCAACGGCCCCGCTGCGGATGTGGACGAGTTCGAGATGGTCGTGCTCGAGTCCGGCGCCGACGACTACGAGGATGCCGAGGACGAGTGGATCGTCTACACCGACTATCAGGACCTCGCGGCCGTGAAGAACGCGCTCATCGCCGAGGGCGTCGAGATCAAGGGTTCTGAGCTCATCATGGTTCCGACCACCTATACCACGGTCGACCCGAAGGACGCGCCGAAGGTCATGCGCCTCATCGACAAGCTCGAGGAGCTCGAGGACCTGCAGAACGTCTACCACACCATGGAAATGACCGACGAGGTCGTCGCCGCGCTGGAGGATTAAAGCCGGAATACCTGGTTGAATGTCGCGCCCCGCATGTACATGCGGGGCGTTTTCGCGTTACGCGGATATTGAAACAGGTATGATGGGGTTGAGCGCGATTCGCGAGAAAGCAAGGAGAAGGCAATGGCGTTGGATGATGAGAAGCAATGCGTGGCGGTAATCGGTGCAGGTTCGTTCGGCACGGCGGTGGCTTGGATGCTGCGTGGTGCGGGGCACGACGTGCGCATGTGGTGCTACGAGAAGTCTGATGCCGACTACATAAACGCGACGCATAGGAACCCGTTGTTCCTTTCGAATTTGCGTCTCGATGGTGTAGTTGCGAGCAACCAGATTGAGGAAACCGTGATGGGGTGCGATTCGGTTATCATCATCACCCCCTCGTTCGCCGTGCGCTCTTCCGCCGAAGCGTTGGCTCAGTGTCTGCCCGACGATACGCCGGTTGCCGTGCTTTCGAAAGGCTTGGACTCCAAATCGGGGTCGACGCTGTACGAAGCTGCGACGAGCATCCTGGGCAATGAGGATCGCATGTGCGTGCTTGCCGGGCCGAACCATGCCGAGGAGATCGCAGAGGGTTCATATGCCGGTGCTGTCGTTGCAAGCCGTAATCCGCAGACCGCCCGCTATTTCCAGCATCTGCTCTCCCGCGACACCTTCCGTTTGTACACCTCGAACGACCCGGTCGGCGTCGGGTTGTGCGCGGCTTCCAAGAACGTCATCGCCATCGCGTGCGGCATCGCCCGCGGCATGGGACAGGGCGACAACACCATATCGCTGCTGATGACGCGCGGCCTAGCCGAGATGACGCGTCTGGTTACCGCATGCGGCGGTAACGCGGCCACCTGTTTGGGGCTTGCCGGTGTCGGCGACCTCAACACCACGTGCAACTCGCCGCATTCGCGCAACGGCTCGTATGGCGAGGCGTTCGCGCGCGAAGGCATCAGCGTGAAGGATTACGAGGAGCGTCGTGGCATGGTGGTCGAGGGCGCGCATGCCATCGACTCGCTGCTCGACCTGGGCGCGCGCCGCGGGGTGGAGCTGCCCATCATGCAGGCGGTGAAAGACCTCATCGACGGAAACATCAAGCTTTCCGATATCCCCGAATACCTCATGACACGTACCCTGAAGTCGGAATGATAATTTACCGCGGGTATTTTTCATCATCCGGACCCTGATGATAATTTACCGCGGGTGTTTTTCATCATTTGCGTGTAATGATGAATTATCCCCGCGGTAAATTATCATTCCCGCGGGTATTTTTCATTATCCGCGCACCAATAGAAGCGGTTCTTTTTTCGAATTCCTGGATTCGGCGGGCAGGGAGCGCTGCTGTGTGATATTGTCCAAAGTACCTTTGTAAACACACTATAAACGCACTAACACGAAGGGGGAGCGTCATACCGTGGCGCGGCATCGTTTGGACATATCATATGGCTACGACGATATGTCGCAGGTCGGCTATTGGGCGCCGGAAACCCCCGAATTCCTGGAAAAGCGTGAGGAACGCCGTGCGGCCAGCCGGAGCTATGCTGTGTCATATACCCAGGCAAAAGCCAATATTCGTCGGATATCCGTGCAGAACCAGGCGAATTCGCCCACGCGTCGGCAAACCGATTCGTACGCGTCGATAATCGATTTCGAGCGCCTCGATCGCAGCCGGTATCGCAACGATTCCCGCAATGAAATCCCCGAACGCGAGGCATACCCGTCGCATCGGCCTTCCGCGTCTTCGAGCCGCTCATATCGCAGCTCCGCCAACGAGGCGTATTTTGGCGGCCATTACGAGAACGACTTCGAGTTCGACGACCCGATGCCGCGCGAAGACACCTCGCTTCGCGGCAGGGTGCGTAAAGCGCAACACGACTGGCGCAGCCGCAAGGCCGACCGCGCTTTCACGCGCGATTACGAAGACGTTTCGACTCCGGCGCAGGAAGGCTCCCGTGCCGCCGTATACCGGGGGAAGATGGGCCGCACGCATCAGCGTGCCGCGCGTATGCAGCAAACGTCCCGCACAAGCTCCGGCTTCCAGATGCCCGCATTCCTCTCGGGTATCCTCGATGCGATCCCGCTTGAGCGCCTGTCGGTGCGCCCCGTGTTCATCTACTCAGCGCTCGCCCTTATGTGTGCGGCGTTCTTCGCGTTCAACGTGTTCCCGGCCGCGCAAGACCTCTACTTGCAATCGCGCGCGAACGACCAGCTGGCCGCCGAGTACCAGGCGGTACTCGACCGCAATGCCGAACTCGAGCAGCACGTGGCTGCCCTCCAGACCGACGAGGGCATGGAGGAGCTCGCCCACGAGAGCCTGGGCTGGGTTAAAGAAGGCGAGCATTCGGTGAGCATCCTAACCGAGGGCTCGGCAAATCCCGGCTCGGACACGATGAGCGATACGGGCACCATCCTCGAGGGTTCGGTTCCAGCGCCGGAGACCTGGTATTCGCCTGTGCTCGATGTGGTGTTCGGCTACGAGGGCTGATACCATAGCGCAAGGGGGACGCTGCGTCCCCGGCTACTCGCACGCGCATAGGAGGCTTCGATGCAGACCCGACGTTTTGCAGCCATCGATATCGGAACCGTAACCAGCCGTATGCTCGTCGCCGATGTCGACGATACGGGCATCCACACGCTCGATCGTGAATACGGCATCACGAACCTCGGGGAAGGCGTCGATGCCACTGGCATGTTGAAGCCCGAGGCCATCGACCGCGTTGAGGCGAAGATTCGCGAATATCTCGACACGCTCAAAACGTTCAAGACGCCGGAGCATCCCGAGATTCCGATTATCGCTATGGCTACGTCCGCGTCCCGCGACGCATCGAACGCCGACGAATTCGTGGGACGTCTGCGGAGTCTGGGCATCGAGCTCACGGTTATCCCGGGCGAGCGTGAAGCGGGGCTATCGTTCGCGGGCGCGACGGCGGCGTTTCCCGGCGAGACGCTGATGGTCGTCGATGTCGGCGGCGGCTCGAGCGAGCTCGTGGTGGGCAAGGCGGGCGAAGAGCCGCTGATGGTCCACTCGTTCAACATCGGGTGTCGTCGCGTTACCGAGCGGTTCTTCCATTCGGACCCGCCAATGGCGGACGAGGTGGCGGCTGCCGATAGCTGGATGCGGGCTGAGTTCCAGTGGTATTTCGATGAGATGCGCGAGCGGGGCATTGTGCTCGATCGCATGGTGGCGGTTGCGGGCACGGCAACGAGTGTCGTCTCGATGCACAAGGAAATGGCTGTTTACGATAGCAGCCAAGTCCATGGCGCGCCGGTAAGCAAGGCGGTGCTTGCCGAGATGCGCGACAGGATGCTGGGAATGACGGTGGAACAGCGTCGCCATATCGTGGGCCTCGACCCCGACCGTGCGCCGGTCATTGCGGCCGGCATGGTCATCCTGTGCGCCATCGTGGACCTTGCCGGAACCGATGGATACACCACCAGCGAGGCAGATATTCTCGATGGCATCGTGATGGATGCGGCACGAGGATAATCCCGTCGCGGACATCATCTGCTATGATTGATGCCGCTCAAAATCGTGGGGGCGTGGCGAAATTGGCATACGCAGCGGACTTAAAATCCGCCTCTTCGGATTGTGGGTTCGAGTCCCACCGCCCCTACCAGCATATACAGGGTCCCAGTAACGGGGCCCTTTCTTGTTCGGGCTCATCTCATGGACTCGAACCAATATGAGCAGAGCATTGTCAAGGGGCATAATTGGCCAGGCCCAGAATTGCAC
>JAUNCA010000099.1 GCA_030526775.1 Coriobacteriia bacterium | reverse complement strand
TATCGTGGTTATCGCATTCGGCGCAATCGTCGGTATCGCAGCGGGTATCGTAGTCTCGCTCGTCATCAATTTCTTCCGCTCGCGCGACACGAGGAATGAGAAACTCGTGGGCTTCGAGGGCGGCGAATCCGATGACCATGTGCGCGTTCCCACCAACATGATCGTCTACCACATGCGCGGGTCGCTTTCGTTCACCAACATCGACCGAATACTACAAGAGGTGCGCCACCTTATCATAGACGGCGTCGACACGGTGATCTTAGAGATTTCAGACGTGAGGAGCGTCGACTCCACGGCAGCCGACGCGATACGCCAGTTCATCCGCTCGCTCTCGCAGCAGGGCATTTACGTGCGCATCGTGCGCAGCCTCGCGCTATCAAACGACCACTACACACGCTACGAGCTTCGTCGCATGATGAAAGGCGTGAGCATCTACCCCACCGTGCAATCCGCCATCGACAATGTGAGCCGCAGAAAGCGCAAGCAAATGGTCACCGTCCCCCTCGAGCAAGACGAAACGCATGGTGCATAGTTGCCCGGCAACGGCGCACCACACACAGCACCTCCAAATTGCATGGCTATAATGCCGCGCATGTTTACTCCGCGCCTCATAGCATGCGATGTCGACGGGACCCTGCTACCCGAGGGACAGCCCTATCTTGCACCGGAAACGCTTGCCCTCATCGAGCACCTCCTGGATGCCGGTATTGCCTTCGTGCCTGCAAGCGGGCGGCAACATCCGAACCTGGAGCATGTGTTCGCACCATTCCTCGATCGAATTCCCCTTGTCGCGGAAAACGGCACCATGGCGTTTCTCGGCGATGAACAGGTGTTTCGTGCAGAGATGAATCGGGAGCTCGGCCACGAGATAATCCACACGATACTCCAGCGAGACCCATGCGAAGCGTTGGTGTCTGGTGCGAGAACCTCCTATATCCAGCCGAAATGCCCCGATTTTCTCACGCTCATCCGCAAGGACATTCGCTATACGTGCACAATTGTCGACGACCTCATGAACATCCCCGAGCCCTATTCGAAGCTCACCGCGTATCATCCGTCGGTTGCCGATGATGCGCCATTCTGGCTTGAACGATTCGGTTCACGCTGCAACGTGGCTGTCTCGGGCCTTATCTGGATTGATTTCATGCCCACCGGGATTAGCAAGGCTTCGGGAGTTGCCGCGGTATGCGAACGCCTGGGCATCGCACCGACGGAATGCCTCGCAATCGGCGACAACGACAACGATGTTGAGATGTTCGACTTTGCCGGACATGCCATTGCCATGGAAACGGGCAGCGAAAAAGCCCGCGCTCATGCACAGGAGACCACCCCAAGCGCAAACGAGGTATTCAGGAAAGTACTGGAATCGCTGTAGCGCGGAGCCAGGCAAGGAATGCGCATCTGCCGATGCGCGACCATCTTACGGGCACGGACGTCCGATGAACTTAATCGACGTATCCGTCGAGTAGTACTTGCACCACCTGAAGCCGATGATGCCCAGACCGCCCGAACCACCGGTATCCATGACGTACCCATTGCCCACGTACATGGCTGCGTGGTCGATGTAGCGCCACTGGGTGGCATCGCGGCCGGCGTAATCGGTCTCGAAATACAGCGTGTCGCCCGGACGCAGCTTCTTCACCGAACAAGCTCGCCATGCCACGCGCTTGCCCTTCTCGTTCAGCCATATCGCCTGCTCAGCGGCAGGATATGCCCAGCTTTTGCCCTCTGAACCACCAATGGCGAAAATGCGGCGACCAAGCTTCGAGTCCCAATAGCACCGCGACACGAACGAGCTGCAGTCGCGATAATACGTCTTCATGCGCTTGGCCTGGCTGTAAGCGATATTGGTCTTCTTGTCGGCGAAGGCGTTCTGCACCGCCTGGTACGCCTCGGGCGAGGTCACTTCAACGAGCACCTTGCGGGTTACGTCCCCAATTGTCGCTTTCACGTAGCAACGGCCTTTCGCCCGGGCAGTCACCTTGCCCGCTTTGCTCACGGTGGCGATTTTCTTATTGGTGGACGACCACACCACTTCGGATGCATCGGCTCCGGTGACTTTCACCCTCAGCATGGTTTTCTTGCCGGGGTAAGTGGTAAGGCTTTTCGTGTTCTTCACATCGGTGGTCATCTTCAGGCGAATCGTGGGCTGCCCCCACTCGTCTGCCTGGGCGGCCGCAGGCATGGCAAGCGCAAGGGCCAGCACAAGGCACGTGCAGAACGTGGCGATGGTGGCGGTAAAGGCAAAAGAACGCTGATTCAAAGGCTCTCCCCCAAGGGCGGTTGACGACGCTGTTTGGAGGACAATAGCATTTCCCCAGGTCGCGACGCATAAGCCTCAGACACGCCCCGCGCAACTCCACAAGCCCCGTACCACGAGGCGCGTACGTGTACTCCTATTGGTTTATATGTTTGTGCCCATCGGGTGTGCAAAAAAGGCGGCAAGGAAGCTCTTTCCTTGCCGCATCGCCGCTATTCTTCGAGCCTGGGTGCGTCTGACGCAGGCGCCTGTGCGGGTTTCGATTTGCCGCCGCGACCGACAAAGAAGCTCATAACCAATAAAACGATTGCGCAGACTATCAGCAGGATGCCGAGGAGGAATGCCTTGAACCCACCTTGATTCAGCAGGGCCAGGAAGGTGTTCAGGGCCACTTGGTTCACGATGGCTCCGTACGTGAGCAGTATCAAGCCCACGATAAGGGCCGCGAGCGCGATGTAACGAACGACTTTCCTTATTGCCTGCTGCATATCTAGCTCCTAGCAAAAACAGGTGAACCAATCGCCTCCATTATACGGCTCTTACATACCGCAGGGGCCGACACCGGCATCGCGCGCGTCGGCATCGGTTTTCATGGCCTGGTAGAACAGGTAGCCACCCGCCACATTAGCGCACGGATATCCCAGCTGCGATAGGACGCGATAGGCCAGGTAACTGCGCAAACCGCTCTGGCAATGCACGAACAGGGTCGCGCCGGCCTCGCGCAAGGCCTCTGGTGCGGGCAACTCCTCCAAACGGTCGCGCAGCTCGTCAACCGGAATATGGATGGTGCCCGGCACGCTGCCGCGCGCCCGTTCGCCCGCGCTGCGCACGTCGAGCAGCACATGGGCACCAAGCGGGTCGGGCAGCTCGCCCCATGTTACCTGCCTCACCAGGCCGTCCAGGATATTAGCTGCTAAGTACCCCGCCATGTTCACCGGGTCTTTCGCGCTGGAATACGGCGGCGCGTAGGCAAGGTCGAGCTCTTGCAAGTCGCGCACCGTCATGCGCGCGCGGATGGCCGTCGCCAGCACATCGATACGCTTGTCCACCCCGGGGCCGCCCACAGCTTGGGCCCCGAGTACACGACCGGTTTCCTGTTCAAACACCAGCTTCAACCGCATTGGTTCTGAACCGGGGTAATATGTGGCATGGTTCGGCGGGCTCAACAGCACGGAGTCGTAGGCGATACCAGTCCCGGAAAGCGTTCGATCGTTCAGACCCGTGGCGGCTATCGTCATGTCGAACATCTTCATCACCGACGAAGCCTGCGATCCTGTGAACACACTTTCGCGTCCGCAGATGTTGTCGGCGGCGATACGCCCCTGCTTATTCGCGGGACCCGCCAGAGAGATAACGGCGTTTGCCCCGCTCACATATTGTTTCACTTGCACAGCATCGCCGACAGCGTAGATGTCAGGGTCGCTGGTGAGCATATGCTCATCCACCACGATCGCGCCTTTCAGACCCAATTCGAGGCCCGCATCGCGCGCAAGCCCGGTTTCGGGAGCCACGCCAATCGAGAGCATCACCATGTCCACCGGCATCGGCTCCTCATCGGCCGTCTGCACGAGCGTGCGCCCATCCGCCTCGGCAAAGCCGAGAATCTTGGCGTTCAGGTGCAAGACAATGCCGTTGGAGCGCATCCGGTTATGGAGAAACGCAGCCATATCGGCATCGATTATCGGCATCACATGCCCGCTGCGCTGGAACACGTGCACTTCCACACCGCGCTCGCACAGGTTCTCGGCCATCTCGAGGCCGATAAACCCGCCGCCGATAACGGCCGCTCGGCGAGCTTCGTGCCCATCGAGATAGTCGCGAATCGCGAACGTGTCCTCCACGGTGCGCAACGTGAACACGCGCGCCCCATCCACTCCGGGATAATCCGGCACTACGGCATGGGCGCCTGGAGAAAGGATCAACTTGTCGTAGCTCTCGCGGTATTCCTCACCGGTCTCCAAGTTCCGCACGAACACGGCCTTCGCCACCCGGTCGATGGAGCGCACCTCGTGACGCACGCGCACGTCGATGCGGAAGCGGCGACGGAAACTCTCGGGCGTCTGCAACGTGAGCTTTGACCGATCCTTGATAACGTCGCCGATGTAGTACGGCAATCCGCAATTGGCGTACGAAACATATCCGGAACGTTCCAAGACGACGATTTCTGCCCGCTCATCCAAACGGCGCAGGCGTGCGGCCGCCGTCGCCCCTCCAGCAACACCCCCGACAATGACGGTCTTCATGCGCTCTTCCTTTCCCGAGGTTTAGCTTACGGAATCGGGCTGTTCAGCGGTTTACTTGTGCCCCTTCACAAGGGTTCCCTGGTACCGGGATATACCACCCATGTTGGTAACGTTCACATACCCCATGCCCTTCAACACGCGAGCTGCGGTAGCGCTCCGAGCGCCACTCAGGCAGTGCACGAATAGGGGCGTTTCCTTGTCCGGCACTATACGGGAGATCCGCTGAATGTCGGGGCCGGGTATGTTCACCGCGCCTTCCACGTGCCCTTGCGCAAACTCCACCGGCGAACGTACGTCGATGATCATCGCACCGGGCGTTTCCTTGGCCTCCTGCACGTACTCATTCATGCCTTTCGAGTTTAAAAACGAGAAAAACCCAGCCATGGCAGTTCCTTCCGCGCAGGTCGACAACACACATATTTTACCGTGGGAACAACCGCGTCAATGAGAGTCGGTAAACGGGAGGCGAAAGCTCTTCCGGCAATCCCAAACCAGCCTAAGAGCAACTGGTCTACAATATCCGGAAGGGGGGGTTACCTGCATAATCGACTATCGACTCAAGGCGGAAACTGCCCATGGATATCCGGTTCTTCCAAGAATACATGACGTTGGTGATGCATCGCAATTTCACCTCGGCCGCACGTGAGCTCTATATCTCGCAGTCTACGCTCTCGCGCCATATCGACGCGCTCGAGCGCGATCTCGGAGCCGAGCTCATTTACAAGAGCCAGCCCTTCGCCCTTACTGAAGCCGGCAAAGTCGTCATGCGGCACGCCCCCGCCATCATGAACTCGTATGATGCAATCGTCGAGCAGCTCGAGCAGCTCAAAAACCAGCAGCTCATCCGCATTCGTATACAGGATTTGCTCAGCCTCGAGCCCCTGTTCTACGGCATCAACAAGGCCATCGACGACACGAAGGCGCGCTATCCCTATGCAGTGTTCGACTTCGTGAAGACAAAGTACTCCTCCACGATAAAGCAAGCCCTGACGAACGATGAGATTGACGTGGGATTCCAGCGCAACCTTTCTCCCGAGCCCCACACGCAGCCAAGCGACCCCTCGCCCGAGTTCCGCTACATTCCCATCCACGACTACCAGGCAGAACTCGCATTCGGCATCGGGAAGCCCCTGTACGAGCAAATGAAGGGACGCGAACTCGGGTTTGCCGATTTCGCGGGCCGGCCTTTGATGCGCGAGGCAAACCGCGCGAACGAAGAATTCGATAACGATCTGAAGGCCATTTGCGAACGTGAAGGGTTCAAGGCCGTCATCGAATACGTGACCACCAACAGCGATAACGACTTCTACAGCCGCGAGCCGGGCGAGATGGTGGTGCCCCTGTGCCGGATGCCGGAAGGCAACACCACGCCGATCGACCGCCACATCAAGCGCAACCTCGTAGTAATCCGCCCGAAAAGCAAGCATGGCCCTTACCTGGTAACAGCCCACGTGCTCGCTCGCGTGCACCCGACGAACGAGGTGCTTGACTACTTCCTGGAACGCCTTGAAGCCATCGAGGAAGAGGCGAAACCAGCATCCCCCGACACGTCGTCCTAAGGATTGAAGCGAAGGGTTGCACACTGGCGGCATTTTCGCGCTTGACGAGGGGCTATGCGAGTTCTGCATAAGCCAATTCACGTCTGAGCTCCCGTACTGGAATCTGCATTTTCACGATGCACTACCAACCTCCTACCATAAGCTCAACCAGCTGCGCCCAAGCGCCGCTTCCACCCCCACGAGCAAGGAGGAACGATGGATTTCTCGAAGACCGACGAGCAATTGCTGATGATCGAAAATGTCCGCGAGGTGATGAAACGCGGAGACTACGACCTGTATTTCAAGGAGTGCGACGAAAAGTCCGAGTTCCCCGAAAAGGCAGCGCAGGACATGGTGGATGCCGGCTTCGCCGCACTGTACATTCCCGAGGAATACGGCGGCACCCCCTGTGACCTGCTCACACTCGTGTACGTGATGGAGGAGGCGCACGCGATGGGTTGGCCGTCGATGACGTGGCCGAGTCATCCGCTGCAGGTGGACACGATGCTCACGTACGGCACCGAAGCGCAGAAGAAGCTCGTGCTCGACCTAGCGCTGAAGGGCATCAAGCCCTACACCATGGGCATCACCGAGCCGCAGGCCGGCTCCGACAACAGCGCGCTTGCCACCCGCATCTTCCGCGATGAAGATGGCGTCCTGCGCATCACCGGCACGAAATCGTTCAACACCGGCGCCAACTGCGCGCCGTACATGCTGTGCCTCGTGCGCGAATACCAGGATGATCGCCCCTACAAGGACATGAGCCAGTACCTGATTCCAATGGACCGCCCGGGCATCCAGATGTCCAAGATCAATAAGATCGGCAACAACATGATGCACACCTACGAGGTGTACATGGACAACGTCGAGGTCCATGAGGACGAGCTCGTGGGCGAAAAGGGCAAGGGCTTCTACCAGCTGATGAAGAACTTCGAGGTGGAGCGTCTGCTCACCTGCGTTTGTAGCGTCGGCATGGCCCGTTGCGCCTACAACGACGCCGTCGCTTACGCGAACAAGCGTGAACAGTTCGGCCAGACCATCGGTTCGTTCCAAATCATCCAGGAAAAGATCACCGACATGGCAATCAAGATTCAGAACATGCAGAACATGCTCTACAAGGCCACCTGGAAGAAGCAAAACGGCGAGAGCATCAGCATCGACACCTCGCTGCTGAAGCGCTACACCGGCAAGGCAGCCAACGAAGTCATCGACGACGCGATGCAGATTCTGGGCGGCTTGGGCTACACCAACGAGAGCCGCGTTTCGCGTCTGTGGCGTGACCAGCGCGTCTATCGCATCATGACCGGCACCGAGGAAATCATGGTCCACGCCGCCGGCCGCGCGCTCATCAAGCAGGGTCCGGACATCAAGTAAGGATTACCGCAACAGCAGGCCCTTTTGCGACCGGGCAGGGTTTGAGCCACCCTGCCCGGTTTTGATGATAGAACGGGGGACGGGCCGGGCGGGGGGGTGGAACGGGGTGGAACGG
>JAUNCA010000098.1 GCA_030526775.1 Coriobacteriia bacterium | reverse complement strand
TTACCGCGGGTGCTTTTCATAATGATGATTTACCGCGGGTGTTTTTCATCATTGGCTCTGGATGACGAAAAACACCCGCGGTAAATCATCATTTCTTGCTCGGGGGCTACGACGAGATGCGGCCGAGCTCGTAGTCTTCCAAGCCAACCAGGTCGAGGGCATCCAAACGGAGGAACGCCTCTCGAACGGACGATGAGGGCTGCAGCCGGCAGACATCCGGCAGCGCAGCACGGCCTTTCGCCCACGACGCGCACCGCTCCAGAAATGCGGCATCGACTTGCGTGAACGCAGCAAACCCCTCGATGAGCTGCGGATACAATTTCGGCATCCGCTCTGCGCGAACCTGCAAGGCGTACCGGGGAGTCCAATTAGCCAGGTGCTCGCTCGCAAACGCAGCTTGCTCTTCCAGCATATTCTGCAAGCTGGTCAGCTTGTTTTCACGCAGGGCGCTCAGGGTCTCAGCTGCCAGGCGAGCCATAAAGGCACACATAAGGGCGACGTGATCGTCGGGAACGTGCAGGTATCCCTTCGGCAACAGTCCATGGGCGCGATAGATAGCCCTCACGTCTTCGGTGTTCTGCTGGAACAGCGTCGACTCGTTCGTCCGGTATGGAGACTCATAGGGGCAGGCGGCAAGCGCCATCGGGCCAACGAAATAGCGCGCGAACTCAGATTTCGTTTGCGCCACGAACGATTCGCTGGAGTTGTGAGCCAGCTGCGAAAGGAATCGGGCGAGGCCATTCATGGTCGCGTTGTCATCCGCGTAACCCTCGAGGGCATCGCGCGTCGCATCGGAGAGCAGGACGTCGAGAAAAGCCGTATCCGGCTCGCCTCCAAACGCCTTATGGAACAGCAAGTACAAATACGCACGCCCGAGCAGCGGGGCTTCAAGTTCCGATGCCTCTCTTGGATTAATGGCGGCCTGCCTCTCCCCATAAACCCTTTCTCCTAGCGTTTAGACTACAGAAAGCGCGATAAGCTTTAAAATGCTTATAATGAATGTGCAGTTATTCAACTTCTGCATACTTGGCGTAAGGGGGGCGTGCCGTGGAACTGAGGACCTTGAAGTATTTCCTCGCCGTAGCCGAAGAAGGTAACATCAGCAACGCCGCGAAGTTGCTACATGTCTCGCAGCCCACGCTTTCGCGCCAGCTTGCATCACTCGAAACGGAATTCGGACGAGAGCTGTATACCCGCGGCCGCGACGGCGTCGAGCTCACCGAATACGGGACGATCCTCCAGAACTATGCCAGCTCTATCGTCTCGCTCGCCGATAAAGCCG
Source organism: Coriobacteriia bacterium (assembly GCA_030526775.1). Classification (GTDB taxonomy): domain Bacteria; phylum Actinomycetota; class Coriobacteriia; order Coriobacteriales; family Eggerthellaceae; genus UMGS1519. The sequence goes on along the minus strand of JAUNCA010000098.1, from coordinate 6,331 downwards.
AAGCGGACATGGCCATGCCGGCGAAGTCGGTGAAGGGCGTCGTGCACATTGCCACGGGAGACAGTCAGGTGGTGGGGCTCATCGCCGAGGCGATGAAACGGGTGCGCCGCGATTATCCCGATATCAGCTTCGAGCTCACCACCGGCACGTCTGCCCAGCTGATGGAGGACCTTATCAAGGGCTTCCACGACGTGATGCTCGAATGCGAGCTGAAAGCCCACGCGAAGATGAATGTGATGCGCTTGCCGAAAATGGATACCTGGGGCGTGCTGATGCGCTCTGACGATGAGCTGGCCGCGAAGGACGCGATAACCGCACAGGACTTGCTCGACCGCCCCATCATCGCCTCGCAACAAGGTTCGCGTGTGGGCGTTTTGGCTGCTTGGCTTGGAGGTTACGCAGACAAGCTGGAAGTCGTGGCCATCTATAACCTGCCCCTGAACTGCAAGTTCCTCGTGCGCGAAGGCTTAGGCGTCGCGCTCACGTATAAGGGGCTTTTCGATTGCGAGGCAGGTGACTTGTGCTTCAGGCCACTCGACCCGCCGGTGGAATCGGTGCAAGGCATAATCTGGCGCAAGTCGCTCCCCACCAAGCAGACGCAAATCTTCCTGGACACCCTGCGCCAAGTCTGCGACGAATACACCGAAAGCCTCCCCCCGCTGCTAACCTAGCAGCATGGGCGTCCCATACGAAACGGGCCGCCACCCGAAGGCAGCGGCCCGTGGAGAGAAGGAGGCTACTTCTCGTTAGATGATGCTCGCGGCATAGAAGCCGTAGCGTGCGAGGAAGAGCGCGATGACGGCCAGGACGACCACCACCGTGCCCGACATCTTGCCGGAGCTGGCCATGTAGGCGGCCACCGCCGCAGCGGCAGCGAACACGGCACCAGCGCCGAGGAACATCACTCCCTCGACCCCAAGGCCGCTAAAGGTTGCGGCCTGCCAGACCAGCACCACGGCGAACAGGGCGTTCAGCGCGCAAGTGGCCAGGTCGAGCGTCTTGTTATCCGCATCCGCGAACAACTTCCAGGCAGCCAAGCCGGCAGCCAGGTCGCCCACCACGAACATGAGGTAGGTGGGAGCGGACATCCAGGCGGCGTTGCCGTAGCTCTTCACGTACACCGAGGTGACGATGCACATGAAGGCGATGCCGGCGATGGCGCCGACGATGCGCACGCCGCGGTTCGCCTCGCCCTTCTGCTTGGCGAGCACCAGGTCGACAATGGCGATAACGGCCATGATACCGGTGCAGATGCCCTCCATCGTGATGGAGGAGCCGGGGTTGTTCAGGACGTTCATCATCAGCTGGGGCCGTCCGAGGTGCCCCATCGCGGCGAAGCCGCCGCAGGCCAGGAGGATGAGAGCCACCAGCGGGAAGATCCACGCCTTCTCGTCTGAACCCTTCTTCGGGAACAGGGCGGCTCCCACGTATGCCCCAATCGCGATGCCCGTGAGCACCGTGACGAGCATCAAGGGGAATTCACTAATCATGAGTATCTCCATCCTTGTCTAATCGACGGATACCAGTTCGTTGTCTTGGATGCCGAACGGCCGGATGCTTTCAAGCGCAGCCAACGCCGCCTCGGCAGCAGCCAGTTCCGCGGGCGCATCGAAACGCTCGTCGAACCCGGTCTGGCTTTCCACCCAAAACGCAGACTCCGTGAGGAACGCCTCGTCGGCATTCACGAAGGCCGCGAGCGCCTCGAGCAGCTGCGGGTACAGCACGGCGGCTGCACCTGCTTTCGAGTTGCGCACGCTCTTCGCGTAGATGGGAAGCCAATGCCCTAGATGGCGCTTCGCGAACGAGAGCTGCACGCGCAGGCCCGCGGCGCACCCGGCGAAGTCGCCGGAGCGCAGCATGGCAAGCGAGCGCTTGCCCAGCTCGGCCATGAACGCGCACATGAGCGCCACATGGTCGTCGGGCACCGCCTGGACGCGGCGTGCCTGCAGGCCCTGCTCCCGGTACTCGCGGCGCACCACCACGGTATTCTCCTGGAAGAGCGCCATGTCGTGGGCACCGGTGTAGGGCGATTCGTACGGGCTTGCCGGCAGGTTTGCCGGCCCGATGAGCACACGCGTGTACTCGTCGCGTACCGCGTCGAGCAGCGTGGACGGGTCCTGCTGCCGCAGCCCCGCGAGGATCCCTCCAAAGGCCTTCAGCTCGGGGCTGTCGGCAGCGAACTCGTCGAGCACGTCGGCGGTCATATCGCTTTCCAGCACCTCCAGCACCGCCGCATCGGGCGTGCCCCCTAACAGCTTGTTGAACAGCGTATACAGGTAGGCACGCGAAACCAGCAGGGCCTGGAGCTGCAGCGCATCCTGGTTCTGTCCGGCACCCGGCGTCATAGCACGACCGCCCTGAAGGTCTCGCTCTTCGCAGCCTCGACGGGCTTGATGAGCACGTTCGGGTGCGTCCAGCTTGCGGGCGGCAGGTACGGCAGCTCGTTCACGAGGTCATCGCCGTACTTGGCTTTCAGCTCGTCGATGTCGCCAAAGTCGAGCGCACGCATCGGGCAAGCTGCCACGCAAGTGGGCGGCAAGCCGGCATCGCGCAGGTCCTTGCAGGTATCGCACTTCACGATGAGGCCCTTCACCTCGTCGAACTGCGGGGCGCCGTACGGGCACACCATCATGCAGTTCTTGCACTGCACGCACAGGCTGTCGTCGTGGACGACGATGCCCTCTTCGTTCTTGTGCATCGCGGTGGTCGGGCAATCGGCCACGCAGGCCGGGTTCTCGCAGTGGTTGCAGCTCATCACATGGTGGAACATGCTTGCATCGGGGAACACGCCCGCCTCGAAGGTGTTCACGCGGCGCGGACGCGGGCCGGCATGCTGAATGTCGTGGCGGTCCTTGCACGCCACCTGGCAGGTGCGGCAGCCGATGCAGCGGGTCATATCAAGGTAAAAACCTAGTGCCATCTTCATCGCCTCCTTTAGTTCTTGCCCTCATAGATGACGGCCGGGTCGCAGTAGTAGTCCGTCAGGTTGGGATCGTCAACGCCAGACGCCAGGAACGGGCCGCGTTCGAAGTCCTCAACCAAGGCGGGACCGTTGTACTTCTCGATCTCGAAGACCAGGCTGTTATAGCCATCCACCTGGTTGAAGTAGTTGGACTGGGTGCCGTCGGACAGGATCTGCTCGGAGCCACCACGGTCGATAATCTCGCCCGTGGACTCATCGAGCACGGAATGCACGCCATGCGGAACGGCGACGACGCCGGGCATGATGGTCTCCATGGGCTGGGCCTTGCGCAGCATCTTGCCGAAGTCGTTGTAGCACATCACGGTGTCGCCGGCCTTGATGCCGCGGTCGGCAGCATCCTGGGCGTTCATGAACACCGGGTTGCGGAACGCCTCCTGCGTCCAGGGCATGTTGTCGTAGCAGGTGTGCGCACGGCGCAGGTAGTGCGGCGTGAAGCCCTGCAGCGGGTACTTGCCCTTCACCTTGTTCTCCCAGTCCTCGAAGGTGTCGTGGTAGCCGCGGGTCGGGCGGAAATAGTTCGCGTACGGCTTGATGGGCTCGGGGTTCAGGCCAATCTTGTTCACGTTGTCGGCCTTGAACTGGCAATAAATCTCGAGCTTGCCAGAAACCGACGGGCGCGGCCACGCCGTGTCGGACACGACAACCGACTCGCCATCAGGTCCGATGCCCAGCTTGTCGTTCTTGTAGCCGATGTAGTTGCGCTTATCGTCGGCAGAACGCGTGCAGACGTAGCAGCCCTTCTCCATGAACTCGTCGAAGCCCATCTTGCCCTTCTGCGCCGGATACAGGTCGCAGTGGTACTTCTTCATGTCTTCCTTGGTCCAGGTCAGAACCGGCTCCCACTTCTTCAGGTCGGGCGAAAGCTCGCGCATGCCCAGGAAGTAGCCAAGCCACTGGTCGTAATTGCTCTTGGGATACGCATCGTCCGGATTCGCGCCCATGCGCTCCATGATCTCGCGGAACACGCGCTTCTCCTCGCGGGCCTCGTACATCGGCTTCACGAGCGGCTTCCAAGCCAGCAGCGCGTCCTTACGCTGCTTCTGGCCGTTGCCATCGCCGAAGGGGGAAGGCCAGGAGAGCTCGCCCCAGGACTCGTCGTCGTTGCCCTCGAAGTGCGTGCACACGGGCAGCAGGATGTCGGCGAACGAGGCCGTCAGCGACATCTTGATCTCGAAGGAGATGCAAGTGTCGGCCTGGCGCATAACCTCGATGGCCGTGGACAGGTTGCCGCGGCTCTGCATGAAGTTCGACATCGTAGCGATGAGCAGGCGCGGGTTCACCGGCATTTCCTTGGCCTTGTGGTAGGTCGGGGTGTTGGCGCGCAGCTTGGTCGCCGCCTTCACCACCTGGCCGTTTGCGGTCTCCGTATCGGCACCGCCGGCATCGGTCTCCCACTTGGAGGCGTCGGAGCCCACATCGTAGGTGGCCTCAGAGGTCGAGATGTACTTGCCCTCCTTCAGCGAACTCCACCAGGAATTGCCCTCGATGAAGCTGTTCGTGCCGTTCTCGGTGCCACCGGAAAGGGCGTCGATGTAACCGTAGTCGCCGCCGGCATGCGCAATGATGCGGTAACCGGAGTCGCCGGCATCCCACGTGTAGATGGCCGCGCAGCCATGGCCGGACTTACCGTAGTGGCCGCCCATCGCGCCCATGGTCATGAAGGCCTGCGAGAGGTTCTCGGCACCCAGGTTGCGGGAAGCAGCCATGCCGTGCAGCAGCGTGACCTTATGCTGCTTGCCGATGGTCTCGGCGAGCCAGGTGATGTCTTCGACCGGCGTGCCGCAGATTTCGGTGGCCCACTCGGGGGTCTTCGGCGTGTCGTCGTATTTGCCCAGCAGGTAATCCTGGAAGTTCTCGTCGGTCGTGGCCATCTCGGGCATGTTGTCCGCGGTGAAGCCGACGGTGCGCTCCTTCAGGAAGTCCCAATCGATGATGTCGCCCTTCTCCTCGTCGAGGCGCAGCATCTCGTACATCACGGCAAGCAGCAGCGCCGTGTCGGTGCCGGGGCGCACGCGAATCCACTTGGCGCCCAGCATCGCAGCCGAGACGTTCAGGTCGGGACCCATGTACACGAAGTTCGTGCCCTGTGCCTTGGCGTTCTGCAGCCAATACATGGCGGAATGCTGCGACCATGCCGGGTTGCAGCAGAACAGCACGATGGTTTCGGCATTGGGCAGATCGTACTTGTCGGGGGCCATCATGATGTCGGGATGGTCGCCCCAGGAATAGAGGCCCAGCGCCTCGGTCTGGAAGGCCCAGCAGCCGAAGGACTCGGTCTCGGTGTCATAGATGGCGCCGCCGAAGCTGCGCAGCATCGCCGAACCCGGAGCCCAGCGCCAGCCATTGCAGATGACGCCTTCCTTGCCGTATTCCTTGTAGACGCGCTTCAGCTCGTCGGTCACGTAGGTCAGCGCCTCATCCCAAGTGATGCGCTCCCACTCGTCCTTGCCGCGCAGCTCGCCATGGGCGTTCTCCCCACCGCCCGGCTGCCAGTTCTTGCGCTTCATCGGGTACTTGATGCGGTCGGCGTTGTACACCTGCTGGCGCAGGCTGCGGCCACGCAAGCAACCACGCTGCTGCGGGCAATCGAAGCTGTCCTCGTGCCAGTCGTCGGTCTTCTGGCGGACAACCACGCCGTCTACGACATAGCCGCGGTTCATGCACATCTGATTGCAGTTCTGATGGCAATGGATGGGCAGCCACTCGCCCGCACCGCTGATGACCTCCGCATCGTGCGCCACCTCGTCGTATCCGGCGTGCGCGGTAGGCTGCTCATCGGCGAAAGCCGTGCCCGCGCCGCCCATGACGGCGGCAGCTGCAGCCGCACCGGCGCTCACCCGAAGGAAATCGCGGCGCTTGATGCTCCTGTCAAGCAATGACATAAGCCTCTCCTCTCTTCAAACGAAAAACTCCCTATGAAAAAGATACGGTGAAGGCCGTGCGCTGCGCCAATGCCCAGAATGAAATAATCGCTATGCATAATGCGTATATTCCCAGGTCATAAGGCATACATGCAGAAGGTCGTGCGCTGCGCTATGATAGGGGGCACATACATACCCATCCCAAGGAGAAAACACATGAAAGTCGGATGCACGAAGGAAATCAAGAACAACGAATTCCGCGTCGGCCTCACGCCGGATAACGCGAAGGCATATGTCGATGCAGGACACGAGGTGCTTATCGAGCAGGGTGCAGGCCTGGGCTCCGGTTTCACCGATGACGAATACCTGGCCGCAGGCGCGACCATCATCGAAAACGCCGCCGATGTGTGGGCTCAAAGCGAGATGATCGTGAAGGTGAAGGAGCCGCTCGAGAGCGAGTTCGGTTACTTCCACGAGGGCCTGATCC